>NZ_JALBWO010000049.1:0-152374 GCF_050026815.1 Rhodanobacter ginsengiterrae | reverse complement strand
CACACAGGAGGGCATCTACGCGCTCTACTTTGCCCACCATCGACTGATGGAAATTGACCTGGGTAAAACGGCCTAAACTGTTACCCATGTCCTGGTACATGTGTCACCCATGTCTCCGGTCCATACAGCCACACAGAGAAAGGTGGCTCGAGCGCCGAAGGCGCACGAAAGCTCTTGCTTTCGGATCGTTACACGACCCATGGAACCGCCAAAGACGCTGGACCCCAGCTTTCGCTGGGGTGACGATCCAGCGAGTAGAAGCGATGTGGCCAGAGTGCGCCGTCAGGTGCCTTTTGCTGGCTGGTAGCCGGCGCAGCGGAACCCACCAACCCGGGCCCATCTCAGATCCAAGCTACAATTAGCGGTTCGCGCTCCAGCCGACCCCTGCCCATGCCCACCCACCTCCAAGAAACCCGCCGCCGCCGCACCTTCGCCATCGTCAGCCACCCTGACGCGGGCAAGACCACGCTGACCGAAAAGCTGCTGCTGTTCGGTGGCGCGATCCAGATGGCCGGCTCGGTGAAGAGCCGCAAGACGGCGCGGCACGCCACCTCGGACTGGATGGCGCTGGAGAAGGAGCGCGGGATTTCGGTGACCTCGTCGGTAATGCAGTTTCCGTACGAAGGCAAGATCGTCAACCTGCTCGACACGCCCGGACATGCGGACTTTTCCGAGGACACCTACCGCGTGCTGACCGCGGTGGATTCGGCGCTGATGGTGATCGACTGCGCCAAGGGCGTGGAGGAGCGCACGATCAAGCTGATGGAGGTGTGCCGGCTGCGCGACACGCCGATCATGACCTTCATCAACAAGCTCGACCGCGAGGGCCGCTCGCCGATCGAGCTGCTGGACGAGGTGGAGTCGGTGCTGGGCATTGCCTGCGCCCCGCTGACCTGGCCGATCGGCATGGGCAAGCGACTGAAGGGGGTGTATCACCTGGCACTGGACGAGGTGCACATCTTCGACGCCGGCAAGAATTTCACCCGGCAGGACTCGACCATCTTCAAGGGGCTGGATGCACCGGGCCTGCTGGAGCGGATCGGCGAGGAGGCGATGCGCGAACTGCGCGAGGAACTGGAGCTGGTGCAAGGCGCCGCACCGTCGTTCGACCTCGACGAATACCTGGCCGGCAAGCAGACGCCGGTGTTCTTCGGCTCGGCGGTGAACAGTTTCGGCGTGCAGCTATTGCTGGATTTCTTCGTGGAGAACGCGCCCTCGCCGCAGCCGCGCGACACCACCACGCGCGCGATCCAGCCGGAAGAAGAAAAGCTGTCCGGCTTCGTGTTCAAGATCCAGGCCAACATGGACCCGGCGCACCGCGACCGCGTGGCCTTCATGCGCGTGTGCTCGGGCACCTACAACGCGGGCATGAAGATGATGCAGACGCGCACCGGCAAGGAAGTGCGCATCGCCAATGCGCTGACCTTCATGGCCAGCGATCGCGAGATCGTCGAGACCGCCTACCCGGGGGACGTGATCGGCCTGCACAACCACGGCACCATTACCATCGGCGACACCTTCACCGAAGGCGAGATGGTCAACTTCACCGGCATCCCGAACTTCGCGCCGGAACTGTTCCGCCGCGCGAGGCTGCGCGACCCGCTGAAGATGAAGGCGCTGCAGAAGGGCCTGGCACAATTGAGCGAGGAAGGTGCCACCCAGTTCTTCCGGCCGCTGATGTCGAACGACCTGATCCTGGGCGCGGTCGGCGTGCTGCAGTTCGAGGTGGTCGCCTACCGGCTGAAGGACGAGTACAACGTCGACGCCAGCTTCGAACCGGTGACCGTGAGCACCGCGCGCTGGGTGCACTGCGATGACGAGAAGAAGCTGGACGAGTTCCGCGAGAAGAACGCGATGAACCTGGCCATCGACGGTGCCGGCGAACTGGTCTACATCGCGCCGACGCGGGTCAATCTGCAACTGGCGCAGGAGCGCTGGCCGCAGGTGCGCTTTGCCAACACGCGCGAGCACGCGGCGGCCGTCGAGGTCTGAGCTTCGCCACGCGCCCACTGGGCAGGTCGCCCGCGGACGGCTAATCTGCGCTGATTCCAACCGGGGGAAACCAGCGCATGCCGCAGTCATCGATCGCTTTCGTCACGCCCGCCGACGCGCCGACATGGAAGCGCCGGCTGCTGTATTCACCGCTGGCGCGCATCGTGATCTTCATTGCGCTGTTCATCGCGCTGAGCTTTGTCATCGGTGGCGCGTTGCACCTGCTGGGCTGGGGCAAGGCTTCGCCGCCGCTGCAACAGGCCGTCGCGCAGTTGGCGGCGCGCGCGCTGATCCCGCTGCTTGCCTACCTGATCCTGGTGAAATGGATCGAGCGCCGCCGGATCAGTGAACTGGCGCCTGCCTCGCTGATTCCCCAGGGCCTGCTTGGCCTAGCGTTCGGCGTGCTGCTTTTCAGCGCCGTGGTCGGCGTGCTCTATCTGCTGGGCAGCTACCACGTGACCGGCACCAACCCGGATGCAGCGTGGCTGCCAGCGCTGCTGGTGGTGGGACTGGGCGCCGGCATCGGCGAGGAGATCATGTTCCGTGGCGTGCTGTTCCGCATCGTCGAGGAAGGCCTGGGCACCTGGTGGGCGCTGGCCATTTCGGCGCTGTTCTTCGGCGCGGTGCACCTGGGCAATCCCGGCGCCACGCTGTGGAGTTCGATGGCGATCGCGATCGAGGCCGGCCTGCTGTTCGGCATGCTGTACCACGTGACCCGCTCGCTGGCGCTGTGCATGGGCCTGCACGCGGCGTGGAACTTCACCCAGGGCACGATCTACGGCATTCCGGTTTCCGGCACCGACGCCGACGGCTGGCTGGTCTCCACCCGCAGCGGCCCGGACTGGCTCAGCGGCGGCGTGTTCGGCGCCGAGGCTTCGGTGGTCGCGCTGGCGCTGTGCACGCTGTGCACGCTGGGCCTGCTGGTGATTGCGCTGCGGCGCGGCTCGATCGTGCCGTTGCGTTCGCAAGCCAGGCGGGCTTGACGGCTGGCCTGGCGCTGAATCCGCGGCGGCGCCGAACTGGGGTTTGCCCGCCGCAGCGACTACCCTGTAGCTGCGGCCACCGGCCTGGTGGCCCACTCACTCGGTAAAGGACGCCGTCATGGCCCCGATCAGCGCGCCGCAGACCAACCCTCCAAGGAAGAATTCCTGGCTGGCCAACCAGCCATTGCAGCGCAAGATGATGCTGGCCATCGGCTTGCTGCTCAGCCTGTTCCTGCTCGCCAACCTGATCACCCTGGATTCGCTGCAGAAGCAGAAAACCACGCACCACTGGGCCAGCCATGCCTATCAGGTGCTGCTGCAGATCGACACCGTGCAGCGCGCTGCGCAATCCAGCCAGACCGGCGCGCGTGGCTTCCTGCTGTCGGCGACGCCGAGCGAGCTGGAGCTGTTCAACCGGTCCAACGAGGAACTCGATCGGCGCCTCGTCGAACTGCGCCAGCTGCTGGTCGACGATGCGTTGCAGCAGACCCGGCTGGACACGATCCAGTCGATGGCGACGCGCTGGCGCCAGGAAGTACTGGACCGCGCCATTGATCCGCTCAAACGGCTGGACCTCACTGCCGCGGGCGCCAACCTGGAACGGCAACGGATCCAGCGCGACTACATGCAACACCGCACCGTGCGTATGGACGATATCTCCGCCGTGCTGGACCAGATGGCCGGCGAGGAGAGCCGGCTGCTGGACCAACGCAACCACCAGCTCGACCTGACCCTCAGCAGGACCAAGGCGATCAACGGGCTGGCCATCGTGCTGGGCATCCTGCTCGGCATCACCGTCATCCGGTTGACCTCGCAACTGGTGATCCGGCCGTTGCGCCGGCTCACCGACCAGATGACGCAGCTGTCCAACCACGACCACGATTTCGAGATCCGCCGCCTGAATCGCCGCGATGAAGTGGGCGAGATCGCGCGCGCCCTGCAAGTCTTCAAGCAGATGTCGCTGGATACCGATGCGCGCGCGTGGATTCGCTCGCAGGTGGCGGACATCTCCCAGGTGCTGCTGCAGGCCACCACGCACAAGGACTTCGCCCAGTGGCTGACCAGCGAGGTGGTGCCGCTGTGCAACGCCGGGCTGGGACTGTTCTACTCGTTCGACGACGCGCGCCACCGACTGGACCTGCTGGGCAGTTACGGACTGCGCCTGAACCATCGCTCCGCCGACCAGTACATGCCCGGCGAAGGGCTGGTCGGCCAGTGCGCGGTGGAACGCAAGCCGATCATCCTGGATGAGGTGCCCGACAACTACCTGCGGATTGACTCGGGCAGTGGCGAGGCCTTGCCCAGACACATCGCGATCCTGCCGCTGATCTATCGCGAGACCCTGATCGGCGTGCTGGAAATGGCCAGTTTCGCGCCGGTCACCGCCTTGCAGCAGCAGTTGCTGGATGAGCTGCTGCCGATCGTGGCGCTGGCGCTGGAGAATCTCAACCAGGCCGTGCATACCCAGGACTTGCTGCAGCAGACGCAGGAGCAGGCCGACGAATTGCGCCTGTCCGAACTGGTGATGCGCCAGCAGAAGGAAGTGCTGCACGAAAGCAATGAAACCCTGCGGGTGAAGACCACCGAGCTGGAAGAGCAATCGCGACGGCTGATCGCATCGGAGGAAGAGCAGCGGGTGCAGGCCGAGGAGCTGCGCTCTTCCAACGACGAGCTGCGGGACATGACCGAGAGCCTGAACCGGCAGAAAGTGGTGCTGGAGGACCTGCAGCGCGATACCGAAGAAAAGGCCGCCGAACTGGCGCGCGCCAGCCAGTACAAGTCGGACTTCCTGGCCAACATGTCGCATGAACTGCGCACACCGCTGAACAGCCTGCTGATCCTGTCGCGCAGCCTGGCCGACAACGACACTGGCAATCTCGATGACGAGCAGATCGAATCGGCACGGATCATCCATGACGCCGGCAACAGCCTGCTGCACCTGATCAACGACATCCTCGACCTGTCCAAGGTCGAGTCCGGCAAGATGGAGCTGGTGGTCGAGGAGGTGTCCCTCGCCGAACTGGGCAAGCGGCTGCAGCGAACCTTTGCCCATGTCGCCACCGACAAGCGGCTGGGCTTCGAGGTGTCGATCGACACCGACTTGCCGGCAACCCTGGTCACCGACGGCGGCAAGGTGGAGCAGATCGCCAACAACCTGCTGAGCAACGCATTCAAGTTCACCGTCCGCGGTTCGGTGGACCTGCATATCGGCCGGGCGCAGGCGGAACTGGCGGTGCCCGCCGCGCTCGCCGGCCAGCCATTGCTGGCCATCACGGTGAGCGATACCGGCATCGGCATCCCGCCGGACAAGCTCGAGCGTGTCTTCAATGCGTTCGAGCAGGTCGACGCCAGCACCAGCCGCCAGTTTGGTGGCACCGGCCTGGGCCTGGCCATTTCGCGGCGGATGGCCCAGCTGCTTGGCGGCGACGTGGTGTTGCACAGCCAGAGCGGACGCGGCAGCCAGTTCACCTTGCTGCTGCCGGAGTCACCGCCACTGCCGCTGCCCGTCAACGAGCCGGCGGAACAGGCTGCCAGCCAGTCGGGGCGGCGCGTCACCACGCCCTTGCTGCTGCCCACGCCGAGCGTTCGAATCGAAGACGACCGCCACACGCTGCTGCCGGGCCAGGTCACCATCCTGGTGATCGAGGACGATCCGGCCTTCGTGCGCATCCTGATCGACATGATCCACCGCAAGGGCTATCGGGCACTGGCCGCGATGGACGGCGAATCGGGCCTGCAACTGGCGCGCGCGCATCATCCGTCAGGCATCCTGCTGGACGTCTCGTTGCCGGTGATGGACGGCTGGACGGTGCTGGACCGGCTCAAGGTGGACGCGGTCACGCGCTCGATCCCGGTGCACTTCGTATCGGCCAGCGACGTCGGCAGGCGTGGCATGGAACGCGGCGCGATCGGCTTCCTGACCAAGCCGGTCAGTCGCGAGTCGATCACGCAGGCACTGGATCGCCTGCTGCATTTCGGCGAAGGCCAGCACCGCCGCGTGCTGGTGGTGGAAGACGACGACGCTTCGCGCAAGGCGATCCAGATCACGCTGCGCGCCCACCACGTGCAGGTGGATGAAGCGGCTTCCGCGGAGGATGCGCTGCCGAAGATCGCCGAGGTCGACTACGACTGCATCGTGCTGGATCTTGGCCTGCCCGGCATGTCCGGGCTGGAATTGATGGAACACCTGTCCGCCGCTGCCGACGCGATGCCGCCGGTGGTGGTGTATTCCGGGCGCGAGCTCGATCCGCAGGAGCACCTCAAGCTTCGCCAGTACGCCGATGCCATCGTGCTCAAGGGCGCCCGTTCCAGCGAACGCCTGCTGCAGGAAGTAGGCAACTTCCTGCGCGAGATTCCGCACCCTGCCCCGACTGCACCGACGGAGGAGGCCTCGCCTGTTGCGCTGGCCGGTCGCCGCGTGTTGCTGGTGGATGACGACATGCGCAACCTGTTCGCCCTGTCCAAGGTGCTGCGCGGCTGGGGACTGCAGGTGAGCATGGCGCAGGATGGCTACAAGGCACTGCGCGCACTGGAAACCGAAGCCCGGCCCGACCTGGTGCTGATGGACATCATGATGCCGGGCATGGACGGCTACGCGACGATCCGGGCCATTCGCGAACAGGCCGGTTTTGCGGCGCTGCCGATCATCGCGGTGACCGCCAAGGCAATGACCGGCGACCGCGAAACCTGCCTGGAGATGGGCGCCAACGACTATCTCTCCAAGCCGATCGACCTCGACCAGCTTGCCGGCATGGTGCGCACCTGGCTGCCTGCCGCGCCAGCCTGACCGGCGCGACTCCCACCACAACGGCGCAAGCTTCAGCGCCGGAGGCGGACGCATCCCGGCGACATCGGTTAGGGTTGTCCCCGGAAGCCATGGAATGGCCGGAGGAACAGAACCTTGATGACGCCGAAAATCCTGATCGTCGATGACACCCGGGCGAACCTGGTGGCGATGCGCCGCCTGCTTGCACACAGCGGCGCGCAGTTGTTCGAGGCCGCCAGCGGCAACCAGGCGCTGGCGCTTTGCCTGGATCACGAATTCGCGCTGATCCTGCTCGACGTCAACATGCCCGACATGGACGGTTTCGAGGTGGCCAGCCTGCTTGCTGAAACCGACCAGCTGAACCAGACGCCGATCATCTTCGTCACCGCCGCCTATGCCGACGACATGAACCGGCTCAAGGGTTACCACTCCGGCGCGGTGGACTACATCGCCAAGCCGATCAACGACCAGATCCTGCAGTCCAAGGTGCGTGTGTTCCTTGAACTGTATTCGGCGCGCATGAAGCTGCGCGAGGCGATGGCCGAGCTGGCCGAGCGCAATGGGCAACTGCATCGCGAGATCGCCGAACGCAAGCTGGTCGAAAGCATGGTGCGCCACCAGGCCAGCCACGATCCGCTGACCGGCCTGCCGAACCGGGCGCTGTTCCATGACCGGCTGCACGGTGCGATCCAGCGCGCCAACCGGCATCACTGCCGCTTCGCGCTGGCCTGCATCGATATCGACGGTTTCAAGGGCGTCAACGACAGCCACGGCCACGCCGCCGGCGACGCCCTGCTGCAGCAGATCGCCGCCCGCCTGCCGATGCACCTGCGCGGCAACGACACGGTGGCCCGCCTGGGTGGCGACGAATTTGCCCTGGTGCTGGAGGAGATCGACGAGCCGCAGATGGCGCTGCAATTGTGCGAGAAACTCTGCGCGGCACTGGGCGAGCCGTACCACCTGCAGGTGAACGGAAAATCGATCGAATTGTGCATCAGTGCCAGCATCGGCATTGCGCCGTATGCGCCCACCGAACACGCCGACGCCGCGGAACAACTGATGCATGCGGCGGACAACGCGATGTACGAGGCCAAGCGCAGCGGCAAGAACCGCTGCGTGTTGACGACGCCGTGAGCAGGGCGACGCCACCCGCACGGGTGGCGTTGCCACGTTGCAAACTTACAGGCCGGCCGAATTCACCGGGCGAATCTTGAACGCGCGCAATTCGTCGGTATCGAAGTCGTCCACCGAGATGAACTCGAACACGCCTTCGCGCACGCGCCGAAGCAGCGCCGCCTCGGCGTCGGAGATCACCCCGGCCTGCTGCGCCTCGGCCAGTTGCCCCAGGTAGTCGTGCGATTTGAACTGGCCCGATTTCAGCGCCTTGCCGAACTTTCGATCCACCGGCTCGGCGGCAATCACGTCGGGCAGCAAGGCCTTCATGCGGCCGATCGTGTTGTTCGGCGTGGGCGTGGTGTAGACCCAGGCGGTGAGGCGATCCAGCGCCTCGTTCGGCGCGGTGAGCAAGGCGGCCACCCGTCGACCCAGACGATCCGACGGCGGTACTTCGCGCCGACCCAGCGGGAACACCAGTGCGCGCAACAGCCACGCCACCGGACGCACCGGGAAGTTGCGGATCGCGCCATCCAGCGCATTCTGGATCAGCCACATGCACTGGTGGAAACCCCAGGCCAGGAACGGACGATCCGCTTCCGGCCGGCCGTTGTCCTCGTACTGCTTGAGCATGGCGCTGGCGATGTACAGATAGCTCAGCACGTCACCCAGGCGCGCGGACAGTTTTTCCTTGAACTTCAGCTTGCCGCCGAGCACGCCCATGAACACGTCCGCGCACAGCGCCAGCGCGGCGGAGTAGCGGTCGAGCTTGCGGTAGTAGCGACGCGTATAGGCGTCACCCGCGGTTTCGCCGATGCTGGCACCACTCAGGCCCATCGCCAGGCTGCGCACGGCGTTGGAGATGCCGAAGCCGATGTGGCCGAACAGCAGGCGATCGAACACCTTCAACTGCTCGCCGCGGTCGGCGATCGACAGCGCCTGCATTTCCTTCAGCACGTATGGATGGCAGCGGATCGCGCCCTGACCGAAGATCATCAGGCTGCGCGTCATGATGTTGGCGCCTTCCACCGTGATCGCGATCGGCACCGACGACCAGCCCCGCCCGGCGTAATTGCTCGGCCCGAGTTGCACCGCCTTGCCGCCGTGCACGTCCATCGTGTCGCTGGCGATCTGCCGCGCCCATTCGGTGGCGTGGTATTTGGCGATCGCCGATGGCACCGCCGGTTTTTCGCCGCGGTCGACCGCCGCGGCGGTGGCCCGCGACAGCGCCGCGGTGGCGTAGGTCAGGCCGCCGATCCGCGCCAGCGCTTCCTCGACGCCCTCGAATCGCGCCACGGCCAGGCCGAACTGCTTGCGCATGCGTGCATACGCGCCGGTGGCCAGCGCCGAGGCGCGCATGCCGCCGGTGGCGTTGGACGGCAGCGAGATGGCGCGACCCACCGACAGGCATTCGACCAGCATGCGCCAGCCATGGCCGGCCATCTGCGGACCGCCGATCAGCACCGACAACGGCGCGAACACGTCCTTGCCGCGCACCGGCCCGTTCTGGAACGGGATGTTGAGCGGGAAATGGCGACGGCCGATCTCCAGCCCGGGCGTCGAACGCGGCAGCAGCGCCAGGGTGATGCCGAGGTCTTCCTTGTCGCCGAGCAGGTGCTCCGGATCGAACATGCGGAAGGCCAGGCCGACCACGGTGGCGACCGGCGCCAGCGTGATGTAGCGCTTGTCGAAGTCGAGCTTGATGCCCAGCGTCTCCACGCCATCGACGATCTGCCTGCAGACGATGCCGGTGTCGGGAATCGAGGTGGCGTCGGAGCCGGCGTACGGACCGGTCAGCGCGAAGCACGGAATCTCCTCGCCCACCGCCAGCCGCGGCAGGTAGTGGTTCTTCTGCTCCTCGCTGCCGTAGTGCAGCAGCAGCTCGGCCGGCCCGAGCGAGTTCGGCACGGCCACCGTCGAGGCCACCGTGGCCGACATGCTGTTGAGCTTCTGCAGCACCGCCGAATGCGCCAGCGCGGAGAACTGCAGGCCGCCGTACTGCTTGGGGATGATCATGCCGAAGAAGCGGTTCTGCTTGATGAACTGCCACACGTTCGGCGGCAGGTCGGCCAGCTCGTGGGTGATCTGCCAGTCGTCGATCATCGCGCACAGCTGTTCCACCGGACCGTCGAGGAAGGCCTGCTCCTCGACGCTCAACTCCGGCTTCGGCTGCTTCAGCAGTTCATGCCAGTCCGGCTTGCCCGAGAACAACTCGCCCTCGAAGCCGACGGTGCCGGCTTCGAGCGCGGTCTGCTCGGTCTCCGACAGCTTCGGCGTGACCTTGGCGAACATCTTCAGCAAGGGCGCGCTGATCTGCCGGCGACGAAAGTCCACCAGCAGCAGCGGCACGGCAATCAGCAGCTCGATGATCAGCAGGATCGCGGTGGTCCACGGGGCATGCACCAGCAGCCCCACCACCAGCGTGGTGACGATGGTGACGATCGCCCAGGTACGCAGGCTGGTGCGGTGATAGGCGCAGGCACCAGTGGCAATCAACGCCGCCAGCAGGGTCAGTAGCACGGACATCTCAACACCTCATTGCGATTGAACGCCGCCGGCGGTGCGCCGGTCGACGGGTAGTGAAGCAAGACTCTGCACGAAGCGCTCGACTTCACGCGTGAAAGCATCATTGGCGTCGCCCGCCACCATGTGCGTGGCGTGCGGCAACTCGACATGTTCGGCATGCGGCACCAGCTGCAGGAATTCGTCGACCGTGGCGCGCGAGACCACGTCGCTGCGGGCGCCGGAAAGCAGCAGCACGGGCACCGCGATCTTCTTCGCGGCAGCCTGCAGGCGCGGCTGGTAGCGTTCGCTTTCCTGCACCAGGTCGCCGGCCAGCAGGGTCGGGTCCCAGTGCCAGCGCAGCCGGCCGTCGGCACCTTCGCGCAGCAGCGGGCGCAACTGCTGTTCGCTCTTGCGTTCGCGGCGCTGCGGCAGGTAGGCGGCAATCTGTTCGGCCGCGTCGTCGTAATGGTCGAAGCCGTCCGGGTGCGCCTGCATGAAGGCGAGGATGCGTTCCACGCCGGCGGTTTCCCAGCGCGGCGTGATGTCGACCAGCACCAGTGCGCGAAACGGCGAGGGATGGATCTCGCCGGCCAGCACCATGCCGAGCAGGCCGCCCATCGAGGCGCCGATCAGGATCGGCGGCTGCGGCTGCGCGGCCGCCAGCCGCAGCAGATCGTCGGCAAACTGATCCATGTGATAGCCGCCGGCATTCGCGTCGGCGGCGATGCGGTCGCTCTCACCGTGGCCGCGACTGTCGAAGGTGACGCAGCGGCACCCGGCCTCTGCCAGCGCCGTTGCCGCACCGGTCCAGGCATGACGGGTCTGGCCGAAGCCATGCGCGAACAGCAGGGTGGGATTGCCGTCGGCATGCAGCGTTTCCACCGCCAGATCGAGATCAGCGACGGGGAAGCGACGAAAGCTGGCAGGCGGGCGACTGGACTGAACCATACGTCAGAGTATGGATTGCCTCGCCGAACGCCGTCAACCGTGCGCTGAGGTGCGGGCCGTCGAGGATATTTTCCCGTCCATTCAGCACGATGGCCCGCACACATTACAAATGCACGGCGTCTGGCTACCATACGGACATGAATGTAAGCAGCAAGCCAGAACGCACCCGGCTGTCGGCCGAAGATTGGGAACTTGCCGCCCTGCAGTTGATCGCCGAACAGGGCGTGGGTGCACTGGCCGTGGAGGCTCTTGCCCGCCAGCTCGGCGTGACCAAGGGCAGCTTCTACTGGCACTTTCGCACCCGCGAAGCGCTCCTGCATGCGGCGCTGGAACGCTGGGAACAGTACGGCGAACGCGAGGTTCTCGGCCAGATCGAGCAGATCAGTGACCCGCGCAAGCGCCTGCCGGAACTGTTCCGCCGGGTCGCCCACGAATTGCAGCCGCACCGCGTGTATGCGGCGCTGCTCAAGGCGCTGGATCATCCCCAGGTGGTGCCGGTGATGGCGCGCGTCTCGCAGCGACGAATGGAGTTCCTGAACACGGCGTACTGCGAATCCGGCCTGCCCGCGGAGCAGGCGTTGAACCGCGCCCGCCTGACCTATGCCGCCTATGTCGGTTTCCTGCAGCTCAACTTCACCCTGGGTCTGCCGCGGCTGAATCTGGAAGAGTTCGACGCCTACGTCGAACACATGATCGCGACGCTGATTCCGGCCTGATCGGCACCGTGGCAAGCCCGGACGGCGCCATCTGGCGCCGTCTTTGTTGCGCCAAGCCTTGCAATACCAGTGCTTGCAAACTACCGTTTCCGATCAATTTTTCAAAAAACCTCACGAGGATACGATGGCCAGCAAGCTGGAAGCGCTCGCGCAATGGGTCGATGAAGTTGCCGCCCTGACCCGCCCCGCGAAAATTCACTGGTGCGACGGCTCGGATGCCGAATACCAGTCCCTGGTGCAGCAGATGCTGGCCGACGGCACCCTGATCGAACTGAACCAGCAGACCCATCCCGGCTGTTACCTGCACCGCTCGCATCCGACAGACGTGGCCCGCGTCGAACACCTCACCCTGGTCTGCCACCCGGACCAGCAAGACACCGGCCCGAACAACCACTGGATGGATCCGGTCGAGGCGCACGCGAAGATCGACGCACTGTTCGATGGCTGCATGGAAGGTCGCACGCTGTACGTGATCCCGTACTGCATGGGCCCGATCGACTCGCCGCTGTCGCGCTGCGGGGTGGAGATCACCGACAGCCCCTACGTGGTCGCCAACATGAAGATCATGACCCGCATGGGCGCCGCCGCGCTGGCGCGGATCGAGCGCGAAGGCTCCTTCGTCAAGGGCCTGCACTCGAAGGGCGAGCTCGATCCGGAGCGCCGCTGGATCATGCACTTCCCGGCCGAGCTATCGATCAAGTCCTATGGTTCCGGCTACGGCGGCAACGCGCTGCTGGGCAAGAAGTGCCACGCCCTGCGCATCGCCAGCCACCAGGCGCGCACGGAAGGCTGGCTGGCCGAGCACATGCTGATCGTGGGCATCGAGAACCCGCAGGGCGAGACGCATTACATCGCCGCCGCTTTCCCCTCGGCCTGTGGCAAGACCAACCTGTCGATGCTGATTCCGCCGGAAGGCTATCTGCGCGATGGCTGGAAAGTGTGGACGATCGGCGACGACATCTGCTGGATGCGTCCCGGCGCGGATGGAAGGCTGTACGCGATCAACCCGGAAGCCGGTTTCTTCGGCGTGGCACCGGGCACCAGCGACGCCACCAACCACAACGCCATGAAGAGCATCGCGCACGACACCATCTTCACCAATGTCGCCGTCACCGCCGACAACCAGCCGTGGTGGGAAGGCCTGCCCGGCACCCCGGTCACCGACTGGCAGGGGCGTCCCTATGACCCGGCCAACGGCCCCGCCGCGCACCCGAACTCGCGCTTCACGGTCAGCGCGAAGCAGTGCCCGACCTGGTCGCCGATGGCCGAAGCCGCCGAAGGCGTGCCGATCAGCGCCATCGTGTTTGGCGGCCGCCGGCCCTCGCTGCTGCCGCTGGTGATGGAAGCGCGCGACTGGAGCCACGGCGTGCTGATGGGCGCTGCCATGGGCTCGGAAACCACCGCCGCGGCCACCGGCGCAGTCGGCGTGCTGCGGCGTGATTCGATGGCGATGAAGCCGTTCTGCGGTTACCACTACGGCGACTACTTCGCGCACTGGCTGTCCTTCGACCAGCCCGGCGCCAAGCTGCCGAAGGTCTTCCACGTCAACTGGTTCCGCAAGGGTGCCGACGGCAAGTTCCTGTGGCCGGGCTTTGGCGACAACCTGCGCGTGCTGGAATGGATGATCAATCGCGCCGAAGGCCGGCTGGCCGGCGTCGAAACGCCGATCGGCATCGTGCCCGCCGCGAGCGAGCTCGAAGTGGAAGGGCTCCCGCTGGATCGGGCCCGGCTGGACGAGCTGCTGGAGATCGACCAGGCCGGCTGGCAGACCGAGCTTGCCGCCATCGGCGAGTATCTGGAGAGCTTTGCTCCGCAGCTGCCCGCGCGTCTGCGCCGGGAACAGCAACGCGTGGCGGCCGCGCTCGACAGCGCCGACCAGCCGCGCCGCGAAGCCGCCACTTCCTGAGGCGACCGGGTCGCGGACCGCCCCTCGACGAGGGCGGTCCGCGATGCTTCAAACCCTTTTGCGCGACCGCGCATCCAAGCTGGCAAGATGATCGCCACCTGCCCTGCCTCCGGAAGCACGATGTCGCCTGCGTCAGCGGGAATCAACGACACTGATGACGTGCGCGCGGCCGCCGCCGGCGACCGCCACGCGTTCCAGCGGCTGTACCGGCTGCACGTCGGTCGCGTGCATGGCGCGGTCTACCGGCTTGCCGGCTACGACCACGCCCGCGCCGAGGACCTGACCCAGGACGCGTTCGTGCGCGCCTGGCAGAAACTTCCCGGCTTCCGTCATGAGAGCGCGTTTGGCACCTGGCTTTACCGGCTCGCGGTGAACTTGGCCTTGATGGACATCCGCGCCCGTGGCGCCGACCCGGTCAGCATGGTGGATGAGGATCAACTGCCGGACGCCGGCACGACACCTTTCTGCTCAGCCGAGCGTGAGGAACTGGAGCATGCCATCGGCAAGTTGCCGCCACGGGCGCGTGCGGTGCTGGTACTGCACGACGTCGAAGGCTGGAAACACGAGGAAATCGGCAGCGAACTGGGCATGGCGGTCGGCACGTCGAAAGCACAACTGCATCGTGCGCGCGGCCTGCTGCGCAAGGCACTGGGAGAACACTCATGAATGAATTCGAATGGCGCCGACAGATGCGCGAACTGCGCCAGCCACGGCTGCCGCCACGCGATCTCTGGGCCGGCATCGAAGCGGCGCTGGATGAAACAGGGCACCACAACGGGGCAGCAGATGCGCGCCAACCGCCGCAGCGTCGACGCTGGCTGTTCGGTGTCGTGCTGGCAGCTTCGCTGGTGCTGGCCGCCGGCATCGGCTGGCATGTCACGCGGACTCCAGCGAGCCCGGCATCCACCACGTTCGCCTCGAATGCCTCCCCGTGGAAACCTTCTGATCCGCGCCTCAGCGGCGCCGCGATCGAGCTGGATGCCGCCCACATGGAGCTGCTGCTGGCGATCCAGCAGGCGCCGAACTCGCCCGCGTTGCAACGCCTGCTCGGTCGCACCGAACAGCAACAGACCGAACTTCGCCAACTGGCCAACCAGCCAGGCTGATACTTGAAGGAACACGCATGAATACCGTCCGCTATCTTCCATTGTTGCTGTGCTTCTGCATCGGCCAGGCCCTGGCCGATACGCCGATCCAGTTGCGCCACGACGCCACGGCGACGGCCAGGGTCAGCATCAGCAATGTTGCCGGCACGGTGAACGTGATCGCCTGGGATCGCAACGAAGTGCAGGTCACCGGGCGTCTCGGCGACGGCGCCAAACCCCTGGCGATCACTGGCGACAATGGCCACCTAGAGATCAAGGTCGAGCCGCAAGGCGGCTCGGGCTGGTTCAACTGGGGTGGCGACAGCAGGATGGGCGCCACGACGCTGGAGCTGCATGTGCCCAAAGCCGCCTCGCTCGAGGTCGACGTGGTCAGCGCCCCGCTGCTGATCGACGGCATGGACGGCGGCAGCATCGAGGTCAACACCGTGAGCGGCAAGGCGCGCATCAACGCGCGCACCCCGTCGCTGAAGGTGGACAGTGTCAGTGGCGGCATCGAGCAAGCCGGCCACGCCGAACAGGCCGACCTGCAGACCGTGAGCGGCGATATCCTGGCGCCGTCACTAGGCAATCGCGTCGAGCTGCAAACCATCTCCGGCCGGATCCAGGCCAACGGGGGACCGTGGCAGAAGCTCACGCTCAGCACCGTCTCGGGCAATGTGCAGTTGAACGGCGGACTGACCGCCGGCGGCAGCATCGACATCGACAGCATGAGCGGCGACGTGCAACTGCAGGTTCCTGCGAACACGAATGCGCACCTGCACGCCAGCAGCTTCAGCGGCAACTTGCGCAGCGATTTCGGCACCCCGACACAGCCTGAACACGGCCCCGGCAGCTCGCTCGAAGCCAGCCTCGGCACCGGCCAGGGCAAGATCAATGTCGAGACGTTCAGCGGCGACCTGCGCGTGCGTCGGCAGGACTGAACAAGTCAGTCCCGCACGGCTTTCAAGCCCTGATCGCCAAAACGAAAACGCCGTCGCGCAAGCGACGGCGTTTTTGCGATGGGACGTCTCGCGCGGTGCGCCCCGCCGCTCAGAGATCCTGATGGTACTGCACGTACGGCGTGCGCGACTGGTCCGGCTCGGGGCCAGCCGGCGTATTGGCTGGCGCACCGGACGACCACAGGTTCTGCGCGCCAACGCTCAACGAGCCGCGCCACGGCAGGCGCCAGGTCACGCCCAGATCGATGCTGTTCCAGCGGCGATCGGCATTCAGGTCACCGGGAATGGCCACCTGCGGCTGCATCGTGCGGCCGGTCAGCACACCGCTCAACGAACCATGGTCGACACCGAAACTCAGCGCCTTCTGGTCCAGTGTATCGACGCCGAGCAGATTGCCGGGCAGCAGATGGATGCGGCCCACGCTGGCGCCCAGATCGATGCCGCTCTTGCTGCCCAGCGCCAGGCGGCCGCGGGCATTGAACTGTGCACTGTTGTCGAAACTGGCCAGACCATCCACACCGGGTGCCGCACCCGGCAGCACCCGCGGCAACACATTGCCTGCGTTCGGCACGCTGTTGGTGCCCACGCTGACGCCCACGCTGTAGCGACCCGCCTGGTAGGTGGCACCCACTTCGCTGCCACGCAGGCGCTGGCCGGCATGCGTCCAGGAAAGCTCGCTCACTTCGGCATGCGCCTGCAAGCGCGGGCCAAGTCCGTACTCCACGCCGGTGGTCATGACGGTAGAGCCGTCGACTACCCGCAGCGCCAGTGGCGAATGACTTCCCATGGCTTCGGCTGCACTGCTGCGCTCGGTCTTCAGCGACAGCACGTGGCCATCGGCGGTCCGCCACAACGGCATCAGCGTGCCTGCTTCGGCCTGAAAAACCGGTGCCGACGGCTGCGCAAGCAGGCTTTCAGCCACCTGATTGTCCGCGCCCGCGGACTGGCCCGCCGCGGCAAGCGGCAGCAAACAGGTCAGCAGGAGGACGGAAAGGCGGCGCATGCTCGGAAACCGATAGCTCACTCAAGAGAAGGAAACGCATGTAGGGCCGAAGTGTACCCCGTTTTACGTTTTACTAACACCCTGAAAAACAGCTGCAATGCACACATTTCGGAGTCAGCAAGGTCATTCGACCCTCCAGCGACAGCGGGGTTCCCCGCGCCGGCGCTGGCGGCCGGGCGCGCTTACACGATATAAAGGCGTGTCATCTCGGTTCAGCCAGGTCGTCCCGGAAGCAGCCTTAGCACCATGAGCGCCACACCGACGATCCGTCCCGCATCGTCACCTCCGGTGGCGCGGGATCCTGCGGCCTTGCATGCGGCGGTGGAACGCCTGTTCGAAGCGACGGACGCGGCTGCCGTGATGGAGATTTGCGAGCTGACCCTGACCAGTTTCGGCGTCCAGGGCCATCTGCGCTGGCGCCGCCGGGACGAGCAGGCCGCGCATCTGGCCGGTCAACTGGACCTCGCCGAAGACCCGCAAGTTCCACGCACCCTGATCCTCGAAAGGGTCGAGCTGCCGTTGGCCGAAGTCGTGCGTGACCAACTGGAATGGCTGGGGCGGCTGGCCGACATCCGCTTGCGCCAACTGGCCGAAACGAGTCGGCTGTACGAAGCCATTTCGCGCCTTGCGCTGGCCGAACGGTTGCAGCGAGCGCTCTACGCGATTGCCGAACAGGCCGGTGCCGGGCAGGACATGCCCGAGATGATGCGCTCGCTGCACGCCATCGTCAGCAGCCTGATGTATGCCGAGAATTTCTACATCGTGCTGTACGACGCTACCACCGACTCGGTCCGTTTCCCCTATTACGTCGACATCGCCGATACCGACCCGCCGCCGCCGGACCAGAACCTGCCGCTGCACGAAATGCTGCACAGCCTGACCTGGAACCTGCTGCAGGAAGGGCGGCCGCTGATGGGCTCCATCGACGAGCTGAAACAGCAGTTCGGCGACCGTTTCGTGCTGGTTGGTCCCAGTTGCGAACACTGGCTCGGCGCGCCGCTGTTGCGCGCCGGTCGCGTCGTCGGCGGTATCGTGATGCAGAGCTACCGGGCGGACACCCACTATTCGCGGCACGACCTGGACTTGCTCAACTATGTGGCCCAGCATGTGCAGACCGCGCTGGAACGGCGCGAGGCACATATCGAGCTGGGGCGTCGGGTCACCGACCGCACCGCCGCGCTGCGTGAGGCGAACCGCGTGCTGCGCCAGCAAGTGCTGCAGCGGCAGCGCGGCGAGCGGCTGCAGGCTGCCCTGTTCCGGATCGCCGAACTGGCCAATACCGCCGAGAGCCTCGACAAGTTCTACGCCGCGACGCACCAGGTGATCAGCGGTCTGCTGTATGCGCGCAACTTCTATATCGCGCTGGTAGACGAGGAAAACGACCTGCTCACCTTCCCGTATTCGGTGGACGAGGTCGACAACGTGCGCCCGCCCCGTGCGCACGGCCGCGGCGCCACGGAATATGTGTTGCGCCACGCCAAGCCGCTGCTGGCCACGCCGACCGAGATCGATAGGCTCAGCGCGCTCGGCGAGATCAGTCATTTCGGCGCACGCTCGTTATGCTGGCTCGGCGTACCGCTGATCTGGAACGGCAAGGCCACCGGCGTGCTGGCGCTGCAAAGCTATTCGCCGGAACATACCTACAACGAGCGCGACCAGGAACTGCTGACCTTCGTCAGCTACCACATCGCCAACGCACTGCAGCGCAAACAGGCCGCGACCTCGCTCAAGCATGCGTATGCCGGACTCGAACGCCGCGTCACCGAACGCACCCGCGCACTGGCGCTGGCCAATCGCGACCTGCGCGAACAAATCGCCGAGCGGGAGCGGGTCGAGCGGCGCCTGAAGTACGAGACGCTGCACGATTCGCTGACCGGCCTGCCCAATCGGACCTTGCTGCTGCAGCGGCTCGACCAGGCGATGCAGCGCTACGTCGCCAATCCGAACGAGCAGTTCGCCGTGCTGTTCATCGACCTGGATCGTTTCAAGGTGATCAACGACTCGGTCGGCCACCTGGTCGGCGACGATCTGCTGTTCCAGGTCGGCGGGCGGATCCGCGCCTGCCTGAAGACGCGCGACGTGGTCGCGCGCCTGGGTGGCGACGAATTCGCGGTGCTGCTGGAGGGCATCGTGGACACCGCCAAGCCGATGCTGATCGCCGACCGGATCATCAGCGAGCTGCAGACGCCGTTCCGCCTCGGCACCAAGGAAATCTTCACCTCGGCCTCGATCGGCATTGCATTGTCCGGCCCGCACTACCGCCAGCCCGAGGAACTGCTGCGCGACGCCGACGCGGCGATGTACAACGCAAAAGACGGCGGGCGCCATCGCGCGGCGATGTTCGACGACCGCCTGCGCCGCGAGGCGCTGTCCCTGCTGGACATGGAAAGCGACCTGCGCCACGCGCTCAGCCGCAACGAATTCGAGCCCTTCTACCAGCCGATCGTGGAGCTCTCCGACGGACGCGTCACCGGTTACGAAGCCCTGCTGCGCTGGCACCACCCCGAGCGCGGCCTGCTGTCACCGGGCGATTTCCTGCTGATCGCCGAGGAATGCGGCTGCGCCGAGGCGATCGACTGGCAGATCTTCGAGCAGGTGTGCACCCAGGCGGTGCGCCTGATCGGCGAGGAAGGCTTCATCAGCATCAACGTGTCCGGCCGGCATTTCCGCTCGGCCGACCTCGATCTGCGGCTGCTGGCGCTGTTCGACCAGTACGCCGTGCCCACGCGCTGCATCCGCATCGAGGTGACCGAACACGCGCTGCTGGAGAATCCCACCCAGGTCAAGCAGATGCTGCAAAACCTGCGCAGCCACGGCGTGGGCATTGCACTGGACGATTTCGGTACCGGCTACTCCTCGCTCAGCTATCTGCACCAATATCCATTCGAGACATTGAAGATCGATCGTTCCTTCATCACCGAACTGCCCCGGGACGATGCCGAGACCCAGGGCCTGGCGCTGGTCCGGGCCATCCAGGTGCTGGCCGACTCGCTGCAGATGAAGGTGATCGCCGAAGGCATCGAGGAAGAGACCCAGAGGCAGGCATTGCTGCGCGTGGGCTGCCGCTACGGCCAGGGCTTCCTGTTCGCTCGGCCGCAGCCCGCCAGTACCTGGCTCAGTGTGGAAAAGCCGTTGCTGCTGGCGTAAGCCGTTTCATTGCGCGGTGTCCGGCGCGGCTGGCGCGGCACTGTCACTGAGCAGATGTTCGGCGTCGATCCGATCGAAGTGATAGCGCTGCGCACAGAACTCGCAGATCACCTCGATCTCGTTGTCACGTGCCAGCAAGGCCGCTTCCACTTCGTCGCGACCCAGTGAACGCAGCATCGCACCGACCCGCTCGCGGCTGCAGCTGCAGCCGAAGGCCAGCGACCGCGGCTCGAACAGACGCACCGACTCCTCGTGGTAGAGGCGATACAACAAGGCCTCCGGCGCGCTGGTCAGCAGCTCTTCGACGCCGAGGGTGGCGGTGAGATGGACCACGCGATTCCACGCATCCTCGTCATGCACGGCATCCACGCCGCCCTCGCTGGGCATTTTCTGCAACATCAGCCCGACCGCATGTTCGCCATCGGCCGCGAGCACGATGCGCGCCGGCAACTGTTCGGAGTGGACGAAATACGCTTCCAGCGACCCGGCCAAATCTGCCTGCCGGATATCGACCAGGCCCTGGTAGCGCTGGCCCCGATCCAGGTTGCCAATGGTGATTGCCATGACCGCGTCGGGCAGCGCATCCAGCGCCAGCGGCGTCGGCAAGGGCTCGTTCCAGCGGGCCAGTCCGCGCAACTGTCCCTGATCGTTGCACTCGGCAAACAGCAGGCGCAGCGCACCGGAGCTTTTCAGTTCGAGCGACAGCGCGCCATCGAGCTTGATGTTGCCGGTCAGCAGGGCACTGGCCGCCAGCGCCTCGCCCAGCAACGCATGCAATGGCGGCGGGTATGCCGCGCGACTGGCCACGTCACGCCAGGCAGGTCCCAGCCGCACCAGGCTGCCGCGCACACCGGCGCGTTCCAGCAGGAAGCGATGCAACACGTCTTCGCCAGGCAGGTTTTCCACAGTCGTGATCCCGTTTTGATCCAATCGGCCGACATGGGGTCGCCACGACGCCAGGACAACGCCCCGTATACTTTCATCCATGCCCAAACTGTTCAGTCGCCCCCCGCTGCGCCACCTGTTGCGAGCCATCGCCATCCTCCTGCTCGGCTGGCTGGCGCTGAGCTGGCTGCTGGTGCTGGTGCTGCGCTTCGTGCCGCCATGGACCTCGGCCATCATGCTGGAGCGGCAGCTCGGCGCCCTGGTGCGTGGCGAAAAGGACTTCCATCTGCGCCAGCACTGGGTGCCATGGAAGCAGGTATCCAGCTGGGTGCCGCTGGCGATGGTGGCCGGCGAGGACCAGAAATTCCCCTACCACCACGGCTTCGACCTCGACTCGATCCAGAGCGCACTGGATGCGGCCGACGACGGCAAGCGCCTGCGCGGGGCCAGCACGATCAGTCAGCAGACCGCCAAGAACCTGTTCCTGTGGAACGGCCGCAGCTTCGTGCGCAAGGGGCTGGAGGCGTACTTCACCGTATTGATCGAGCTGACCTGGCCGAAGCGGCGCATTCTCGAGGTGTACATGAACATCGCCGAGCTGGGCGACGGGGTTTACGGCATCGGCGCGGCCAGCGACCTCTACTTCCACACCACGCCAGCGCGCCTGAGTCCGGCCCAGGCCGCCCGCCTGGCCGCGGTATTGCCCAGCCCGCGCCGGCTGCATGTGGATCGGCCCAGTGCCTACGTGCAACGCCGCACGAACTGGATCCAGCAGCAGATGTACCAACTGGGCGGGCCCGGCTATGTGGACGGCCAGGCGCCCGCGCGTCCGCCCCGTTGAACAACCGTGGCGATCCCGTTGCTTCCGTTTCCGCCCCGCTTCACAAGTTCACTACACGCGCCGCAGATGGCGGCGCTAGACTCGATCCCGGACGGCCCGCCCCGTGGCCGAATGGGGACCCGCGCATGAGTCAGGTCAAACATCTGCTGCAAGGCAAGGGCAATGCGATTTACCGCGTTGCACCGGAAACCCCCGTGCTCGAGGCGATCAAGCACATGGCCGAACATCGCGTCGGCGCGCTGCTGGTGATGCATGGCGAAAAGCTGGTCGGCGTGATGTCCGAGCGCGACTACGCCCGCAAGGTCATCCTGCAGGGTCGCTCCTCATCGCAGACCGCGGTGTCCGACATCATGAGCGGCAATCCGCTCACCGTGGGCCCGGACACCGACGTATTCGATTGCATGCGTCTGTGCACCGACAGTCGCATCCGGCATCTGCCGGTGGTCGAAGGCGACCGGGTGATCGGCGTGATCTCGATCGGCGACCTGGTCAAGGCGGTGATCGATGCGCAGGCCGAACAGATCGAACACCTGGAGCGATACATCACCAGCTAGGCCGGGATTCGGGATTCGGGATTCGGGAGAGCATCGATTCAAACCGATGCTTTTGCAGCTGCGTCCACGGGCGTGTGGTCTTCCGGCGCCAGGTCGGGCGACCAGCCGGCACGCCGGGCCACCATCGCCGCCAGCGTGGCGACGCCGACACCGGCCAGGGCCAGGCCGCCGACGCCCCAGCCCAGTCCCCGCAGTCCGCTCACCGCGCTGGTCACCACCACGTCACCGAAGCGCCAGACCGCCGTCTCGACGAAGTTCTTTCCCTTGTAGCGCGTCTCGCGCGGCACCCGCGTATACAGCGCGTCCACCGCCGGTTTGGTCATGCCGTAGGCGAAGCCACGCGTAGTCACGATCATCACCGCCAGCAGCGGCACGCTGTAGCCAAGCAGCAGCAGATTGCCACCGCCGATCAAGGCCACGCCTGCCAGCAGCAGCACGTTCACCAGCGCGGGCAGCAGCAGACCCCAGCCGGCGCCATGGCGGATCAGCAGCCAGCGGGTCAGGCTCAGCTGCAGCAGCGCACCGAGCAGGTTGGTGGCCAGGTCGAGGTCGTTGTAGAACGCCGTGCGCGCCAGGGTATCGGTGAAATGCGCCTTCGCATAGTCCGCCACCAGCGCATAGGCCAGCGTGCCGATGCCGTCGCCGAACAACATCAGCAAGGCCATGTAACGCAGGAACGGACGCGACCACAGTTCCTTGATGCCTGCCCACAGCGAGCCCCCGATGACCTCCTCACCATGACTGCCCGGCTGCCGGTCATGGTTGGCCGAAAGCCGCAGCAGCAAGGCCAGCGACAATCCCAGCGCCAACGCCGAAACCAGCAGCAGGGGCGCCACGCCGATCAATTGCACCAGCAGTTTGGTCACCAGCGGGCCGAAGATCGCGCCGCCCATGCCGCCCAGCGCGATCAGCGAAAACACCTGGCGCGCGTTGCCGCTGTTGAAGATGTCGGCCATGAAGCTCCAGAACAGCGACACCACGAACAGGTTGAACACGCTGATCCAGACGAAGAACACCACGCCCAGTTCGCGCGCGCCAATGCGCTCCTGCGCCATGAACGCGGGTACAAACGCGAGCAGGCACGCGATGAAGAAGCTGTAGCTCCAGCCAAGCAACTGCCGGCGCGGAAAACGCGCCACCAGCAGGCCGAACACCGGCGTCAGCAGCAGCATCACCACGAACACCGCACCATAGAACAGCGGCAGCGACTGCGAGCCCACTGCCCCGCTCAGCTGATTCCCGACTGGCCGGATGATGTAATACGAAGTCATCACGAAGAAGAACGCCAGCGCTGACAGCATCGGCGCCGAGTCTTGTTTTGAATTGGCAGGACGGTCCAGACTCACTTCGCACTTCCAGCGTGGGGCGCGGCAAGCCTAGCACGCGGTCACATTCACTCCGGGGCAGCCATCGATGGACCACTACGACTACATCATCGCCGGCGCCGGTTCGGCCGGCTGCGTGCTGGCCAACCGGCTCAGCGCCAATCCGGCCACGCGCGTGCTCCTGCTGGAGGCGGGTCCAACGGACTGGAACCCGCTGATCCACATGCCAGCGGGCATCGCGCGTTTGGCCAACAACCATCGCCTCAACTGGAACTACCGCACCGAAGCGCAGCCCGCACTCAACCAGCGCCGGCTGTGGTGGCCGCGCGGCAAGACGCTGGGCGGTTCCAGTTCGATCAACGCGATGTGCTACATCCGCGGTGTCGCCGCCGACTACGACCGCTGGGCTGCAGCTACCGACGATCCGCGCTGGTCGTGGGACGCGGTGCTTCCCTGGTTCCTGCACAGTGAAGACAACAGTCGCGGAGCCAGTGCGCTGCATGGCGCCGGCGGTGCGCTTGGCGTGTCCGATCTGCGCCACAGCAATGTGTTGTCACACGCGCTGATCGAGGCCGCCGGCAGCGCCGGCCATTCGCCCAACGCAGACTTCAACGGCGCCACCCAGGCCGGCTTCGGCCTGTACCAGGTGACCCAGCGCGACGGCGCGCGCTGCTCGACGGCGGCGGCGTTCCTGAAACCGGTACGCGGGCGCGCCAACCTGCAGGTGCGCACGCACGCGCTGGTCGAGCGTGTGCTGATCGAACACGGACGCGCCGTCGGCGTGCAATGGCGTCATGGTCGGCGCGAAGCCGAGCGGGTCGAGGCGGGCGAGGTGATTCTCACAGCTGGCGCGATCAACACGCCGCAATTGCTGATGCTGTCCGGCGTAGGTCCAGCCGACCATCTGCGCGAGCACGGCATCGGCGTAGCGGCCGACTTGCCGGGTGTCGGCGGCAACCTGCAGGACCATCTGGACATCTGCACGCTGGACGGCAACCCGAGCCGGGTCAGCTATGACCACCTCAACGAGCTGTCCACCGGTCTGCGCTGGTGGCGCCACCGCGACGGACCGGGCAGCTCCAACGTGGCCGAAGCCGGCGGCTTCGTGCGCAGCCGTTTCGCCGTCGACGAACGTTGCGACCTGCAATTCCACTTCGTGCCGGCCCTGCTCGACGACCACGGCCGCCATCGCCTGCCCGGCTACGGCTACACCTTGCACGCCTGCTATCTGCATCCGCGCAGTCGCGGCCGATTGCGCCTGAAGTCGGCCGATCCGGCGCAACCGATCGCGATCCACGCAAACTATCTGGGCGACCCGGAAGGCCATGACCTGAAGATGATGATCGAGGCGGCGCGACTATCGCGCGAGATACTCGATCAGCAGGCCTTCGCGCCCTACCGTGGCGCACCGGTCTTTCCCGAGCGAACCATCAGCACCGACGCCGAGTACACCGACTTCATCCGGCGCAAGGCGGAGACCATCTATCACCCGGTGGGCACCTGCCGCATGGGCACGGACGACGCGGCGGTGGTCGACAGCGAGCTGCGCGTGCGCGGCATCGAGGGATTGCGCGTGGTCGACGCCTCGGTGATGCCGAGCCTGCCCACCGGCAATACCAACGCGCCCACCATCATGATCGCGGAGCGGGCCAGCGCATTGCTCCTGGGTGGGGACGGAGGACGTTAAGTTGCAACTTAACGTCCTCCGTCCCAAGGCGGCACCGGGCAGTGCAGGCTGGCGCAAATCACCCGCAACAGTTCGGCCTCCTCCACGCTGACCTGGCCGTCGGCACGGATGGCCAGCAGCAGACTCTGGATCAGCAGTTCCTTGGCGACCGGCAGCAAGCCGTCAAGGTCGGCCAGCGCGCGCTCGAACGGCGCCTGCCAGGCGACAGGCGGCGGCGCCCAGTGGATTGCCTCGCCAGGGAAGGCCTGCTGCATCGCCAGCAGCCATGCACGACGCGCACCCGCCTCGTCCGAACAGCCGCCCGCCGCCACGATGGCGCACACCATGCTTACGCTGCCGCGACACGCGGGCAGTTTTTTCGAACCATCGAGCGGCGTGCGTCGCGGCTGCTCCGCTTCAAGCAATTGCAGGCGCAGCAAGCGGGCCAGGCAGTATTCGTTGAGATCGACCCTGCCATCGGCGTTCACCACCGCATCGAGCGTGGCCAGCAGCGTCTGCCGGCGCCCCGACGGCAGTTGCTTCAAGGCGGGAAAGGCCAGCGAGGCCAGCGGCAGACGAGCCATCGGTGACAGCGCCGAAAGTTCACCAGCGAAGTTCTGCACCGAATCCTGCACGTCGTCACCGAACGCATCGGCGACGATGCGCCGTTGCGACGGCTGCGGCTCGGCCGCCGAGACGGCCAGCGCCAGCACGACGGCAAGCGCCGACTCTGGCTGCTGCACGGCTTCGCTCAACGTCGCCGGAATCGCCTGCTGCAACGCAGCCGCCTGCCGGAATGATGCCGCGCCATTCGGCTTCATGCCCGCACCGGCGGCGCTCACCGCTCCGACCAGCACCGTCGGCGAGACCGGCCGCAAGTCGATGCCCGGCGCGCCACCGTGGCTCATCGGCGCGGTCACCGGCAGCGGGCTGGCAGGCGGCGCTGCCGCGCGCTGCATGGCCACCCCGATCCGGATCAGCTCCTCTTCGCGGAAGCCGGGCTCCAGTACACGAATGCGTTGCAGCAGCGGCGGATGGGTGGCGAACAGCGCATTGAACTTGCCGGCCTCGCCGAACAGCATGTGCGCCACTTCCTGCTTGTTCGCCACTTGCAGGCGCGAGCCCTCGCCGAGCACCGCGATCTTCTTCAAGGCACCGGCGATGCCATCGGTCTGGCGGGTGAACTGCACCGCCGAAGCATCGGCGAGCGATTCGCGCGAACGCGACACCGCGGCCTGGATCAATCGCGCGAAGAAATAGCCGATGTAACCCACCACGATCAGCGCCATACCGATCAGCACGACCTGGCCGCCACCGCCGCCGCGCCGGCTGCCGCGACCACCGCCGAACCAGATCACCCGACGCCCGACAATCGCCAGCACCAGGATGCCGAACAGCAGGCCCATGAGGCGGATGTTCAGCCGCATGTCACCGTTGAGCACGTGGCTGAATTCGTGCGCGATCACGCCCTGCAGTTCGTCGCGAGTGAGTTGATCCAGACAGCCCCGGGTCACGCACACCGCGGCATCGGAGGCGGAGTAGCCGGCGGCAAACGCGTTGATCCCGGGTTCCTCGGCCATCAGGTAGATGTCCGGCACCGGCACGCCGGCGGCGATCGCCACTTCCTCGATCACGTTGCGCAATTGCCGCAACTGCGGCTCGCGGGTATCGGTGGGCACGATCACGGCGCCGACGCTTTCGGCGACCGTCTTGCCGCCGCCGGACAGGCTCATGATGCGGAACATCGAACTGAGGCCGATGCCGGCGATGACCGCCAGGCTGCTGGTGAACAGCAAGGGCAGGTTCGACTTCAGCGGCTCGCCGTCAGCCGGGTGATGGCCCAGCGTGAACCACACCACCGCATCGATCGCCGCCACGATCGCGATCACCGCCAGCACGAACAACAGCACCAGGCGTCGGCTGCTGCTGCGCACGCGAGCCTGCTGCGCAAAGAAATCCATGGAGACTCCCGGGCATGCGCCGTGGCATCGGCCACGGCACAACGGCGATCAGCTGAAGGAAACCTTCGGCACGTCACGCACGGCAGGATCCTCGATCTTGAGCGGCTCGGCCGCGGCGAAGCCGAAGCTGTTGGCCACGAACGAAGCGGGAAACACTTCGCGCTTGTTGTTGTAGGTCAGCACGGCGTCGTTGTACGCCTGCCGCGCGAAGGCCACGCGGTTTTCGGTGGAAGTGAGCTCTTCGGACAACTGCATCATGGTCTGGTTCGCCTTGAGGTCCGGATAGGCTTCCTGCAACGCGAACAAATGACCCAGGGTTTGTGTCAAGGCATTTTCACTGCTGGCCAGTTGCTGCATCGAGGCCGGATCGCCCGGGTTGGCCTTGGCGCCGGCCAGACCGCTCACCGCGGCGTTGCGTGCCTGCACCACGGCCTCGAGAGTACCGCGTTCGTGGGCAAGGTAGCCCTTGGCCGTCTCGACCAGGTTCGGGATCAGGTCGTGACGTCGCGTCAACTGCACATCGATTTGCGCGAAGGCGTTCTTGTAGCCGTTGCGGGAGGTAACCAGTCCGTTGTAGATCGCCACGAAGTACAAGACAATCAGAACGACGACAATCAGAAAAATGATCGGACCCATAGCCAGACTCCCCACCCTGAGGCGTATCCCCACGCCGGAACCTGATCAGAATACCATGCAGTTTCAGAAGATTTTCCTGCTGCTCACAGGCGCCTTCGGGCTGGCCTGCGCGCCGCTCTGCGCCCATGCGGCAGCCGCCTCCGCGACAAGCACGCCAGCTCCTACCAACGTCAGGGTTGCTCCGCAAAAACTGCCGCCGCAACGCGTCAAGCAAACCCTCGCGGACTATCAGCGCTGGCTCAATCGCATTGCGCAGCGCGACGCCGTCGCCGGACTGGCGACCGCCGTGGTGATAGATGGCAAGGTGGTCTACGAAGGAACCATCGGCTACACCGACGCCTCCACCAAGGATCCGGTCACGCCACAGACCGTGTTTCGTCTCGCCTCGCTGTCGAAGGCATTCGCCACCGCCATCACCGGACTGCTGGTCAACGATGGCAAGCTGGGCTGGGATACCCGACTGCAGGACGTTCTCCCGTACTTCAAGCTGAAGGACGTGCAGGCTGCTGCGCAGGCAACCGTCGGCGACATTCTGGGCCAGCGGCTCGGCTTGCCCAGAAATACCTACGACAACATGCTCGAGGGCGATACCTCCTACGAGGAGCTGGTGCGCAAGCTGGACGAGGTCGACATGGTTTGCGGCGTGGGCCAGTGCTACGGCTACCAGAACGTCGCCTTCAGCATGATCGGTGACGTGGTGCTGGCACGCACCGGCGACTTCTTCTACCACCAGGTCGACAAGCGGATCTTCTATCCGCTGGGCATGACGACCGCGAGTTATGGCCGCGCCGCACTTGAATCCAGCAAGAGCTGGGCACGACCACATCGTGCCACCAGCCGCGGCTGGATCCCGTTCGACCCCAACGAGACCTACTACCGGGTGGCGCCCGCGGCTGGCGTGAACGCCAGCCTGCGCGATATGGAGCAGTGGCTGATCGCCCAGATGGGCGGTCGCCCGGACGTGCTTCCGATTTCAGTGCTGGATGTATTGCATACGCCAGGCGTGGCCACGCCCAGCGAACTGCACGCCACGCCCTGGCGCCGTGCGCGGCTCACCGGCGCCCACTACGCGATGGGCTGGCGCGTGTATGAGTACGGCGGCGAAACGCTGATCTATCACGCTGGCGCCGTGGCCGGCTATCGCACCATGATCGGCTTCTTCCCGAAGTATCGCGCTGGCGTGGTCACCTTGTGGAACTCCACCGGCCCGACCCCCAGCGGACTGATGCCGATGGTGTTCGACGACCTGCTCGGCCTGCCCCACGTCGACTGGGCCGACATCGAGGGAACGGCGAGAACGACTGCTCCCGCAAAACCCAAGCTGAAGCACAAGCCAAGAGTGCGCCACCGGGCCGTCCGCAAACGTTGAGTTTCATCGTGGCAAAAAAAACGGCGCATGCAGAACATGCGCCGCCTTTTCATCCATCGCCGCCGCAGGTCAGAGCTTGAACTCGATCCGCTGCTGCTTGACGCTGGAAACCGCCGTGCCGTCCTTCATCGCCGGCGTAAAGCGGTAACGCTCCACGGCATCGATGGCAGCACGGTCGAACACGTGGCGTGGCTGCGACTCCAGTACCTTCACGTCGCTGGTCTTGCCATCCGGATCGACGGTGAAGGTGACCACCACCCAGCCTTCCTGGCGCGTGCGCATGGCGGCGGTGGGGTAACGTGCCGGAGCGCCTTTCACCAACACCGCCGCGGCGGTGGCGCCGGCCGAAGCCGACTGGCCACCACCGGTAGTTGCAGCACCAGTCGAATCGGCCGGATTGTTCGTTGACGCCTGCTGCGCCTGTGGCTGCTGGGCTGAACGCGACTGCTGCGCCTTCTGCTGCTCGGCTGCCAGCGCCTTCTGTTGCTCTGCCAGCTGATCGGCAGCCGCCTTGTCCGCCGCCGCCTTCTGGGCTGCCAGTTGCGCAGCCTTCTCCTGGTCCACGGCCAACTGCTGCTGCTTGTCCAGCGTCTTGCGCTGCGCGTCCAGCTTCGATCGCAGGATGGTCAGGGTGAAATTGGCGGGGTCCGCCTTTGCCAGCAGATCGATCTGGCGTTGGGCGTCGACGAAATCACGCGAGTTGATCGCCTGCTCCGCCGAATTGGCCGCGAACGGGAACGTCTCACGCAAGGCATCCGAAGCCACCTGGTTGCCCGGGTCCTTCTCCAGCACGCGCAGATAGAACTCGAACGCATTGTTGCCGGCCGGCGCCAGGTAACGCTGCTCGTTCATCGCCGAGCGTGCTTCGGACAGCAACTGGTTGAGATCCATCTCGGCAACGTTCGCCGGTGGTGGCGCCGCCCGCGTCGCGGTGGACACCGGAGTGGACGGATGCCCACCCGAGTCGGCCAGGACCAACTCCTGGTGCGGCTTGATGATGAGGAACCACGCGCCCACGGCAAGCAGGACGACGATGGCGATGATGGCGATGATGGTGGGCCGAACGGCCCCACGCGCATGCCGGCGCGTTTCTAGCAGGTATCGGGTATCCATGGTCTCTCACTGAGTGTCGACAGATACCCGCGCTTTTTCCCCCTGTACACCCAGGAGCGATGAATCCCCCGGATTCACCGCGGCGCGGATATGCAGAAGGTAACTCCAATGACACAGCACGGCAAATGGCACGCTGAATCAGGACGGGCCCCGGAACGGGGTCGCGCCGAACGGCAAGCCGTGCAGGAGTGCGCCGGAGCGGCCGCGAACCACGCCAGCCATCGTGGCGACGATTTTCCCCTTCCTGAAACGAAGCGTCCCGGCCAGGCCGGGACGAATCTTTCGAAGTGCTCTCCCCGCGCTGGGCACCGCAGGGAGAGAAGTCGATTGCTTGTCTTATTGTTGGGTACCGCGGGTTGGCTTACTTCTTCGCTTTGGCTTTGGCGGTCTTGGTGGCCTTCACCACCTTGGCCGGTGCAGCTTTCTTGGCGGCAGCCTTCTTCGGCGCAGCCTTCTTCGCAACTTTCTTCACGGCAGCTTTCTTGGCAGCAGCCGGCTTCTTGGCAGCAGCCTTCTTGGCGGCCGGCTTCTTGGCGGCAACCTTCTTGGCTGCAGGCTTCTTCGCTACCGGCTTCTTGGTGGCGACCTTCTTGGCGGCAACCTTCTTCACGGTGGATTTCTTGGCGGCGGCCTTCTTGGCGGCCGGTTTCTTTGCAGCGGGTTTCTTGGCAGTGGCCATGGTTCGTCTCAGCTCCTCATCAGTTGGCAGTGGTTGCCCAGTAAAAGCGTGCAGGAACGCTTCGACCAACACGTCACTGTTGGTAGCGTGCCGAAGATTGTTCACTTGACGGTGGGTGCGCAAATCAGAAAGCCGCCGCAATACATGCAGCGGAATCGAGACAGTGATCTTGCGTACTGCATTGGCCTTTTCACCGTGTTCGACGTACGGCTTGATGAATTTGGTTGTCGCCATAAAACGCATTCCCCGTGATCTGTTGCGAAAGCTATCCCTGAAGATTTCTGGTGTCAATTGATTTCAATCATGAAATCCACCCGTCCAGCTTCCCGCAATTGCCCCGGAAGCCCCATGCCACGGGGGTCGCGAGACGTCATGGCATAAATCAATCAGACGTCCATACTTCCAAACGAATTTTGATCAAAAAGTGATCAATGCCTTGAAACCCTTGTCCTGCAACGTTTTCCACATATGCCGCATGAGGCTCGTGAAAAAACGATGCGAAGAAGAACGTGTTCGGCACCGGACTGTCGGGGCACCAAAAGGGCACCGCCCGCAGATGAATGGGACGCTACTGAAATATTTTTCCGGGGCTGCCGAAAGTTCGCTTCCTCCCCGCGCAGGACGCCTTCGGGACGGCTCTCTGGTCGACCGATCAAACCACGAGTCGGACGCCGAGCGTCATGGAAGGGCATGCGAGTTGATGCGATTCCGGTTCGACGGTTCGTCGCCGATTTGTGCCAGCGCCATCCCCGCCCGGAAAATTTCCGCGGAAATTTTCCGCGTTGGCTTCACCGGATTTTCGCGACGCCGTCGAAACGATGCAGCATCTGCCACCGTCAGCGCAGGCCAGGCGAATCGTTTCGCGCAAACCCGCCTCGAAGGAGCTGATCGAGCGCTCCGGTTCCGCCGCGGCCGTTCCAAAAAAAAACCGGCCGCGAAAGCGGCCGGCGGGAGAAAGCTCAATACCGCAGAACTCAGTGATCCTCGCTCTCGACCAGGTCCTGGTAGTCGTTGGCGTCAAGCAGCTCGTCGAGCTCGGCGCGATCGCTCGGGCGCACCAGGAAGATCCAGCCTTCGCCAAAGGCGTCTTCGTTGATGGTCTCCGGCTTGTCGTTGAGCAGCTCGTTGACCTCGACGATTTCGCCGGAGACCGGCGAGTAGATGTCCGAAGCGGCCTTGACCGACTCCACCACGGCGGTGCCGGTACCCGCCTTCACTGCCGCACCGATTTCAGGCAGCTCCACGTAAACCAGGTCGCCAAGCTGACCCTGGGCGTGGTCGGAGATGCCAACCCGAACCAGGCCATCGTCTTCGACACGGGCCCACTCGTGGGATTTGAGAAACTTCAGATCGCCGGGAATCTCGCTCATGATCGGGGTCCACTTGATTGGGTTGGGTTGCAGGCGGTGATTCTAGCCAAATCCGCCCGGGGGAAAAATGTGCCGCAGCCGGCACACCCGCATCGACGGCTCAGACGCCGTCGCAGGGTTTGCCATCGCGCACGAAGGGGTATTTCACCAGGCGCACGGGGACTTCACGACCCCGGATGTCGACGCGCACTTCGCCAGACGTCCCGGCCGGAATGCGTGCGAATGCCACTGCCTTGTTCAGGGTCGGCGCGAAGCTGCCGGAAAGAATCTCGCCTTCGCCATTCGAGGTCAGCACTTTCTGGCCGTGGCGCAGCACGCCCTTCTCGTCCAGCACCAGCCCGACCATCACACGCGGCACGCCGTCAGCCTTCTGCTGCTCCAGCGCCGCGCGGCCGATGAAGTCGCGTCCCTCGTCGAGCGCGATGGTCCAGCCGAGGTTCGCTTCCCACGGCGTGACGGTCTCGTCCATGTCCTGTCCATACAGGTTCATGCCTGCTTCCAGTCGCAGCGTGTCGCGCGCACCGAGGCCGGCAGGCACGACGCCCACGGCAGCGAGCGCTTCCCACAAGGCGACGGCATGCTCCTGCGGAACGATGACTTCAAAACCATCCTCGCCGGTGTAACCGGTGCGTGCGACGAACAGCGGCATCCCGTGCGGCCCCTGCGCCGCGGCGGCGGCGAACTTGCCCAGCTTCTCGATGCGCGACCGGTCCACCTCGTGCAGCAAGCCCAGCACCTTGGCGCGCGCGGACGGACCCTGCACTGCGATCATGGCGAACTCCGGACGCTCCTTCACCTGCACTCCGAACGCCTGCGCCTGGCGCTCGATCCAGGCCAGGTCCTTGGCACGGGTTCCCGCATTGACCACCAGCCGGTAGAACTCGTCGCCCAGGTAATAGACGATCAGGTCGTCGATCACGCCGCCGCGCTCGTCGAGCATGCAGGAGTACAACGCCTTGCCGTGCACCTTCAGTTTGTCGATGCTGTTGGCAAGCAGGTGACGAAGGAACTCGCGGCTACGCGCACCGTGCAGGTCGACCACGGTCATGTGCGAGACGTCGAACATGCCTGCGGCACGGCGTACCGCGTGGTGCTCCTCGATCTGCGAGCCGTAGCTGATCGGCATGTCCCAGCCACCGAAATCGACCATGCGCGCGCCGAGCGCGCGATGGGTGGCATTGAGTACGGTCTTCTCGGTCATCGCGACGCTGCCTTGCGGGGAGGGAATGAATCATTATCCCCGCCGACACCAGCCAATCCAAGCCATCCGTGGCCGTTGCGGCTCAGCCCAGGCCGGGCAAGCCTGCAATCACCTGTTCGGCGAGCACCTCGACACGCTGGCCATCGGCCAGCAAATGGACCTCGGCCGCCTCGGGCCTTTCGTAAGGCGCATCGATGCCGGTGAAGTTGCGGATCGCGCCAGAACGCGCCTTGCGGTAGAGGCCCTTGGGATCGCGTCGTTCGCATTCCTCCAGCGAAGCGTCCACGAACACCTCGATGAATTCCCCCGGCTCGAACAGCTCGCGCGCGGAACGCCGTTCGCCGCGATACGGCGAAATCGCGCTGACCAGCACGATCAGTCCGGCATCCACCATCAGGTGTGCCACTTCGGCGATGCGCCGGATATTCTCCACGCGGTCCTGCGGCGTGAAGCCCAGATCCTTGTTGATGCCGTGACGCACGTTGTCGCCGTCAAGCAGGTAGGTGTGGCAACCCAGCGCATGCAGGCGGCGCTCCACCAGATTCGCAATGGTCGATTTGCCCGCGCCGGACAGCCCGGTGAACCACAGGCACAATGGCTGCTGCCCCTTGCTGGATGCACGCACCTGCTTGCCGATGTCGACATGCTGCCAATGCACGTTGGACGAGCGCCTCAGCGCGAAATCCAGCATGCCGCAGGCCACGGTCGCATTGCTCTGGCGGTCGATCAGGATGAAGCCGCCCAGGGTGCGGTTGTCGGCATAGGGCTCGAACGCGATCTCCTCGTCCAGGCCCAGCGTGCAGCTGCCCACCTCATTCAGCACCAACTGGCGTGCGGCAAGCTTGGCCTGGCTGTTGACGTCCACCTTGTGCCTGATCGACATCACCCGCGCGCTGACCGTGCGGGTGCCGAGCTTCAGCCAGTAGCTGCGATTCGGCAGCATGGGCGCATCGCCCACCCATACCACGTGGCAGGCGAACTGGTCCGCCACCTGCGCCGGATGCCGTGCATCGGCAATCACGTCGCCACGGCTGACATCGATGTCGCGATCCAGGCATAACGTCACCGCCTGCCCTTCGCCGGCCTGAGCCAGGTCGCCATCGGCCGTGACAATGCGCACAACCCGCGCAAGTTGCCCGCCGGGCTGCACCATGATCTCGTCGTCGCAGGCCAGGCGGCCGCCGCAGATCGTGCCGGCGTAGCCGCGAAAAGCATGATCAGGGCGATTCACCCATTGCACCGGCATGCGGAAGTCGGCGGCGCGGAACGGCGCGGCATCAGCCGACTCCAGCAGTTCGAGCAGGCTGCCACCGGCATACCAGGGCATCCGCATCGAGCGTGACCCCACATTGTCGCCGCTCGGCGCCACCACCGGCAGGCAGTGCACGCGCTCGATGCCGAGGTTGCGCGCCAGCTCCCGATACGAGGCGGCGATCGCCTCGAAGGTGGCCTGGTCGAAGTCGACCAGATCCATCTTGTTCACCGCCAGCACCAACTGACGAATGCCCAGCAGGGTACATATATAGGTGTGTCGCCGAGTCTGCGTGAGCACGCCCTTGCGCGCATCGACCAGCACCACGGCCAACTCCGCGTTGGAAGCGCCGGTGGCCATGTTGCGGGTGTACTGCTCGTGGCCCGGACAATCGGCCACGATGAAGCTGCGCCGCGCGGTGTGGAAGTAGCGGTAGGCCACATCGATGGTGATGCCCTGCTCGCGCTCGGCGTCCAGGCCATCGGTGAGCAGGGCGAAATCGAGCATGTCGCTGCTGGCGCCATGCTGCCGGCGGCTGTCGCGTTCGAGCGTGGCCAGCTGGTCGTCCGGCAACATGCCGGCATCGTACAGCAGCCGCCCGAGCAGGCTGCTCTTGCCGTCGTCCACACTGCCGCAGGTGATGAAGCGGAGCAGTCCCGGCGCGGCTGGCTCTGCAGTCAGTGGCTCGACCATCAGAAGTAGCCTTCCTGTTTCTTGCGTTCCATCGAAGCCGATGGGTCCTGATCGATCACCCGCCCCTGCCGCTCCGAACTGCGCGAAAGCACCATTTCCTCGATGACCTTGGCCAGCGTATCGGCGGAGGATTCCACCGCACCGGTCAACGGGTAGCAGCCGAGCGTGCGGAAACGCACTTCGCGCATCTGCACGGATTCTCCCTCGCGCAGCACGAAGCGCTCATCGTCGACCATGATCAGTGCGCCATCGCGCTCGACCACCGGTCGAGGTTTGGCGAAGTACAGCGGGACGACCTCGATGCCCTCGCGCTCGATGTAGCGCCAGACATCCATCTCGGTCCAGTTGGACAGCGGGAATACCCGCACGCTTTCACCCTTGCGGATGTGCGTGTTGAAGGTGTGCCAGAACTCCGGCCGCTGTTGGCGCGGATCCCAGCGATGCCGCGCGGTGCGGAACGAGAACACGCGTTCCTTCGCGCGCGACTTCTCTTCGTCGCGTCGCGCGCCGCCGATCGCCGCGTCGAAGCCATGCTCGTCGAGCGCCTGCTTCAGCGCCTGGGTCTTCATCACGTCGGTATGCACGGTGGCGCCATGGATCAGCGGCGAGATGCCCTGGCGCACGCCATCCTGGTTGATGTGCACCAGCAGGTCGACCTCGCCGCTGGCTGCCAGCCGGTCGCGCAGCGCGATCATCTCGCGGAACTTCCATGTCGTGTCGACGTGCAGCAGGGGCATCGGCGGACGCCCCGGGTGGAATGCCTTGCGCAGCAGGTGCAGCAGCACGGCGGAGTCCTTGCCGATCGAATACAGCATGACCGGATGCCGGAACGCCGCCTGTACCTCGCGCAGGACGTGGATGCTTTCGGCCTCGAGCACGTCGAGATGCGATTGCTGCGCGATGGCGTCTTTGCTCATGACATGAAACCGTGGATGGCCTGGGCGCGGACGCCAGATCGCGTGTCGCTGGTCGGGCATGTTACGCGAGCGCGACACGCCCCCCAAAATAACCTTGGCGCTGCATGCCCTGCGCGTATGGCATATGCCGCTTGCTGGCCGGCGTCGCGGGCCGACCGCTCGCGCGCAACACACGGCCGATCGGCATGCGCTCTCAGGCGATCACCGGATAGGTCGGATCGGCGTCCAGGGTCGCCGCGCACACCGCCGCCAGTTCCAGCAGGCGCAGATCCGAGCCGCGCGCACCGACCAGTTGCAGGCCCACCGGCATGCCGTTCGGCAACGTTCCCATCGGCAGGCTCACCGCCGGACAACCGGCCAGGCTGGCGAAACTGGTGAGATCGGCCTGCGAGTCGGGCACCGGGCCATCCAGCGGGAAAGCGCCCTGCGGCGTGGTCGGCAGCACCAGCACATCGACCTGGGAAAACAGCCGGCGCATCTTCAGCGTGGCCGCGTCCAGCACGCGATCGGCCGCGGCATAGTCCGCGGCGCTCTTGCCACCGGCATAGTCCAGCATGTGCCGAAAACGGTCCGACACCGGATATTCGGCATTCGCCAGATCCGCGGCGAAGGTGCCAAGCATTTCCGCCTCCATCAGCAGCAGCCCGGCGCGCCGGGTACGCGCGAAATTCCAGTCGTCGAAGTCGACCGTGCGCCGATCACCCAGCGCATGCGGCAATTTGGCCAAGGCCGACTCGAACACCTCGATCACCTCCGGCTCCACACCCACCGCCGCCAGGTCGGGCAACAGGCCCGTGCGCAGATTGCCCGGCTCCCAGTCCGGCAAGGCGAATGCGACGCGGCGCCGACGCGAACGCGCGTCATCGGCGTCGTAACCGGCAAGCACCTGCAACAGCACGGTGAGATCGTCGGCGCTGCGTGCGAGCAGGCCGACGGCATCGAGCCGACGCGCCGCCGGCACCAGGCCGCGGGCGGAGATTTCGCCATGCGTCGGCTTCAACGCATAGACACCGCAGTAGCTGGCCGGAATGCGGATCGAACCCAGGCTGTCCGAACCCACCGCGGCCACCGCCAGGCCGGCGGCGACGGCAGCCGCCGCCCCGCCGGAGGAACCGCCGGCGGTATAACCGTGTCGGTGCGGATTGTGGGTGGCGCCGAAGTGCGGGTTGTCGGTGGTCGCACCGAGCGCGCCCTCGTCCATGTTGGTCTTGCCCACCAGCAGCGCGCCGGAAGCGCGCAGACGCGCCACCACGTGCGCATCCTCCTGCACCGGCTTGCCGCGACCGGGCAACCCCACACGCGTGGGCCAGCCGGCGATGTCGAAATTGTCCTTCACCGCCAGCGGAATGCCATCCAGCCTTCCGATCACGCCATCACGGCGGCGCCGGTCGGCCAGTTCCGCCTGGTCCTGCAGCAAACCGGCGCGCTGATCGACATACGCATGCAGTTCCGGATCCAGCCGTTCGATCGCCTGCTGGTAGACGTCGGCCAGCGCCCGTGGCTGCACCCGCCCGATGGCCAGCCAGTGCAACAGCTGGCAAAGCGAGGCACGACGCAAGTCGAGATCGGCGATCGGCGGCATCGAATTCATGAAAACTCCCTGGCTCAATGCCCCGATTATCGCCGCCCCGGGTGAAGTGATTGCAAGCGGTGTCGCAGCACGCGTTGCCGCGCGGCAGCCGAACCCGGACAATGGTGCCTTGTCCATACCCCGACGCACGGCAGCTGCCTGCGCTTCCACCTCGCACCAGGGAGTCCGCCATGAGCGAACGCGAAACCATGGAATACGACGTCGTCGTCGTCGGCGCCGGTCCGGCCGGGCTGTCGTTCGCGATCCGCCTCAAGCAGTTGAAGCCTGAGGTGAGTGTGTGCGTGATCGAGAAGGCCTCGACCATCGGCGCGCAGATCCTGTCCGGCGCGGTGATCGAACCGCAGCCGCTGGATGCCCTGCTGCCGGGCTGGCGTGACAACCCGCCACCGATTTGCGTACCCGCGGCCGAGGACGAGTTCTGGCTCTTGAGCAAGGACGGCGGAACCAAACTGCCGGTCCCCCCGGGCATGCGCAACCACGGCAATTTCATCGTCTCGCTGGGGGCGATGTGCGCCTGGCTGGCGCCACAGGCCGAAGCACTGGGCGTGGATGTCTTCCCCGGCTTCGCCGCCGCCGAGAACATCTACAACGACGACGGCGCGGTCGCTGGCGTGCGCATCGGCGACATGGGCGTCGCCAAGGACGGCACGCACAAGCCCGGCTACACCGAAGGCATCGACATCAAGGCGAAGGTCACCGTGCTCGCCGAGGGCGCGCGCGGCAGCCTGACCAAGCAGCTGATCAAGCGCTTCAATCTCGACGCCGACAGCGATCCGCAGGGCTATTCCATCGGCATCAAGGAGCTGTGGCAGGTGCCTGCCGGCCGCGTGTCCCCCGGCAAGATCGTGCACAGCATCGGCTGGCCGGCCGACAGCCGCACCTACGGCGGCAGCTTTCTGTATCACCTGGACAAGGACCGCGTGGCGCTTGGCTACATCAGCGGACTGGATTACAGCGATCCCGAATACAAACCCTGGGAAGCGTTCCAGCAGTGGAAGAACCATCCCCACGTGAAACCGTTGCTGGAGGACGGCACCATTCTCTCGGCCGGCGCGCGCGCGATCGTCACCGGTGGCTGGCAATCCCTGCCGAAATGCGAAATGCCCGGCGCGCTGCTGATCGGCGACACCGCCGGCCTGCTCAACGTACCCAAGATCAAGGGCACCCATCAGGCGATCCGCAGCGGCATGCTGGCGGCCGAGCATCTGGCTGCAAACGAGCTGAGCGCAGCCGGCTTCGACGCGAAGCTGCGTGGTTCGGCGGCGATGGCCGAACTGAAGAAGGTGCGCAACATCAAACCCGGATTCAAGAAGGGCATGTGGCACGGCCTGCTCAACGCGGCATGGGAGACCGTCACCTTCGGCCTGTCGCCGTGGACGCTGAAGAACAAGGCCGACTGGTCCAGCCTGCACAAGCTCCGCGAAAGCGAAGAGCCGAAACGCGACTATGTACAACGCACGCTGGCACCACGCGATCGTCTGGCCGGCGTCTACTTCGCCGCCACCGAACACGACGAGGACCAGCCGATCCACCTGCACGTGGCCGACACAAATATCTGTGCGACCACCTGCGTCGAGGAATACGACAATCCCTGCACCCGCTTCTGTCCGGCCAACGTTTACGAGATGGTGGCAGATGCCGGCACCCCGCATGGCAAGCGCCTGCAGGTCAACGCGGCCAACTGCGTGCATTGCAAGACCTGCGACATCAAGGATCCGTACGAGATCATCACCTGGGTCACGCCGGAAGGCGGCTCGGGGCCGAATTACCAGAATCTCTGAACGACCGGGGGCAGTCCGCTGATCGGCAATCTGCACTGGCGTCTGAGACGCCTCGGCTACCTGTGGCAACGCACCCGCGGCAGCATCGCGCTGCGCGGCTGGCGCGGCACGCTGGCACGCATGCGGCAGGAATTCCAGTCGCGCCCCGCCCGCGATGACGCGCTCGACCTGCTGCCGCTGGATGCACCGTTTGCGCCATTCGCGCTGAGCGTCAGCGAGCAGCCGCAGGTCTCGCTGATCATTCCGATCCACGGCAAGCTGGCGTACACGCTGGCCTGCCTGCGCTCGCTGCAACGGCACGGCGCCCAGGCAGCGTTCGAAGTGATCGTGGTGGACGATGCCTCGCCCGATGACAGCGCCGCAAGGCTGGCCCAGGTCGGCGGCCTGCGCCTGCTGTGCAACCCCGGCAACCTCGGCTTCGTCGACAGCTGCAACGCCGGCGCGGCAGCGGCTCGCGGCGAGTTCCTGTTGTTCCTCAACAACGACACCCAGCTCACGGCGGGTTGGCTGGATGCGCTGCTGCGCTGCTTCGCCGACCACGCGGATTGCGGCATCGCGGGCAGCAGGTTGGTGTACCCCGATGGACGTCTGCAGGAAGCCGGCGCGCTGGTGTTTGCCGATGGCAGCTGCTGGAACACCGGCCGCTTCGAGCCACGCCAGGCTGCCGCATTCCGCTGGCGGCGCGAGGTCGATTATGTCTCCGGCGCGGCCTTGCTGATCCGCCAGGAAACGTTCCGGCGCATCGGCGGCTTCGACAGGCGTTATGCTCCGGCGTACTACGAAGATGTGGATCTCGCGTTCGCCGTGCGCCAGCTCGGCCTGCGCGCGTATTACGAACCGGCGAGCACGGTGATCCACTGCGAGGGCATCAGCGCCGGCACCGATCTCGAACGCGGCATGAAGCGCCACCAGCGGCCCAACCAGGCGAAGTTCGTCGACAAATGGACAGCGGAGCTGGCGGCCCAGCCGCCCGTGGGCACGCCGATCGGGCAGGCGATCCGCTGGCGCCGACGCGGCCGCGTGCTGGTCGTGGACGCGATGACGCCGGAGCCGGCGCGCGATTCCGGCTCGCTGCGGCTGTGCGCCATCCTCGGCCTGCTCGACGAGCAGGGCTGGAGCACCGCCTTCCTGCCCGATGACGGCCGCGCCAGCCCCGCAGAGATCGACGCACTGGGCGCACTCGGCTGCGAGGTGTTGTGCAAGCCCGAAGTGGCGGATCTGCCGCAGTGGCTGCGCCAGCAGGGCCACGAACTGCACGCGGTGATCCTGTGCCGGCATACCGTGGCCGGCCAGTACGCCGCTGCCGTGCGCCGCCACGCGCCGCAGGCGCGGCTGATCTTCGACACCGTCGACCTGCATTTCCTGCGCGAGGGTCGCGCCGCCGAACTGGGTGGCAGCGCCGCCCTGGCTCGCCAGTCGGAAGCCGCGCGTCGCAGCGAACTGGCGCTGATCGAACAAGCCGACGTGAGCCTGGTGGTCAGTCCGCACGAACAGGACCTGCTGGCGCAACTGCTGCCGCAGGCGCGGGTGGAACTGCTGTCGAATATCCACACGGTGCACGGCTGCCAGCGTCCGCACGGCCAGCGTCGCGACCTGGTCTTCATCGGTGGCCACGGCCACCCGCCGAACAGCGACGCGTTGCGCTGGATCGCCACGGAGATCCTGCCACGGCTGCGCGACGCCCTGCCCGACATTCGCGTGCACGTGCTTGGCGACATGTCCGATGCCGCGCGGCGCGAACTGGCCGTGCCCGGCATGGAGCTCCACGGCCGGGTCGCCGATCTGGCGCCGTGGCTGGACGCCTGTCTGGCGTCACTCGCCCCGCTGCGTTTCGGTGCCGGCGTCAAGGGCAAGATCAACATGGCGATGAGCCATGGCGTGCCGGTGATCGCCACGCCGATCGCGGTGGAAGGCATGCGCCTGACCGATGGTCGCGACGTACTGGTGGCCAGCGATGTCGCCGGCTTCGTCGACGCTGTACTGCTACTGCAGCGCAACGAAGCACTCTGGCAGCAGCTGTCGGCCGGTGGTCAGGACAACGTGCGGCAGCACTTCTCCCCGGCCGCCGCCGCGGCCACCCTGCATCGGGTACTGGATTGACCCTGCGCGCCGCAGCACCGATGCTGCGGCATCATCATTGACCCTCCGCCATGTTCGTTCGCCAACTCGCCAAGCGCTGTCTGTTCACCGTGCTGCGCACCGGTTTTCGCCTGACGCCGATGCCGGCGACCACGCGCGACCGGCTGCGCCAGCGCTTTCTTGACCGACACGCCGATCTGCTGCCGGCCAGTCCGCGTGGGCAGCAGGTAAGCGGCTGCCGCGTCGAACATCGCCTGCGGACCTGCGCGGGCGCACGTGCCATCGGTTTCGTGCCGCACCGTGGCGGCGACCTGCCGACGGCGCTGCCGGCGACCGTGGTGGCGTTCTACCTGCCGCAGTTCCATCCGATTCCCGAGAACGACGCCTGGTGGGGCGAGGGCTTCACCGAATGGCACAACGTGACCCGCGCACTGCCGCAATTCGAGGGACACGCACAGCCTTGCCTGCCCGGCGAACTGGGCTTCTACGACCTGCGCCAGCCCGACACGATGCGCCGGCAGATGACCCTCGCGCGGGAGTACGGCATCGGCGCGTTCTGCAGCTACTTCTATTGGTTCGCCGGCAAGACCCTGCTGGAACAGCCGCTGCAGCAATGGCTGGCAGACCCCACACTCGAGCTGCCGCTGTGCCTGTGCTGGGCCAACGAGAACTGGTCGCGCCGCTGGGACGGTCGCGCCGAGGACATCCTGATCGGCCAGCAGCACAGCGCCGCGGACGACCTCGCCTTCATCGCGCATGTCGCGCGCTATCTCGCCGATCCACGCTACCTGCGCATCGACGGCAAGCCGTTGCTGCTGGTCTATCGCCCCGGCCTGCTGCCGGATGCGAAGGCCACGGCCGAGCGCTGGCGCGCATGGTGCCGCAACAACGGCATCGGCGAGATCCAGCTGGGTTACGTGCAGAGCTTCGATCGCGCCGACCCGCGCACGATCGGCTTCGACGCCGCCATCGAATTCCCGCCGAACAACACCACGCTCGAACCGATCACGGCACGCCAGCAGCTGCTCAATCCGGCCTACCACGGCGACGTGCATGACTGGCGCGAGCTGGCACGGCAGGCCATCGCGCAGGCCGATCCCGCTTACCCGCGCTATCCCGGGGTCAACCCGGGCTGGGACAACGAGCCACGGCGCAGCGGCCGCGGCCGGGTGTTGGCCCATGCCTCGCCGCGCGGCTACCGCGACTGGTTGCGCCACGCCGTGACCGTCGCGCAGCGCCGCTTCCCGCAGCAGCCCCTGGTCTTCGTCAACGCCTGGAACGAATGGGCCGAGGGCGCGGTGCTGGAGCCGGACAGTCGGCTCGGCCATGCCTGGCTCGAAGCCACCCGCGCCGCGCTGCAGCCGGCACCGAGCCCGGACCCGCGACCGTGCGCGGTGATCCACATCTGGTATCCCGAATTGCTCGACGAACTGGTTGCCGCGCTGCGCCAGAGCGGCGTCGACTGGCGCGTGGTGATCACCACGGCCGATGAGCGTGAACATGCCGTACGCGCACAGGCACGGCAACTCGGCCTCGATGCGGAGATCGAGGTGTTCGAGAACCGTGGACGCGACATCCTGCCCTTCCTGCACGTTGCCAACCGCCTGCTCGATGAAGGCGTGACCACCGTGCTCAAGTTGCATGGCAAGCGCTCTTCCCATCGCCAGGATGGCGAGATCTGGCGCCGCGAGTTGCTCGACCGTCTGCTTGCCCCGGAGCGCGCCAGCCGCATCGTCGCGGCGTTCCGTGATGACGCGCGCCTGGGGCTGGTGCACGCCGAAGGGCATCTGCAGCCACTGGACTATTACTGGGGCGCCAACCAGGACAACCTCGACTACCTGACCCGCCGGCTCGGCATCGCCGCGCCACAGGTGCAAAGCGACAACTTCATCGCCGGAAGCATGTTCTGGCTGCGGCCAGCGGCCTTGCGTCCGCTGCTGGACGCGCATCTGGAGAGTGCCGGATTCGAAGCCGAAGCGGGTCAGCTGGACGGCACGCTGGCACACGCGGTCGAGCGGGTGTTCTGTCTGGCCGCCCGGCATGGCGGGTTTGTTGCGGCCAGCGCGACAAACCTGCTCGGAATGTCCGACCCGCCCGCCGGCACGTATCCCTTTGCGCGGCGCAGTAATTGACCGCTGCGGCTCCATGCCACTGGGCCCGGTTTCGTACATTTGTTTGATGACGGTTAGAATGCACGTTTCCGCGCCCTGACAAGGGCCAACGAGGCAAGGAAATCGCAGATGAAGATTCTGGTCGGCTACAAGCGCGTCGTTGACTACAACGTGCGTATCCAGGTCAAACCCGACGGCAGCGGCGTGGTCACCGATGGCGTGAAGCTGTCGGCCAACCCGTTCGACGACATCGCGCTGGAAGAGGCACTGCGCCTGCGCGAGAAAGGCGTCGCCGAAGAAGTGATCGTGGTCGGCATCGGCCCGGCCGACCTCACGGCGCACCTGCGCAATGGCCTGGCAATGGGTGCGAACCGCGCCATCCACGTGGTCACCGTCGATGCCGTGCAGCCGCTGACCGCTGCCCGCGTCTTCCTCAAGCTGATCGAAAGGGAGCAGCCGGGCCTGGTGATCCTGGGCAAGCAGGCGATCGACGACGACGCCAACCAGACCGGCCAGATGCTCGCCGCGCTGTGGGATCGCCCGCAGGCCACCTTTGCCAGCAAGGTGGAAATCGCCGACGGCAAGGCAACGGTGACCCGCGAAGTCGACGCCGGCCTGGAAGTGATCGAGGCGGAACTTCCGGTCGTGATCACCACCGACCTGCGCCTCAACGAGCCGCGCTTCATCAAGCTGCCCGACATCATGAAGGCGAAGTCCAAGCCGATCGACACGATCGAGTTCGGCTCGCTCGGCGTCGAGGCGCACGATCATCTCAAAACCACCCACTATGCCGCACCAGCCAAACGCAGCAAGGGCGTGATGGTGAAGGATGCCGCCGAGCTGGTTGCCGCCCTGAAGCAGAAAGGTCTGCTTTAACCCACATCCCCTGCAGGAGCCCACCCGGTGGGCGATGCCTTTCGCCAACCCCAGGAACATCGCCCACAAGCTGGGCTCCTGCAAAAAGCTTCGGAGACAACCATGAGCAAGATTCTCGTCATTGCCGAGCACCTCGGCGGCAAACTGAACTCTTCCACCGCCCGCGCCGTAAGCGCTGCCATCGCGGTAAAGGGCGAGACGATCGACGTGCTGGTGCTCGCCGACAACGTCGATGCGATCGCTGCGGAAGCGTCTAAGATCGATGGTGTGAGCCGTGTACTCACCGTCGCTCGCGCCGAGAATGCGCATCCGCTGGCCGCCGTGCTGGCCCCGCAGATTGCCCAGGCGGCCGGCGGCTACAGCCACGTGTTCGTGCCTTCCACCACCTTCGGCAAGGACGTGGCGCCGCGCGTTGCCGCCCTGCTCGGCGTGGCCCAGGTCAGCGACGTGATGAGCGTGGAGGCTGCGCACACCTTCAAGCGTCCGATCTATGCCGGCAATGCGATCATCACCGTCGAAGCCGACGCCGCCCACACCGTCGTGGCCACGATCCGCTCGGCCTCCTGGCCGACCGCCGCCACCGGCGTCAACAGCGCACCGGTCGAGGCATTGGGCATCGACGCCAGCCTGCCCACGCACACCCGCTTCATCGAACTGAAGCAGGGCAGCAGTGACCGACCCGACCTTCAGAGCGCCAGCAAGGTCGTCTCCGGCGGTCGCGGCGTCGGCTCGAAGGAAAACTTCGACATCATCTTCAAGTTCGCCGACAGGATCGGCGCGGCCGTGGGCGCCTCGCGCGCCGCCGTCGACGCCGGCTACGTGCCCAGCGACCTGCAGGTCGGCCAGACCGGCAAGATCATCGCCCCCGAGCTGTACATGGCGATCGGCATTTCCGGTGCGATCCAGCATCTCACCGGCATCAAGGACGCCGGCACCATCGTGGCGATCAACAAGGATGGCGAAGCGCCAATCTTCGAGATCGCCGATTTCGGTCTGGTGGGTGATCTGTTCAAGATCATTCCGGAGCTGCAAGCAGCGCTCGGTTGAAGTGCCGCGGCAGGCATCCCTTGCGCCTGCCGCATGGTCGATCGGACGGAAATCGGAATCAGGCCTCCGGTGCGGAGGCCTTGCGTCGGCAAACCACGATCCGCCGGCAACAGGGTCGGCGTCGGATCGGCCGTGAGCCGCGATGGGCTGGAGCCTAATGCCAGAATTTTTCCCACCACGAGCGTGGTTCCCTATCGACCTCCATCGAAGGGACGCTTACATAGAACCAGTCACAGCTGCTATTCCCGTCCTTCTCCACATCCAGACGAAGTCGGCTTACATCATCCAGATGGAAACTGAGCCGCTCGGCGGAGTCCGGCGTTACCGTCAACTTCCTTAGCGGCACGCCGTCGGCACTTACGGTGAATACAATTTTTCCGGCATCAGGAATGGCCTTGCAGGCGGCATCCATCGGCTGGATTCTCGCATCGAGCGTTATCGACACGACATCCGATGCGTCAAATTCCAGCCATGCCGAGGATTTTTCGGCGGAATGAATGAACAGGGCATCGCCATCGATGCGATGAATGGAGACCAGCCCATCCCGCCGACCGCGCTCATGGGCCATCACGTAATCGAGGTTCGCCCCGGGCGCCTCGCCGATCCTGGTTCTCCGTCCTTTGGCGAGGTTGCTCAACCCGCAACCGATCTCGCCGCACTGCATCTGGATCGCCCTCAGAATGAGCCTCTGGCCAGGGGTGTCCATTGATGTCGCAATGCTCAGCTGGCTAACTCCGGAAACGTCGAGCGTATCGACCTCCGTTGATGAGGACGCCACAAGCGTGTCAAGCAGCGTAATGCCGTCACCGCTGACCACGACATGAGCCGGATTGGCCTTCGCCGCGTCGGGCAGATCCTGCATGTAGAGCCGTGCGGTCAGTCTGGATACACGCTTTTCCAACGGCAGGACAACTACTGAGGTCTTCTGAGTTCCGTTCAGCAGCAGGATGCCAGCGGCATCCACGTGCACGGTTTCGGCATCCGGTGATTTCGCCATGTATTGCATCAGATACTTGGCGCTGTCGGAGACGTTCGCGATCCTCAGCTTCGAACTTTCTGTCTTTCCTGCGTCTGCGTATATGTTGCGCGCAGCGACATCCGCATAGTCCTCAAGCAGGGTCTGTTTCCGGTCGGAGGGCAGGGTCTGGTCTGTTGCAATCATCGAGGCCGCCTCGCGATTGTTCAGCGCATCGTCGCCTGCAAGAAGCGCGGCCTTGGCCACCCACCCACCGAGCAGATAGCTGGGTATCCGTCGCGGCAGCGCTGGAACCGGGAAGTTGGCCCAGACCTGCAGCGGCGGGAAATGGCTCTCTGGAGGCTTGCCATCCTTGAAACAAAGTTTGTCGTATATCGGCGTCAAGCCAGGCAGATGATCTCCGTAGATGACGGCAATAGTCGGCCGCTTGCGCTTTGACAGCGCATCCGTCAGCAGCTTCCAGCTGCGGTCGGCGTCGATGGATCTGGACAGATAATCTGCAAGCTGGGCGCGTGCCGGATCACGCAACTTCGCGGGAATCATGCTGAAAACATCAGGGCGATCGGGCTTGCTTCCTCCCCATGGCCCATGGTTTGCAATGGAGATGGCGAAAACGAAACCGGGGGTACGGGATGCATTCAATTCTGAAACAACCGACTGCATCAGGGCATCGTCGGTGACGAATCCGTGCGTGCCCTGATCGCCAGGCAGGTAGGCATCAATGTCCACGAACGTGTCGAAACCCAGCAGCGGCATGACCAGCCCCCTGCGCCAGAAGCCCCTCGACCCGGGGTGCATGACGATGGTGCGGTAGCCAAGCCGACTGAGCTGTCGCGGCCAGGCATTGATTGGATGGTTCACCAATTCATAGTAGGCAAACATCGATCCCTGAAAGAATTTGACTGGTGCTCCACTGAGCACCTCAAATTCGGTCTGAAGCGTGCGCCCCCCAAAAACGGGCACATCAAGTTCGCCAGAAGACGCACCTTCGCCATCGACATGATCGAGAAATGGCCGGGCCTGCATCCCGCAGAGTTGCGATGGCTCAAACAGGGACTCGCTCTGCACCACAACGATGTCCGGCAGCAAACGGGTGCTGGCATCGGCATGCACCCGCTGGAGCCGTGCAACTGTCTCGGGCGCCTGCCCGAAAGCGGCGACTGCTCGCGTATCCACCGGGGTTTTCACGTCGTCGGTGGAGCGCAAGCCAAGCAGAATATTGCCCATCACTCCTGCAATGCGAGCTCCGTAAGGCTGAACATATACCTCCCAGCCGATCGCCGGATTCACCTTGGTGCTCGTACCTGTCACCAACACCAACAACATCATCATCGCGAGGGTCAGCACCGGCAGACGCAGCCACCAAATGCGGCAACGCGCCCAGCCGACCCGATACAACAGCACCAGGACTGCCGGCAGGAAGACCAGCAGCAGAACGGCCTGCCAGAACTTGACGTGGACAAAGCCCAGTACGAGCTTCGGATCCAGTAGCAGCGACGACACGATCTTGAAGTCCGCGAACACCAGGTTCGTGTGCAGAAATCGCCACTTGACGTGGTCGACCAGAGCAAACAGCGCGAAAACCACAAGCGAGATAAAGGCCGAAAACAGTGGCCGGCCACTCAGCCCCCAGAGCACGGCGAACAGCAGGACAGGGACAACCGCATTGAGTGCCTGCGCAACCAGGGGAGAGCCGATGCCCAGATAGGGGTCGATCCAGGTGCAGCAGCCGGCTGTCACGACCAATGCCACCACGAAGCCGCATACGGGCCTCAGCCACTCATTCTTCAAGTCAAATCCCCTTGGCTTGATTGGCAACCGTCTGTAGCGGCTGCCCTTCCAGTTTTTCCCAAGGTATCACCGGCGCAGACCGGCATCCACGTTTGTGGGCCGGTCAAGCTCAGGCGTCAGTGAAAAATCTGCCTCAAATTGCGCAGCCAACGCGTCATTCGCCACGAGCTGGAGGCCTCAATGCCATTGATCAGGTATTCGAGATCCTTCACCGTCAGCAGCCATACTTTCGGGCTTGGCTCACGCCGATGCCCGCGGACAGTCTGCTTGAACCAGCGCAACGGGCCGGTAAGTCGCCATGAGGCCGAATTCACCAGCTCGTGATAACGCAATTGAAGCAGCTGGACATATTCACTGTCAGGGCCGAAGTCGTGTGCCAATCCTTCCGACGGCGGCTTATTCGCATCGCCCTCTCCGCCTCGCAAGCGTTTGAGTTCTTGGTACAGGTTGTTGATTCTTACTACCGAACCTGCAGGCATGAGCAGTGGAACCTTGTCCAGCTTGCGCAGTGTGTAGAAGTAGTTCGCACGCCATTCCAGATCACTGTGCGTGGTGAACGAGGTCTCCTGGGTCTTCCAGAGCCGATAGATGCAGCCGACGTTCGTCGACGTCGCAACGCCTGCCACAGGTGCAACCCGGATGATGAAGTCCCAGTCTTCCGCGGTGGTAAGTGCATTGTCGAAGCGGAACTTCAGATCGCTGAAGAGCGAACGTGGGAATGCGAGCGAATGAAGCGGGCTGCGGTTCTCGACGAGATGCGCCACCAGATCGAAATGTTCCGGATAAATGGCCTGCATGCCTCCCACCGCGCGGGAAGCCAGACCGCCATCGGGCATGTCCACCTTGTCCCAGTGTTGGGCCACCGCTACAAGCCTTAGCAGTTGCCCGCAGTTCTTCTTCGCAAGCTCGTGGAATGTTTCTACCCAGTGTCCAAAGACAAGATCGTCATCATCCAGCACGGCAACATATTGACCCAGGGCGTAGTCGAATCCCGTATTCAGGGGGGTGGCCCGGGTGCCTCCATCGACCCGCACCAGCCTCACCCTTTCGCGCATCGATGCATGCAGATCCGCAATGACGCGCTCCACCGCCAACTGTCTTTCGAGATCGAGGTCGTGACCGATCACGCAGACCTCGAAGTCCTGGCAAGTCTGCGCCGACAGGCAGAGGAGAACCTCCCGCAAGGTGTCTATGCGCGAGCCTTGCGTGCGAGTCACCACCGTCAGGAAGGGCTGCTTCTCCTCGCGTCTTTCCAGGTAGGGTACGGAATCGCGAGCGCCGGCCCGTGGCCCGGGGAGGTAGGCCCGGACGAATTGGTTGATCAGGCCGGCGCCATTCGCTCCCGAACGCAGATTCGTCAGCAACTGGTGCAACGGGGCAGCCTCGCTGAGCACCGCATGTGTCTGTGGAAAGTATTGATCGCTCTTCGTCATCAATACGTCTTTCTTGTGCACCTCATGCCAGCCTGCAGACATCATCATTTCTTCGAGTCGATGCTCGGAGAAATACTGGAGGTGGGTATAGTCGAGAAGCCCCGATTCGGTGTAGTCGAACATGCCCATGGCCAGCTTGAACCCGATATCCCGATGGGTCACGTTCGGCACCGAGACGATCAACGGCACGTTGTGTTGCTGTGCAAGCTTGCGAAGCATGAGCAAGGCCTTCAATGGCTCCGCCAGATGCTCAAGCGTGTCGATGATGCACAGGGCGCTGACCGATGCCTGCGCAGGAATTTCCTTCTCGATCAATGCCAATGCCTGGTCCGGATCATGCAGATCCAGAAACATGGTGTCGAAGCCACGCGCCTTGAGAGAAAGCAGTCCGGGTTCATTGATGTCCAGCCCGATATATCGCACGTCGTATCGATCGCGCAGCACTTCGGCCATGCGGCCATATCCGCAGCCAAAGTCCAGGAATGCCCCACCTTTCCTCAATCCGAAGCGAGAGGCCAGATCAACCACATGGCCATAGACGTTGTCGTCCACATACTCGTTGTCGTATTGCTCCGTCATAACACGAACCTGTGCGCGGAATACGCGCCATCCTTGAAAACGGCGACCTTGTGAGACGGATCGATCTGTTCGGGCAACCGACCTTCTTCGCGCCGGGCCTGGAACTCTGCTGCTGCGGCGAGGAGGGTTTCCTCACCCGATCCCAGGAAATATTTCAGCACATCCCTCACGATGTCATCGCGATGATATTTGTAGGCAAGCAGCAGAGCGGCCTCGGCGGAGTAATACTTTTCGGCACCGCCCGGGACCCATTTTCCCTGCCCGCCAAGACGCTTGTCGTGAAACGCCAGGGCGCTGGCCTGATAGATCACTTTCAGTCCGGCCAGACGTACCCGCCATGAAAAATCCACGTCGTCGCAATAGAGAAAGAACGTCTGGTAGTCGAATCCACCTATCTCGGCAAATACTTGTGCCGGGATCAACGTGCATGCCGTAGCCGCCCAGCATGTCTCGCCGGTACCGGCGACATACTCCTTGGGATGCTCGATGGGGATCTGCTTTGCCTCAACCATGCCGACCTTCGTGTTGGCAAACGGCTTGGCCAGTTCAAGCAGTGTATTCGGTGCCATCATGATGTCCGGATTCATGATCAGCACGTAGTCTTCCGCTAGATCCTCAAGCAGGCGATTGTGCCCGCGCGCCGATCCCAGATTCTCGTCGAAGTATCGATAGTCCACCTCGTGCAGTGCGCTTCCGCTGCGGGCATGCGCCTTCACGGTCTCGCTCAAGGCAGGCGTGGGCGAACAATCACCGTAGACCAGTGCGACTTCCTTGAACACGCCAGCGGCGATGGCGAAGTCTGCAGCACGCTCCAGGTGCTCTATCGCCTGGTCGATCCGGTTGGCTTCATTGCCATACAACACCGAGTGGACACGAAGCGTCCCAAGGAATGGCAGTTTTGCGGCAGGTGCCATCATGGTGTCTCCAGTTGCTGATCGATCCAGTCGCAAAGCTGGCGAATCCCGTCCGACAGCGCGACTTCGGGCTGCCAGCCGATCGCGGCGGCACGGCCAACCTCACACCCGGCGTGACGAACGTCGCCATTGCGGTACTTTCCGCACACATGCGGAGGTGGCGCGCCGTAGTGCGCGGCTATCAGATCCGCGATATCGCCAATGGTGGTCGGCTGTCCGTAGCCGATATCGTAGATTCGGCCATCGGCGAGTTCCTTGCGCATGGCCGCGATCAATGCACGAGCCACATCGGAGATGAATACGAAATCCCTCCGCATGAGTCCATCCTCGTAAAGAGGAATGCTCTTTCCCGCGCGTGCAAGGCGCGAGAAAAGCGAGACGATGCCGGTATATGGATTGTCCAGCGATTGACCGGGGCCATAGACGTTCTGCAGGCGCAGGATGGCCACCTCCGAGCCAAAGCTGAGCGCCCAAGACCGAATGATGTGCTCTTGCGCCAGCTTGGTTGCGCCGTAGATGCTGGTTGGAGCGGCTGGCGTGGCATCGGCCACGAAGGGCAACGCGTCGGCTCCGGCGAAATCCCACTGGCCCGCTTCCAGCATCGCCATCGAACGCTGTCCGGGAGACATCGTGGAGCCATCCTCACGGACCCATACCCCTTCCCCATAGACCGCACGACTGCTGCTCAGCACGAACCGCCGGGGCGCATGGCCCGCGGCAGCGAGGGCATCGAGCATGCGCGCCGTGCCTGTCACGTTGACGTGGGTGTGCCGGCTGGCTTCGCTCAGGGACTGGCCCGTCCCCGTTTCGGCTGCCAGATGAACAACCAGGCTTGGCCGCCATTCCGCCAGAAACGCTGTCCAGGTCTCGGGCTCACAGACATCCGCCACGATCAGCCGAACATCCTCATGGAGTTCGGCAGGACGGATACCCCTGGCATGTACCTGCGGATGCAGGGAATCGATCGCGACAATCGGCAAACTGTCGGAGGAAGCAATCAGGTGCGACAGCGCGCTACCGATGAAGCCGGCGCCGCCGGTGATCAAGATGCAGTCTTTCATAACTCGGATATTTCCTTGCGGGTCGGGCTGGCGACGGCCAACCTTTTGGCGGGCTTGAATGCCAACACTCTCTTTTCCAGTAGATGCCAGGAGGCGTAGCCCAGCATCAGTGCGATCACCGAAGCGATGAGAGCATTGTCCAGTGGTCCCATCGTCGGGCCGCACAAATGGAACAAAGCCTGCTGTACCGGGAAGCCATAGAGATAGATGCCGTAGGACGGGTCGCCAAACCGACCCGCCCTGCAAATCACGGGGGTCGGTTGTACGGCGAAAGACAGCACCGCATACGGCAGCACGATCATCAACCCGATCTGTTGCAATGTCGGATCCGGAGTCTGGAAAAGCGCCAGCACTCCCAGCAGCAGCAGCGAGACGGGCGCGCTGAGCCAGCGCTTCATGACCGTCAGCGAGTACAGGGCCCCGATGAAAAAATAGGGACCCACGTCTGCCACGGAGCGGGACCCGGTGCCCCAGAAAACGAGCTGATGATCCGAGGGCGCCCGCAGATAGACCAGCGAACAAACCGCCAGCGCGACGGTGACGAGAATCAACAGCCACCTGCTGCGGTCAACTATCGTCGTCAAGAAGACAACCGGCAGCACCAGATACATCAGGAACTCGGCCGGCAGGCTCCAGAGCGAACCATTGACCGCGTTGGGATACACGTTGTCAACGAATACACCGGGCAAGCTGTAGATCGGATACAGGAAGAAGTTGTAGACGAGATAACGCCAGGTACCGGAGTTCGCAAAATACTCTCCCGGAGGAAGCGTCGTGAACGCGGGTCCGAGCACGCCAATCGTCAGCACCAGCACCAGCGCGAGACCCGGAATCAGGCGCATGCAGCGTCGCAACAAGTAACGGTAGACGTGGGGATCGGACTCCCAGCTCCTGGCCACAAGAAAGCCACTGACGATGAAGAAAATCTTCACCGCCACGGACTGCACGGCATTGCCCACAATCACATCATCGGGATGAGCCGACAGCGGGTGTGCATGCCCGAAGATCACCACCAGGGCAGCAACGATGCGCACGGCATCGAAACTGTTCAATCGATGTGCTGTTGCCGTGTTCACAAGGGCTCTCCCCGGATCACGGTGGCCTCGATGCCGTGCATGGGGATGCCGATCAGTCCGGTGGACACGCTGCTTGATCGGCTGCTGATGATCAGGGCGTCATGTATCCATTGATGCATGTCATGGTCCTTCTGCGTGCCGTCGGCGACTGCGAGGCTGACCGCATAGTCACCCACCGGAAGAATCGGCATGCGAAATTCGAATGAGGCATCAATTCGGTCTCCACTGCCGGCAGCGAGTGGTTCGTGCATGTAGCGAAGGAACGTGTTGTCGCCAAACAGCGGTTGACCCTGCCTGTCCTTGACAACAAAACCGATGATCAGAGCACGCGCCGACCTGAGTGCGCGCAGTCGCAGTGCGATCTTCACGCGCTCCCCGCCTACCACCCATGCGAGCCTGCGCCCGGCTGTGTCGACAAACGCCGCGTGTTCGAACACGACGCCTGCCGTGCCGAAGTCATGACCCTGGCTGAACTTGAATATTTCGATGTCGTTGCGCAGATTGGAATCCTTCAGCAGCTCCACGCGCGGATCCATGCCATCGTCGTCATCGTGAACGTCGGCAAGATCCTCGGCCACGGAAATGTCATCGTGACACGAATCCACGCTGCCCTGAGCGGCCCGGTAGAGGTCCGCCAGATAGGCTCCGGCAACGGCTTTCGGTGTGTCATCCATGGCGATCACGCCGTCCTTCAGCCAGATCACCCGGTCGCAGAGCGCTGTGACCGAACCCATGTCATGGCTGACGAACACCAGAGTGCCGCCGTTGTCACGAAAGCGATGCAGGTAGCGCATGCACTTCTGCACGAAATAGGCATCGCCGACCGCCAACGCCTCGTCGACGATCAGGATATCGGCGTCCACATGTGCCACCACGGAAAAGCCCAGCCGGGTGAACATGCCGCTCGAGTAGGTCTTTACCGGTCGGTCGATATAGTCGCCGATGTCGGCGAATTCGATGATCGACTCACGCCGCAACTCCACCTCGTCTGCTGACAGGCCATAGATCTGGGCGCACAAGTCGATGTTCTCGCGCCCGGTAAGTTCCGGATTGAACCCTGCTCCCAACTCCAGCAGTGCGGCTACCTTGCCCTGCACGTCAACATGTCCTGACGTGGGCGTCAGCGTTCCGCAGAGGATGCTCAGCAGGGTCGACTTGCCTGCGCCATTGCGCCCCACGAGCCCGACTGTCTGCCCCCGCGCCACCTCGAAACTGATATTGCGAAGTACCTCATGCTCGTTGAAGAAGCGCACCTTTCCGCGAAAGACCATCTGCCACAGCCGATGCGACGGCTTTTCAAAAAGGAGATAGCTCTTGGAGATTCCCGAGACGGTTATGGCAGGACGGTCAGAGCACATCGGCAAAGCCCTTTCGCGTTCGGCAGAACCACCAGTAGCCTGCGTACATCACGATGGTCGAACACACGGTATAGACGAAGATCGCGAAAAAATCGGGAAGACTTCCCTCGATCGTCACCTTGCGAACCTGCAGGATGATGAGGGTCAGGGGATTGAGGTACATCAGATAACGATATCGCTCCGGCACAAGCTCCATCGGGAAGAATATCGGACTGAGGAACATCATCAGGGTCAGCAACAGCGGAATAACCTGTTGCACGTCGCGCAGGAAAGTGCCAATCGACGACAGAAACCACGACAAGCCGAGCAGCATGGGCAGCAGCGGCAGCAGGACAATGAAGACCAGCGGCCACGTCGGCGGAATATGCCCCGCAATCAGGAGCTGGCCGAGCAGCAGGATCAGGATATTCACCAGAAGGTGAAAAGCTGCAGTCGCCAGCACCATCCATTGAAGTGTGGCCAGCGGAAACACGACCTTCTTGACATAGGTTCCGTGCTCGATGATCAAACCGGGTGAACGCCCCAGGACGTCCGCGAAGAACAGATGAACGATCAATCCCGAGAACAGCACGACGGGATAGAGTTTGGATGGCGTCCCGCCCCATTTCGCCTGAAGCATCATGCCCAGAACGAACCAGTAGGCGAACAGCAGCAACAGCGGGGTACCCAGCGCCCAAAATGTTCCGAACGCCGAGCCCTGATAGCGCGCACGGATGTCGCGCACTACCAATCGCTTGAGCAGTGCCCAATTGCCCGTCAGTTCGGAGACGGGGCTGCGCTCCGGTGGCAGCTGATTCATCAGGCAGCCTGGCCCAGGGCGAACTCGAGCTCGGCCTTCAAGTCCTTTACATCCTCCACGCCCACCGACAATCGGATCAGCCCATCGCTGATGCCAAGCCGCTTGCGGTTGGCTGCCGGCACCGAGGCATGGGTCATGATCGCCGGATGCTCGATCAGGCTTTCGACGCCGCCCAGCGACTCGGCCAGGGCGAACAGTTCGCAACGCTCAAGCATCCGGCGCGCCTTCTTCAGGCCGCCTTTCACCTCGATCGTGATGATGCCGCCGAAACCCTGCATCTGGCGCTTGGCCAGGGCGTGCTGCGGATGGCTCTTCAGGCCCGGGTAGATCACTCGCTCCACCGCGGGATGCTTCTCCAGCCACTTCGCCAGCTCCATCGCACCGGCGCAATGCGCCTGCATGCGCAGGTGCAGCGTCTTGAGGCCGCGCATGGCGAGGAAGGCATCGAACGGGCCGGCCACCGCGCCCACCGAATTCTGCAGAAAGCCCATCTGTTCGGCCAGCTGCTTGTGGCCGGCGACCACAATGCCGCCCACCATGTCCGAGTGGCCATTGAGATATTTGGTCGCCGAATGCAGTACCAGATCCGCGCCGTATTCGAGCGGCCGCTGAATCATCGGCGAGCAGAAGGTGTTGTCGACCACCAGGATCAAACCGTGCTTCTTCGCAAATGCGGCCACCTTGGCCAGGTCGACCAGCTTAAGCATCGGATTGGTCGGCGTTTCTGCCCAGATCATCTTGGTGTTCGGCTTCAGCGCGGCCTTCATCGCCGCAGCGTCATTGAGGTCGATGAAGCTGAAGTCCAGTCCAGCCGAACGCCGGCGCACTTTCTCGAACAGCCGGTAGGTACCGCCGTAGAGGTCATCCATCGCGATCACGTGACTGCCCGAGTCGAGCAGGTCCAGCACGGTCGCCGCCGCCGCCAGCCCGGATGCGAACGCGAAACCGGCCACGCCACCTTCCAGATCGGCCACGCAGCGCTCGTAGGCCATGCGCGTCGGGTTCTGCGTGCGCGAGTACTCGTAACCCTTGTGTTTGCCGGGACTTTCCTGCACGTAGGTCGAGGTGGCGTAGATCGGCGTCATGATCGCGCCGGTGCTGGGGTCCGGGTGCTGGCCGGCGTGAATGGCGCGGGTGCCCAGACCTTGAGTGGCGTGCTTGCTGCGTTTGTTCATGGTGATCCGTGATATTCAGGGAACAGGAGCGTGCTGACAAAGCGCCTATCTTACTCGCCGCATGGCGCCCAGCCGAACCTTGACAGGATCGCCCATTCATCAAAGCTTACGGATGGGAACGTGATTTCTATTGCGTTGCATGCGCGTGCGTATTGCACATCACCCCGGGAAACGCGATCTTTGACGCTTTCCGGCATGGACCGTATGACTGCGCTCCCAAGGCCATTTGCCGACCCAGCGAGATCTTCATGATGACGAATGGCCAGACCCCCGCCCCACCTGTCCGTGAAGTGGAAGGGGTCGTGGACGGTTTCTCCGGCTACGTCGCAAGAGGTTGGGCACGCTGCATGGACGACCAGGCGGAGCCTCTGACCATCGAGATCCGCGCCGGCGATACCCTGCTCGGTAGCGGGCTGGCGAACCTGTACCGCGCAGACCTTGCTGCTGCGGGCAAGAAGGACGGCCATTGCGCCTTCGCCATTGCGCTGGACTGGCTGCCCGACGACGGCACCGAATTGGCGGTGATCGCGATCGGCCACGGGCGCATCCACCCGCTGGCCGGCAGCCCGCTGGTCGTCAGTCAGGTGAGTGTCGCCGCGCCACCCGCAGCTGTCGACATCCTGCCGCTGCCGCTCGGTACCGCCCAATGGCAGGGTTCGCTCGATCAATGTGGCCCGCGACTGATCCGCGGCTGGGTTCGCCGGCGCGATGGCAACGGCAGCTCGCCGATGCTTGCACTCCATGAAGGCGGTCGCGAGCTGTTGCGCTTCACCGCCAACCAGTGGCGGGCCGACGTTGCCGAACTGCAGCACGGCGATGGCTGCTGCGGCTTCGAGGTGGCACTTCCCGACACGCTGTGCGACGACCATCTGCACCGGCTCGATCTGCGTCTGGCCGATACCGGCGAGACCTTGCTGCAGGCGCCGTTCGTTGTGCGCATCGCGCGGGCAAGCCTCTCCTCGCGGGAGCGCTCGCGCTGGCCGGCGGCGCTGGCGCGCGAGCCCGTGGCCGAACCGGTGACGCTGTCGGTGATCGTCAACTTCTACAACATGCGGCGCGAAGCCGAACGTACGCTGACCTCGTTGCGCAGCGACTATCAGCTGGGTGCGGGCGATTTCAGCTATGAAGTGCTGTGCGTCGACAACGGCTCCTCGCCTCCGCTGGAGGAGGACTGGATCACGTCCTTCGGCCCGCAGTTTCGCCTGATCCGGCCACGCCAACAGGCTTCCTCGCCCTGCGCGGCGTTGAACGAGGCGGCACGGCTGGCGCGCGGCAAGTACCTTGCCGTGATGATCGATGGAGCCCACTTGCTCACCCCGGGCGTATTCGAGGAGGCGCGGCTGGCGTGGCGGCAGGATCCCGATGCCGTGGTTGCCCTGCGCCACTGGTTCGTGGGGGGGGATCAGCGCTGGCTGGCCATGAGCGGTTATACCCGTGAGCAGGAGGACGTGCTGTTCGACCGGATCCGCTGGCCGGCCAACGGTTATGAGCTGTTCCGCATTGGCGCGCCGATCGGCGAAAGCCCCGAACCCTGGTTCGACGGACTCAGCGAAAGCAACTGCCTGATGCTGCCCACCGCACTCTACGACCGCCTCGGCGGCTTCGACGAGGCATTCGACCAGGCCGGTGGCGGCTTCGCCAATCTTGACCTGTGGCGACGTGCCAGCGAAGCATCCGAAGGCGCGCTGGTTTGCCTCATTGGCGAGGCCAGCTTCCATCAGTTCCACGGCGGCACCACCACCAACGTGGACGATATCGAGAAGGACTTGCGCGTGCGCGGCTACGCCAACGCCTACCGTGCGCTGCGCGGCGAAGACTATCTCTGGGTCGAGCGCTCGCAGCTGAGTTTCCGCGGGCGATTGCGCTCGGAGTTTGCCACTGGCGTGCGTCAGCGCAGCCTGTTGCCGTTGCGTCTTGGCATCACCGATCAGATCCGCCCGGGACAGTTGGCGCTGCACTTCGACGAGGGCGCGCAAACCCACCTGCAATCGGTTTATGCCGAATGCGGCCTGCACAATGATGTGCGCTGGCTGGGTCAGCCGGTGGGCGTGGCGCCGGCAGATCTCATCAGCCTGCAGGAAATCATCCAGCAGGTCCGACCCGACGCGATCGTCGCGGTGGGTGTGACGACCGGCCTGGTCGGCTTCATCGACGACGTCCTGCTGGCCGCCGACCTGCCGGCGTCGCGTGTCTTGCATGTCGATGCACAAGCCTGCACCGCCGCATCGGGCCGGGTCACGTCACTGCGCGGCCTTCCGCTCGATCCAGCCATTCAGGCCGCCGTTCGCCACTGGCTGGGCAGCGCCGAGACCGTGCTGGTGCTGCACGCGGCCGGATCGGCGGAGGCGTTTTCGGTGGCGTCGCTGCAGGCCTATGCGCGCCTGGTCTCCCACCGCTCCTACCTGATCTGCACGGGAACGCTTTTCGGGCAGCCTTGGCTGGGCTATTCAAGCCACCAGCACGTGCAGACAATCCGCGAATTCACCCGCGGCGACTCGACCTTCGTGAGCGATCGGGGCTGGACGCGGCAACTGATCAGCACCTGTCCCGGAGGTTATCTGCGCAAGGTGGGTGGCTCTCTCACCGCCGCCCAATACGACGCCACGCTGGACACCTTCACGGCGGACGCCACGGCCTCCGCCCCGCCGCTTCCCGGGAACCCGCAATGAACCGCTTCTGGCACCGCTACCTCAAGCCGATGATCGAAACCGCACAGCCACGCCGGATCATGGAGATCGGCGCGGACCGCGGCTGGAATACCCGAAATATCCTGCAGTACTGTCGCGAGCACGCTGCCCATGCCGACATCATCGACCCGGCGCCGCAGCCCGGCCTGCATGAGGTGCTGGCCGATTTCAGTGCCGCCGAGTACCGCTACCTGCCACTGAAAAGCCTGGCCGCCATTCCGCAGCTGGATACCCCGGACATCGCCCTGATCGACGGTGACCACAACTGGGCCACCGTGCACAGCGAACTGAACCTGCTGCACGCACGCGCCGAACAGCTCGGCCTGCCGCCTCCGATCGTCTTCTCGCATGACGTGGCGTGGCCGTATGCACGACGCGACATGTACTACAACCCGGATGATCTGGACGCATGGCAGAAGCATCCCTACGGTTATCGCGGCATGTTGCCCGGGGTGGCCGAACTGGTCGAGCACGGCATGAATGGCGTGCTGGCCAATGCGCTGCACGAAGGCGGCCCGCGCAACGGCGTCCTCACTGCGATCGAGGATTACATCGCCAGCAGCGGCACCGAATTCATCTTCCGCAAGCTGCCCTTTTTCAACGGCCTTGGCATCCTGGTACCGGCCGCCCGGATGACCCAGGAATTGCAGTCCCTGATCGACAGCTTTTTCACCGCGGACGCCATGCTCGATGCCTGTCTGGCGCTGGAGGCGGACGGCATGCACCTGCGCGCCATCCTGACCTCGACCGAGACCTGCTTGACGCGTCGCACCGAGGCACTGGAGCGCGCGCGCGCCGTCATCGAGACGCAACGCCGCCACATCTCTCAACTGGAACAGCGCGTCAACATCACCCCGCGGGATTGAGCCGGCACCTCACAGCCACAGCGGCACCTGCTTTTCGGGGTACGCCGAAGGAGCGAAGAACCACGACTCGATCGCGTAACGCGGCTTGCTGATCCGCGGTGGCACACCGGTGCGATGCAGGAAGAAGTGGTCGAACAGCAGCGCATCGCCAGGGGCAAACACCGGACTGACCGTAGCCACGCCGGCCGCCGTCTGCTCGACCATGCCCGGCCCCACCGTCCAGTAGAAGTTCGCGCCATGGCTGCCGGTAGGCAATACGGCAGGCACGCGTCGCGGCAGGAACTCCAGGCCCGACGCATCCTCACCACAATGAGACAGACTCAACCACACGTTCACGCTGCGTATTTCGCTGCCCATGAATGACCCGTCCTGATGCCAGTCGGCCACGCCCTGGCTTGCCGGCACGCGGCGCAGGGTCGATTTGCCCACCGACAACATGGGCCGCTCGCCGAAGTAACCGGCGATAGTGTCGGACACGCCGTTGGCCTCGTACATTTCGGTCAGCTCATACAGCATGCGCGGTGAATCGGCCGCCCAGACACCGCCGATGCTTTCGCCGAAATCCCTGCCTTCCGCCAGGGCACAGCCCTCGACCAATGGCAGACGGGAATACCAGCCGGGATCGATCGCCTGGCCGTCGTCCCGGCGCCAGGCCTCGCAGGCCCGCAAAGCCTCATCGATGCCGGCAACCAGGCGGGCTGCCTGCGAATCGTGCAGCAAACCGCGCACAAGCAGGGCTCCATGATGGCGAATGCCCGCGGCCAAGGTCAGCGAATCGAGCCGATCGGCGGCAATCTCCGGCACACCCTCGACATCGGCGAACACATCGTTCACCTCCGGCGGCCACGCCGCCTTCACTGCAGACACCGGCGGCTGGGCGAGATACGCGAGATAACGACATTGCGCCAACAGCCTCTGGTACTCGCCGAGCGGCTGCTCAAGGCAGGCCCGGCGCAGATAGGCGATGGCCTCCACATGGTTCCCGTGTTGCATCAGCTCCTGCGCGTGGGCCAGCACCTCGTGCTGGTGCTGCGATTCGACCATCATTCTGCTCCGTTGCGCATGTCGCCGCCGCGCACGGCGGGATCCAGTTGCTGCTCATCGCACAGCGTATCAATTACGGCCTGACTGCGCCGCAGGAAGTCATCGTCTGCCGGAGCTGGCGCCGGCGCTTCGGGTGAATCGAACACGTGCCGGAAGAACAGCGTCATCACCCGCTCCACCATCGGCTCCAGAACCGAACGCCGGTCCGCCGCAAAACCTTCGTCTCCGGCGGCGCCAACGATCTCGAAGGCAGGAAAGTAATACACGCCGGGCAACTGCCGCAGCTGTTCGGCCGCTACGCGCAAAACGGACTTGGAGTACGCATTGGCGGCAAGCACATGGCGTGGCTCCGCCGTCGCGGCCAATGGCACCGGCGACACGGTAAGGATCACCTTCATGCGTGGATTGACTGTACTCAACTCCCCGACGAAAGCGCGCAGATCGGACACCACCTCGTCCACCGTCAGATTGAGAAACCGATGCCTCCCCGCATCGAAACGACCGGCCGCGACACCGGGGCACAACGGATAGACCGCACCGTCCTCACGCGAAGCCCAGCATTCGGTCAGACCCAGCGTGAAAACGAATACATCCATCTCCAAAAACGCCTTGCGCACGGCCGCGAAGTGCTGGCGACGGTCTTCCGCGTACTCCCGCGGCGAGCTGAAGCCCTCGGGTTGGATGGTCGGGCGGAACGGATCGAAGCAGGCGCCGTCCTGGTCCCAGCGATCATCCAATGGCACGAACGTGCCGGTGGCGCGTCGCCACAGTTGCAACAGCTGGCGCGCGGTGTAGATGTTTCCATAGCGCGCGCTGTACACGCCGTAGTTGAATGCCTTGGCCACCGCCGGCGGCAGCAGCGGGTGCGCCGGCTCGGTCTCGAAAAAGGCATGTCCGCGTTCGCGCAGGTGACGCGCCACGTGCTGGGCAAAGCAGCTCCCCGCCGTGACAATGCGGCTGTCCGCACCAATCCGGAAGGGCGGCGGCGCCACCGGATCGATATCCTCGACGGAGCGTCCGGCCATTGCCCGGCTCCAGCGCTGATCGTCGGGGATGTCGCGATAGGGGTGACTCATGCCAGCTCCCTCATCTGCGCCAGCACCAGTTCGCCGTAACGATCGCTGGCGTGCGCGCCATCGCCGTAGTACCGGTCGAGCAGAAAGCCATCCGCATCCATCGACGCCACCGGACACGCCACGAAAGTCACCCCGGCCGCCGCACACCAGTCCTGGACGATGTGCGAATGCATGCGCCAGAGCTTGTAGCGCGTCGCCGCCGGAGAAATCTCCCGGCACATGCCCGGATAGAGGTCCCACGGAATGTCGGCATCCATGCGCTTGGCGTCAGCGCAAGGCGGCGGCGACTCCAGATGGAACAACGGGCCATCATGCAGGCGCCGCAGCTGCGCCATCAGTGCCAGATATTCTTCCATCAACGCTTCCATCATGCCGCGCACGGCCAGCGCAGGCAGCACCTCGGCCAGCGAATCCAGCGGCAGATCCGGCTCCCACGGCAGCACGAAGTCGAATCGCCGCGGATGCACCAGCATGCCGACCACACCGTGCACGGCACCACCGATCAGCGAGAACATGGCACCGTCGTGCGCGCGCAACCGTTGCTCCAGCGCGGGCGAGAACACGGTCGCGTCGCCTCGGCGCACGAGAGCGCCAGGCATCTCCCAGAAATTCAGCACCTGCAGATCCGTGCCACCGGCTTCGGCGGCCCTTGCCACGCAGGACAGGTGACTGTGACCCAGGCACAATATCTTCCCGCCGGTGCCTGCATGCAGGTCCTGCGCCGCGGACATCAATGAACCCCCAGCCGTGCCGGCGGGCTCGGCACAAGCGAATCAAAGTCAGCGACCATCGAACGCACCGCGTCCTGGCGCCACTCCCGTGGTGGAAACGCCAGCGTGAACGGCTCGCCCGACAAGGTCAGATTGGGGTTGTAGGCAGGATCGCGCTCCAACTGGCTACCCCAGCGATGCTTCATGAAGCTCACCTCGCGGGAAAACCGACGACGCTTTTCCGGCGTGTCTTCATGACCGCGCGATGCCGACTCATGGTGATAGAGCTCGGCAAACGGCGTCCATACATTCCGGTAGCCCTGCTGACGCAGGCGCAGGCAGAAATCCACGTCGTTGAAGGCGACCTGCAATGAAGGATCGAGACCCTCGACCTGCTGGTATGCCGCACGCCGGACCATCAGGCAGGCGGCCGTCACCGCGCTCATCTGCTGGACCAGTCGTGCCCGCGCCATCTGACCGGCATGGCCTCGCGGCATGCCGCAATACGGGTGGGCGGCCACACCGTGCACGCCAGTCATCACGCCCGCGTGCTGGATCGTTTCGTTGGGGTAATAGAGCATCGCACCCACCGCCCCGACTTGCGGGCGCATGGCATGGCTGGCCAACTCTTCCAGCCAGCCCGGCGAGATCACTTCGATGTCGTTGTTGAGCAGGCAGATCAGCTCGCTGGAGCATTCGAGGACGGCCTGATTGTTGATCGCCGAATAATTGAACGGCTGGTCGTACCTCAGGACCCGCACCCGCGGCCGCTCGGCCAGTGCCGCGAGGTAGGTCAGCGAGTCCGGCTCCGACGACTGGTTGTCGACGACGACGATCTCGTAGTCGGGATAGGTGCTGCGATCGACGATCGATTCCACGCATCGGCGCAGGAGGTCGACGCGGTCGCGCGTGGGTATGACGATGCTGATCCGCGGCAGCGGCGCGGCCAGCGGATGACGCACACGGAACAGGCCCGGAAGACCGTCAATCTCGCAGACTTCCGCAGCCTCGTTGCGGCGCGCGAAGTGCTCGCGCAAGGCGCGCAATCCGGCATGGTGGGCATAGCCCTTTTGGTCCGCCGCAAGCGCCGTGGAGCCCGCCACGGCGCGCCAGTGATAGAGCACCGCGGGAATATGGCCGATCTGATTCGCTTGCAGATGTTCGCTGCAGCGCAGGGCCAGGTCCCAATCCTGGCTGCCTTCCAGCCCCTGCCGGAATCCACCCAGTGCAACTACCAGAGCACGTGAATAGATGCCCAGGTGACTGATGCAGTTTTGTCCGCACAACAGGTCGGGGTCCCAGTCCGGCTTGAAATACGGATCGTAACGGCGCCCCTCGGCATCGATCTTGTCTTCATCGGTATAGATCAACTGCCACTGCGGATGTTCGCGCAGCGACTCGACGATGTGGGCAACGGCGTGCGGATGTAGCTCGTCATCGTGATCGAGCAAGGCCACGAAATCGCCGCGCGCCATCGCCAGCGCGCTGTTGGACGCCGCCGAAATATGCCCGTTGTGCTCACGAAGACAGAGGCTCATTCGGGGCTCGCGCCCGGCGTATTCCTCGAGGACCGTCCGCACATGCGGTTCGATCGATGCATCGTCGGCGACGCACAATTCCCACTGCCCGCAGGACTGCGCCAGCACACTGTCGAGACAGCGGCGCAGCCAGCGTTCCGGTGTGTTGTAGACAGGCAGCAGGATCGATACGAGGTGCTCGCCGATCGTCGCCGCCCGGACAGGCAGCGCTGGCTCGTAAAGACGCAGCCAGCGCTCATACGTCGGAGCGTAGCTGTTTCGCCTGGTGTACTGGCCATGCAGCCAGCTGCCGAACGCGTGCAGTCCACCGCTGGAGCGCAGTTTTGCCCACGCCTCCCGCCGCAGAACCTGCTGGCTGGCTCCGAGGGAGGCCCGGGTGCGCGCAACCTGGCGCCACATGCGCCAGGTTGCGCCGGGACGGCCGATGCGTGACAGCACGAATCTGCCCAGGCGGAAGGTGCAAGGGGCGCTCGTGGGATCGAATCGCAGGCCATGCACGTCTTGTGTGAGCAGCACGACACCTTCATGAGCCGTGGCACCCGGCCGCACGAAGTTCAGATGCAGCGACCAAGCCTCGTGCATGCCGTTGCCATGGTCGAAGTACAGCACCGGCTCCAGCATGCCTGCTTCGATATCCTCCAGCTCGATCGACAGCCGATACCAGCCGGCCCGCAGTACTCGACCGCCGAGGTCGCAATGGAACTTGGGATCGTTGCCGTCGGCTCGCCACATTCCTGGCGCCCCGGCAAGCGCCGTGAGCTGGTCGGCGGGCTGCAGTTCGATCACGCCGCCGTAGGCACGCCGCCAGCGGCCCAGCATTTGTCGCAGACCGCTCCATCGCCTCAGCGCGGATCGTCGCATGTCGGCGGCGCTACTCATGGAGACCGTCCGAACCAGCGACGCAGACGCTCGCGCCACCCCCGACCGACCAGCAAGTCGACGTTGCGCCGCAGCAGCTGCAGCTCCTCGCGCAGCAGGGCGCCCTGCTCGTCGACATGTTGCAGACGGGCCAGTCCGGAAGCCGACAATTGCTGCAATCCCTCACCCTGCGCCGCCGTCGCTGCCAGCAGGGTCTGTTGCTGCTCCAGCACGGCCTGCTGTTGCGCAAGCGTGGCAGCCAGAGCCTGCAGTTGCTCACGCTGATGAACGAAACCGAGCGCCATGTTCTGCAATTCCAGCCGCTGCGCGGCGAGTGCCTGCGCCTGCTCGCCTTGCGCCTGCCGTTGCAATCCGAACTCGCGCGCGAGGTTGTGCGCGCCGATGCGTTCGCGCGACACCGCCACCAGCTCCTGCAGCGCCTGACCCTGCCGCGCCAGCAAGTCCTGCAGCGCGGGGTCGTCGATTACCACCTCGTACTCGACCCGCACCGAGACCTCCAGGCATGACCCCGCCGCCTCCACGAGAGCACCGGCAAGGCTGACTTCGAGGTGTGGGTCGTTGTCGAAGCAGGCCAGTCGAACGGCGTGCCTGCCGGTGACTGGGAGCAGGTCACCGTGCACATGGCCCAGTCGCTCGACCAATCGGTCGAGTTCGCGCCAGTCCCCCTCATTCCCCTGACGCAAGGCGATCCGGCTCAGACCGTAGACACCCGGAAGGTCCGCCGGATCGATCCGGAGGTAGTCGGGCGCCGTACCGGCAGGCAGCCGGAACTGCAGGTCGAGCACGCCGTCCACGGGGTCGGCCTCGACGGACAGCATGCGGCTCTCGTCGTAGCTCTGATCGTGGCGGCGATGAAAGAGATGGCAGGTCAGCGGCGGCTTGCCGACCAGCACATCGGCCACCGGGCGATCGTCACTGTCGACCAGATTGCCAGCCAGCGCGGCGAAGAAGTCCCGCATCTGCGCGGGCGCCTGCGTCGCCTTGCGCATGAAGGCCATGAACGGCTCGGGCACCTGGTTACCCACGGCGACCACGCCCAGACCATGGCTGTGTCGAAAGGCGAAGCAGGGATGGCGCGCCGCCAGCTCGTCGAAGAAGCGGCCAACCCCGAAACCGCGCTCGCGCACTTCGGTATCGTGTAGCAACACCACCGCACGTCCGCTCAACTTGGGCAGCCAGGTTTCGAAATCGTGGCGCACCGCCTCGTAGGTGTGCAGCCCATCGATGTGCAGCAGGTCGATGCTGCCATCATCGAACTGACCGACCGCCGTGTCGAAATCCGCGCGCAGCAGCCGCGAAAATTCGCCGTAGCGCGGATCATGCCGTGCCCGCAGCGCCTGGTAAACCTGCTCGCCGTAGTGGAGCGAGTGCGCGTCACCCTGCCATGCATCGACAGCCGTGCAGGCGCAGGCAAGGTCGAGCATGCGAACTGCCTGGCAAAAGGCCAGGTAGGAGTTGCCCGAATGCGTGCCCAGCTCGACCAGTCGGCGCGGTCGCAGCAGGTCGACTGCCAGGTAGGCAAAAGGTATGTGGCCGACCCAGCCGTAAGGTGGCACCGCGCGCGGCCGGGTCAGCACCAGCGGATGGCCTTCGAGTTGGAATTCAGGACTCATGGGCCACCTGTTCCAGCTTCACCTCGAGCATGGGAATGCCGATCATTCCCGCCGACAGCGTGCCGCCGGTGGCGGTGAAGTGCAATGCTTCGTGGAGCCAGTGCTGGATGACATGTTGCTCCTGGGTGCCCTCGGCCAGACCGGCGGTGATGAAGTAATCGCCGTTCAACAGACGTGGCATGACGAAGCGGAAGCTGGCACGGAAGAATTGTCCTCCTGCCACGGAAAAATCGCCGTCGTGACACAGCACGGTGTTGTCGCCGAACAGCAACTGTCCTCGTCGATCCTTGACGTAGAAGCCCACGATCACGTTATCCAGCGCGGCATCGGCCCGCAGCTCGACCTCCACGCGGACACACTCGCCAGCCATGACCACAGCCAGCGCGTGGCCCGCGTCGTTGCAGAACGCGACGTCGATGATCTGTGCCTTGCATTCGCCGAAACCCGCCGCGTCAGGCTGGAACGGAAAAATGTGCAGGTCGTTGCGCAGGACGGTCCGGTCCATCAGCTCCTGTCGCGGATCGACCAGGCGGGCGGGACTGCTGCGCACCGCCGTCGGAGTGCTGCCGCGTCGCGCGCCCGCGCCTCCCTGGCGTTCGATCATGGACGCCTCCAGGTAGGCATCCATGACCGTGCGGGCATCGCCGATGCGTTGCACCTGGCCCTGCTCCAGCCAGATCGCACGGTCGCACAGGCTGACGACGGAGGCGCCATCGTGGCTGACGAACAGCATGGTGCCGCGTTTGCGGAATTCGCGCAGGAAGCGCATGCACTTCTGCATGAAGAACGCGTCGCCCACGGCTAGCGCCTCATCGATGATGAGGATGTCAGCATCGACATGGGTCACCACCGCGAAGGCCAGTCGCATGACCATGCCGGTCGAATAGCTGCGTACCGGCTGGTCGACGAACTCGCCGATCTCGGCATACGTCAGAATGTCCTCGATGCGCGCATCGATCTCATCGCGACTCAGACCGAGAATCGAGGCGTTGAGATAGACGTTCTGACGACCGGTGAAATCGGGGTTGAAGCCACTGCCCAGTTCGAGCAATGCCGCCACCCGGCCATGGATTCTGGCACTGCCCTCAGTCGGCTTGAGCGTCCCGGCGATCAACTGCAACAAGGTGGACTTGCCGGCACCGTTGCGACCCACAATGCCCAGGGTCTCTCCACGATGAACCTCGAAGTCCACCTCACGCAGGGCCCAGAATTCGCGGTAGAAGCGTCGACTGCCGCCAAGCAGGCTCTGCCACATCCGATGCACCGGCTTGTCAAAGAGCTGATAGCACTTGCCCAGCGCATGCACCTCGATTGCCACATCGGCTGCGGCCTTCGGCGCGGAAACGTCAGAGGACATCGGCGAAGCCATCCCGCGTGCGCTGGAACCAGGCGTAGCCGAACAACAGCACGGCTAGCGCCACCAGGGTGTAGACACCCAGCGCGGACCAGTCGGGTGGCTGTCCGAACAGCACGATCTGGCGTGTCTGCTCGATCATCAGGGTCAGCGGATTGAAGGCGATCCAATCGCGATAGGGCTCATGCAGGTTCGACGCGGGGTAGAAGACCGGACTGAGGAACATCAGCATCGCCGAAAGCACGCCGGCGATCTGCGCAACATCGCGGATGAACACGCCCAGCGAGGCCATCAGCCAGCTCGCCCCGCAAAGCAGCAGGACGTACGGCGCATAGACCAGCGGCAGAAAAAGCACCACGGGATGGATCGTGTGTTGCGAAATAAGCACGAACAGCAGCAGGACCAGCAGGCTCAGCGCGGCATTGAACAGCGACGAAGCGACCATCACGCAAGGCAGGATCGACAGCGGGAACACCACCCTCTTCACCAGATTGCTCTGCGAGACGATCACCGAGGGCGCCCGCATCAGGCATTCCGCCAGCAGCGAGTGGATGATCATGCCGCAGAAAATCATCAGCGAGAAATCGACGCCGGATTTCATACCGGGCCAGCGCATGCCGAGAAAGACGCGGAATGCCAGCGTATAGACCGCCAGCATCAGCAACGGATTGATGAACGACCAGAGCAGTCCCAGGAAGGATCCGCTGTAACGCGCCTCCACGTCGCGCCGGGTAAGTTCCCAGAACACGTCCCTGCGTGCCCACAAGCGGAGCGGCAGGGACAGACTTGCCATTTCCATCTTCTCTCCAGATGCTGCACGGACGCTGCGCCATGCCTCGCGACATCAACCTTCAATGAACCCGTCTACCGGGCGGCGTCCATACTTGCCCGCATCAATGGCAAACTAGCGGGGCCGTCGCCTCGTTCCGCGCAGTGGCTCCGGGGCTCGCGTGCCACACTTTGCCGATCCACCATTCGCTTGCGGATGTATGCCCATATGACACCAAAGAAGGCCCGATGAACAGCCCATCCGATCATGTCCCCTTGCTTCTGGTCACCGGCGGAGCCGGTTTCATTGGCGCCAATTTTGTCCTGCAGGCCGTGAGCGACGGTCTGCGCGTGGTGAACCTGGACAAGCTCACCTACGCCGGCAACCCTGACACCCTGGCCTCACTGAACGGCAACGAGCGGCATGTGTTCGTGCATGGCGACATCGGCGACCGCGCCCTGGTGGCGCGTTTGCTGGCTGAACACCGGCCCGACGCGATCGTCAATTTCGCCGCCGAATCCCACGTGGACCGCTCCATCGACGGCCCGGCCGAGTTCGTGCAGACCAACGTGGTCGGCACGCTGGCGCTGCTCGAAGGCGCCCGCGACTATTGGCGCGGCCTGGACGGCGCCGCGCGCGACGGCTTCCGCTTCCTGCACGTGTCGACCGACGAGGTCTACGGCTCGCTGGGCGCCGAAGGCCAGTTCACCGAGACCACGCCGTACGCGCCAAACTCGCCCTACTCCGCGTCGAAGGCCGCCTCCGACCATCTGGTGCGGGCGTTCCACCACACCTACGGGCTGCCGGTGCTGACCACCAATTGCTCGAACAATTACGGTCCGTACCAGTTCCCGGAAAAACTCATTCCGCTGGTGATCCAGAAGGCGCTGGCCGGTGAGCCGTTGCCGGTCTACGGCGACGGACTGAATATCCGCGACTGGCTGTTCGTGGGCGACCACTGCAGCGCGATCCGCCGCGTGCTGGACGCCGGCCGCGTCGGCGAAACCTACAACGTGGGCGGCAATGCCGAGCGCGAGAACATCACCGTGGTGAGGGCGATCTGCGCGCTGCTCGACGCCCGTCAGCCGCTGGCGGACGGGCGCGCGCGCGAATCGCTGATCACCTATGTCAAGGATCGTCCCGGCCACGATCGGCGCTACGCGATCGATTCCCGCAAGCTGCAGAACGAACTGGGCTGGCAGCCGACCCACACCTTCGAGACCGGCATCGCACAGACGGTCGACTGGTATCTCGCCAACCAGGCGTGGAGCCAGCGCGTACTCGACGGCAGCTATCGCATGGAGCGCCTCGGCTCATAAAGCCGAAATCATCCAAGGACTCGATCATGAACACGACACAGAAAGGCATCATCCTGGCCGGCGGTTCCGGCACCCGGTTGCATCCGATCACCCGCGCGATCAGCAAGCAGCTGTTGCCGGTGTACGACAAGCCGATGATCTACTACCCGCTGGCCACGCTGATGCTGGCCGGCATCCGCGAGATCCTGATCATCAACACGCCGCACGAGCAGGCGATGTTCCAGCGCCTGCTGGGCGACGGTTCGCAATGGGGCCTGGACATCCGCTACGCGGTGCAGCCGTCGCCGGATGGCCTGGCGCAGGCCTTCACCATCGGGCGCGATTTCGTCGACGGCAAGCCGAGCTGCCTGGTGCTGGGCGACAACATCTTCTACGGCCACGGCTTCACCGAGCGACTCCGGCGTGCTGCCGCGCGCGAACACGGCGCCACCGTGTTCGGCTACTGGGTGAAGGATCCCGAGCGCTATGGCGTGGCCGAGTTCGACCCGGCCGGCAAGGTGATCGGGCTGGAGGAAAAGCCCGCCGCGCCGAAGTCCCACTACGCCGTCACCGGCCTGTATTTCTACGACGCGCGCGTCTGCGATTACGCCGCCGCGCTGCAACCCTCGCCGCGCGGCGAGCTGGAGATCACCGATCTCAACCGCTGCTACCTCGACGACAACTCGCTGCACCTGGAACAGCTCGGCCGCGGCTTCGCCTGGCTCGACACCGGCACCCACGAGTCGCTGATGGAAGCGGGCAACTACATCGAGACGATCGAGAACCGGCAAGGCCTGAAGGTGTGCTGTCCGGAGGAGATCGCCCACCTCCAGGGCTGGATCGACGACGAGCAACTGTTGAGTCTGGCCGCGCCCTTGGCCAAGACGGGCTACGGCCAATACCTGCAGAGCCTGGTACGCGAAGGACACGCCCGATGAAGGTGCTCGAAACGACCTTGCCCGGCACGCTGATCCTCGAACCGCAGGTGTTCGGCGACAGTCGCGGCTTCTTTTACGAAAGCTACAACGAGGCGAAATATCGCGAGGCCGGGGTCGACCATCGCTTCGTGCAATCGAACGTGTCACGTTCGGCGCGTGGCGTGCTGCGCGGCCTGCATTACCAGTGGCCGAACCCGCAGGGCAAGCTGGTCAGCGTGCTCGAAGGCGAGGTCTACGATGTGGCGGTGGACATCCGCCGTGGTTCGCCCAGCTTCGGGCAGTCCGTCGGCGTGATGCTGACCGCCGACAATCATCGGCACTTCTGGGTGCCGGAGGGTTTCGCGCACGGCTTCTGCGTGGTCTCCGAATTCGCCACCTTCAGCTACCAGTGCACCGCGCTGTACGACCCCAAGGCCGACGCCGGCATCCGCTGGAACGATGCCGCGCTGGGCATCGACTGGCCGATCAGCGCGCCGCTGCTGTCGGACAAGGACGGCAAGACGCCGCTGCTGGCGGATGTGCCGGCCGAGCGCTTGCCGGTTTACGCAGCGTGAGGATCCTGCTGCTGGGGGCCAATGGCCAGCTTGGCTGCAGCTTCCTGGAGCACGGCGGCCTGGCGGCACGCGGCGAGTTGCTCGCCGCCAGTCGGGACGGCGCACTGACCCATGGTGGCCATGGCGAGAGCGCCGATCTGTCGATCCCCGAATCGCTGCCCATCCTGCTCGATCGACTTCAGCCCGATGTGATCGTCAATGCCGCCGCCTACACCGCGGTCGATCGTGCCGAACAGGAGGAAGCGCTGGCCACCCGCGTCAACGGCGAGGCCGTCGGCGTGCTCGGCCATTGGGCCGCGGCGCACGGTGCGCTGGTGATCCACTACTCCACCGATTACGTGTTCGACGGCAACCAGGCGCAACCGTATGCGGTCGACGCGCCCACTGGCCCGCTCGGAGCCTATGGCCGCAGCAAGCTTGCCGGCGAACAGGCACTGCGCGACAGCGGCGCCGATCACCTGACGTTCCGTACCGCCTGGGTCTATGCGCCGCACGGCCACAACTTTCTGCGCACCATGCTGCGCCTGGGCGCCGAGCGCGACGAGCTGCGCGTGGTGGCTGACCAGCACGGCGCGCCCACCGACACCGCCTTGATCGTGCAAGGCACGCTTGCCGCGCTCGACCAATGGCTGGGCTCCGACCAGCTGCAGCGCCGCGCACTGATCGGCACCCATCACCTGGTCGCCAGCGGCGCGACGACCTGGCACGGCTTCGCCAGCGCGATCTTCGACGATGCCTTGCGCTTTGGCCTGCTCGATCGTGTCCCCCGCGTGCTCGCGATCGACAGCAGCCAATTCCCCACCCCGGCGGCGCGTCCGGCCTGGTCGCTGCTGGACAATGGCGGTTTCCAGCGGCATTTCAGCTTTGCGCTGCCCGACTGGAAGCAGGGTCTGCATGATGTAATACGCCAACTTGCCTCATCCGTGCATTGAACGAGAGCCCGCCACCATGTTGATCCCCCTCATCCTCAGCGGCGGCAGTGGCACCCGGCTCTGGCCGGTCTCGCGCAAGAACCTGCCCAAGCAATTCCTCGCACTGGCCGGCAAGGGCACGCTGTTCCAGCAGACCATTGCGCGCACGCTTCAGTTGCCCGACGTCGCGGCGCCGATCGTGGTGGCCAGCGAGGATCACCGTTTCCTTGCGGCGGACCAGCTGCAGGAAGCGGGCGTCGCACACGCCAGCATCGTGCTGGAACCGCTGGCCCGCAACACCGCGCCGGCGATTGCGCTGGGTGCGCTGCAGGCGTTGCAGCGTGATCCGGAGGCGGTGCTGCTGGTGCTGCCAGCCGACCACCTGATCGGCGACACGGCGGCCTTCGTCGAGGCCGTGCAACGGGCGCTGCCGCTGGCCGCACAGGATTGGCTGGTGACGTTCGGCATTCGCCCCGACCGCCCGGAGACCGGTTTCGGTTACATCCGCCGCGCCGAAGCGATCGACGGCCAGGGGTTCCGCGTTGCACAGTTCGTCGAGAAACCCGATCTGCCCACGGCCAGGTCCTATCTCGCCGATGGTGGCTACGACTGGAACTCCGGCATGTTCCTGTTCAAGGCGTCGCGTTACCTGGAGGAACTGGCCGCACACGCACCCACGATGCTGACCGCCGTGCGCGAGGCCCATGCCGCGGCCACGGTCGATCTGGACTTCGTGCGCATCGATCGCGACGCGTTCGCCAGGGTGCCCGACGACTCGATCGACTACGCCGTGATGGAGAAGACCCGGCGCGCCGCGGTGATCCCGGTCAGCTGTGCGTGGAGCGACATCGGCTCGTGGTCGGCGCTGTGGCTTACCGGCGACAAGGACGCCGACGGCAACCTGCGCGAAGGCGACACCCTCGCCGTGGATACGCGCAACTCGCTGCTGCGCTCGCACGAACGGCATCTGCTGGCCACCGTCGGCGTCGACGACCTGATCGTGGTGACCACGCCGGATGCCACCCTGGTGGCACATCGCGACGCCGCGCAGGACGTGAAGAAGATCGTCGAGCAACTGAAGGCCGCCGGCCGCAGCGAACACTCGCTGCACCGCGTGGTGCATCGCCCCTGGGGCAATTACGATTCACTGGAAGAAGGCGAGCGCTTCCAGGTCAAGCGGATCGTGGTCAAGCCCGGCGCCAGCCTGAGCCTGCAGAAGCACCACCATCGCGCGGAGCACTGGATCGTGGTGTCCGGTACCGCCGAAGTCACCTGCGACGACAAGGTGTTCCTGCTCGGCGAGAACCAGAGCACGTACATTCCGCTGGGCAGCAAGCATCGCCTGCGCAATCCGGGCAAGGTGGTGCTGGAACTGATCGAGGTGCAATCGGGCAGCTACCTGGGCGAAGACGACATCGTGCGCTACGACGATGTCTATGGCCGCACATGAGCTGGAACTGATCAGCTCCGGACGCATTCCGAAAATTCCCGGGCGGCTGCATTTTCGCCATGAATGGAAGGCTGCTTTGCCGCGCTGGCGATCGGCCCACGCAGCTCATGCCTTCGCAATGGATGCCGCGGGTCTGGAACACGGACGAGGGCCAGCCGCAACCATCGCCCGTCGATGCCGACCAGGCCAATGCCCTGTCGCAGCTGATCGCCCGCCAGTACAACGGCGTGCTGCGCGATTTCATGGAAGCACCTGAGTCGTCGCATCCGATCTGCGAGCAAAACCCGCCATGGCGTGTCTCGGCATGGTGACGCGCCCCGGGACCCAGCTTCGATGGCCGCCACTCTCCTCCGTCCTGTTTGTCTCATCAAAGATGGGCATCGGGATGCATTCGCTGCAGGAATTCGTGGCGCGCCGCGTCGTGGTCGACACGGGTATGCGTGGTCACGCCGATCACCTGGCGCAGCAGGCCGCCATCCTTGTCCGCGGCAGCCGGCCAGTGAGGCAGGCCCGGGCCGTTGGGGTCGGCGGTCTTGATGAAGTTGGCCCAGTAGCCTTCCATCGTGGCCGAGACCTGGCGGTCGTCAGTCGTCCACGCGTAGACCGGGTTGCCGGACAGGTTGCCCAGCGCATACTCGATCTCGCCGCTGTGCACCGCACCGGGGTCCGGGCCGGCGCTGCCATCGCGCCTGGCCGGGCGAGCCTGGGTGAAGTAGTAGTAGTACACCGGTGCCTGGCCGGTCTGGCGGTGCAGGCGCATCCAGCGACCGGTCGAAAACGCGATGAACTGGTCGCCGGCCAGTGCCGTGCCGGATGCCTCGACTTCGGCCTCGGTGTTGCCGGGATAGAGCTTCAATGCCTCAGCGGCGTGCGCACCGAACTGCTGTTGCACGACGGCGCGATAGTTGGCCGGGTCAGGTGTCGTGTCGTGAAACAAATTCGCGTAATAGCCTTCCTGCGAATTGGAGCCCACCAGCAGCGGGATATGCGCCTGCTCGCCTGCGCGGTAAATGGCCTCGGGCGAACGCGGCAGGAAGTAGCCGTCAACCGTGGGCGCGAACTCGGCCACATTCTTGTCGTCGCAGGCCCTGAGCAAGGCGCTCGCATCCATCGCGCGCAAATCCGCCAGCGAATGCGCGCCGACATGTTTTTCAAATGCCTCGCCTTGTTGCTCGGTCAGCACCAGCGGCGGTGGCTTCAGATTGCCGAGCACCGACCCGCTCTCACCAATCGCCCGTTGCATCAGGCCTTGCGAGAGTGGCGAAGCCATCTGCGCCGACACCGACATCGAACCCGCCGACTCGCCACCGATGGTGACTCGTGCCGGGTCGCCGCCAAAGGCAGCGATGTTGCGTCGAACCCAGCGCAGCGCGGCATTCTGGTCGAGCAGGCCGTAGTTGCCGCTGGCATGCTGCGGCGACTCGTCGGCCAGCGCCGGCAGCGCGAGGAAGCCGAGCACGTCCAGCCGATAGTTCACCGTCACCGTGACGATGCCGCGCCGGGCCAGGCTGGCACCGTCGTAGCGCGGCTCCGAACCATCGCCCGCCACAAAGCCACCGCCGTAGAAATACACCAGCACCGGCAGCTTCCGGCCAGGGCTGCGTGTGGGCGCCCACACATTGAGGTACAGGCAATCCTCGCTCATCCCGGCGGAACGGAACACCATGTCGCCAAACAAGGGGCGCTGCATGCAACGCGGACCGAAACGGTCGGCCTTGCGCACGCCGGTCCAGGCGCTCATCGGCTGCGGTGGCTTCCAGCGCCATGCGCCGAGCGGGGGCGCGGCATACGGAATGCCCTTGAACTCGTCGAGGCCTGTTCCGCTGTCGTGGCTGCCCGACAAGGTGCCGGTGTCAGTGCGCACCGTGGGTACCGCGTCGGCCGCGAACACCGGGCCGGCAGCGAGTGCGAAAGCCAGTCCCGTCAGAAAGAGGAAGTCACGGCGAATGAATACAGTAGGCATGGTCATGCATCTCATATCAGCGACAAGAGTTTTCATCTTACGAACTTCATCTGGTGACGGCACCGATGACCTGGAGCTCCGATCCCAACCGGCAGGGCCTCCCCGCGCTGGTTTGCAAGGTCACCACGTGGTTGCCGTAGTGCACCACACAGGGGCCACCGCGCACTGAACGCACGGTGGCTCGACCAGCTTGCCTGATGCCCAACGGATGTCCACCACGAAGTCACTGCGCGCGAACGCTCGCGATGCAGACTCCGCAGCACGCCCGGATCAAGGGCATAGGTCAGCGGAAGTCGCCGCCTTGCCCGATCCGGAAATAGTCAAAGTCCACACGGCCGCCGGCGGTCTTGGTCGAATAAAAGAAGAGGGCGAAGCGATAACCCATGAAGTGCGGCACGGTGTACGCAAGGTGCGAGGGACGACCGATGGGGGTCCAGGATCTGCCGTCGAGGCTGTAGGAGAAGCGCGCGATTTCAGGCGCGGGCTGAAATTCGCATTCGACCTTGAGGTGAACGGTTTTGCCGGAGAGGGGAACGGAGGCGACTTCCTCGGGATGATCGGAGTCGGCGCTCACCATGACGAGCGATCTGGTGCCGCCGCTCATCTTTACGCCAACAAAACCATAGCGCCTCTGAAAGACGGCGATGCCGGCATAGTCGCCGTCTTTCAGGCCACTCACGTCGATGCTGGTGGTGGCGGAACTGCGAGGGCCAAAGGTGCGCTGAGTGAGGGTATTCGGTGCCTCGGGCAGAGTGGAAACGACCCGGCTGGTAACGAGGCTCAGGTAGCCCGGGCGCGCGGCGAGCGACCAGTAACGAGGCTCGGGATTGTGATTCCATTGCCAGGCGAGGGGCAGGTCGGGGTCGCCGGGCCGGCGGTCGAATTCGTCGGAGGCGACGATGCCGGAGACGCCGGAGACGCCTTGTCCGCCGGCGGGGATGTCGAGCGTCATGGGCACCTTGTCGTTTTTGCCGAGAACGGGCCAGCCGTCCATCCAAGTCACGGGCACGAGGTAGGGGATGCGACCGACGGCGCCGTTGTCCTTGAAAAGATAGGCATACCATTTGCCTTCCGGGGTGTCGATGAGACCGCCCTGGGCGATGCCGCGATCATCGAGCGCGACGCGACTCTCGTAGGGACCGTCGATTGCGTCGGCGCGGCTGATGATGACGGTGCGGGCCCAGCGGCTTCCGGGCGAGGCGATGTTGAAGAGGTAGTAGCGGCCGTTGATCTTGAAAAGCTGCGAGCCCTCGCCCTTGAGCCCGCCCTGGTCGGTGCCGAAGACGGCGTTGACGTTTTCGACGATGACCTTGTTCACGCCACCGGGCTTGATTCCGGAGAGATCGGGTTGCAGCTCGGTGAGCATGATGCGACCGCTCCCGTGAACCATGTAGACGCGACCGTCGTCGGCGAAAAACAGGCTGTGGTCACCCAGCGGGGGCTTGAAACTCGTCGCTTTCCACGGGCCGCGCGCCGGATCGCGCGTGGCGTAGATGTGGGTGCGTCCCGTGGTGGCGGAGAACGTCGAGGCATAGAACACGCCGTTGTGGAAACGCAGGCTGCTGGCCCAGGATCCCTTGCCGTAGGCGTTTTGTCCGTTATCCAGATTCATGGCATCGTTGTCGACCAGCCGGTCGCAGGCGTAGCCGACCAGACGCCAATTCACCAGGTCCTTCGATTTCATGATCGGCACTCCCGGACTCATGTGCATCGTCGTGCTGCTCATGTAGTAGGTGTCGCCAACGCGAATCATGGACATGTCCGGCACATCGGCCCGGATCAAGGGATTGTGGGCAAGACGCATCGGTTCCGCCGCAAGGGGCTGGGACGCGGCGAAGGCGAAGACGAGGGCCCCCAGGAAGAAAAGGATCAGGCGGTACATGCGGCAGGCGGGAGAGACGGCGGAAGGGCGGCTCAGGCTGTCAGGGTTTTGATCCATGATCTTGTCCGTGAAGGCAATCTTTGCGAGTAACTGAGTACGTAGGCTGTTCCTGTTTCCTGATCAGCGCTGAAGCCAAGCCGCAATCGCAGCCCAGGTGGCAGGTTTGAGTCACGCTGCAGCCGATGAATCAGCATCAGGGGAGCAATCGGTCCAGGCGATCAAGTCAAGCCACGCGCGCACGCCATCGAACTCGGCTTCAAGGCGACCGGAATCCGGATGGAGAGACCAGGGTCTCTCCGAGGTGCCGCCTCGACGATCTTCAGCGATTCGCGGCGGCATCGCGACTGTCCAGCACCGCGATGCCATACGGCTCCAGCGACACCTCGTTGCTGGCAGTCCCTTTGGCGAGCACGGGCCACATGGACGATGGCAGACTCACTCGGCGCGCTGCGGCAGCATGGTTGATCAGGATCACCACCTGATGTCGGGCATCGCCGCGCACACAGACTTCCACATCCTGAGGAGCACCCGGCAGCGGCGGGTGGACGTCGGCCTGCTGCAGCCATGACGCGGTGAGGCGATCGAGCAGGCCATCGCCCAGCCACGCACCGACGTAGGTGATGCTGCCCTTGCTCAGTTGGCGGGTCAGTACCGCCGGCTGATCGTCCAGCCAGCCGTCGGATTTGCCGTAACGCAGGACCACTCGGGTCTGCGGCGACTGAACCTGCAGCTGTTCGGCCCAGATCGTCGCGCTGCCCTGCCCCACTTCGCCAACGACGGGCACCGCCTTGTCCAGCGCATAGAACTGCGCCACGCGCCCACCCAGCACACTCGCCAGCGGGCCGGGCTGACCTTGTGGCTGCAGGCCGTCGTCGGCGTTCTTCATGCCGCTGCGCGGGCCCAGCACGAGATCGCCGCCTTGCTCCACGTAGGCTTTCAACTGCGCCGCTTCCGCGTTGGTCAGCACGTTGAGCGCGGGCGCGATCACCAGCTTGTAGCCGTCCAGTGGGGCATGGGCGGAGATCACGTCCACCACCTGTGCCTGCGCGCGCAGCGGACGATAAAACGCCTTCAGCTCGACCACCGGATCAAAGTTGGTCGCATGGCGCTGGAAATTGATCGCCCAGCGGCTGTCGAAATCATTGATGACCGCGACCTCGGCGTGCGGCGTGGTGCCGGCCAGCACCGCACCGGCTTTCGCGAACTCCGCGCCCACCTGCTGAATTTCGCGGTACGCCGGCACCGGCGTGCCATCGGCGCCGAGCAACGTGCCGTGGTATTCCTCCTGGCCATTCGGTGCGGCGCGCCACTGCCAGTATTCGACGGCATCGGCGCCATGACCGACGGCCTGCCAGGCCATGTCGCGCACGACACCCTTGCGCAGTGCCACGTTCGTTTCGTGCCAGTTGACGAAACCGGGCTGGGTTTCCATGACCCAGAAATTGCGCTGCTTGTAGCCGCGGGCAAGATCGTGACGCGCGGCATTGTCGACCCAGTCGTAATCCTCGCCGGCATTCACGTAGTCGTCCCACGCCGCGATGTCGAGCACCTGATGCACGATGTACGCATCGAAGCCATCGAACCAGCCCATGGTGTTGGTGGTGATGAACTGGCGCGGATCGGCATGCGGGCGTATCGCGTCGATCTGGTTGACCGAGTAGCTGCGCCAGGTGTCGCTAACGAAGCGCTTCCAGTCCAGCAGCAAGGCAGGATTCTCGTGGTCCGCGCGTACCGGAATCTGCTCGAAATTGTCGTAGGTCTGGCTCCAGTACGCGGTGGCCCAGCGGCGGTTCAGCGCCTCGATGCTGCCATACCGGTGCTGCAGCCACGCATGGAACTGGGCCTTGGCGTCGGGATCGAACGAGTCCGCCGCGTATTCGTTGTCCAGCTGCCAGCCGACCACGTCTGGGTTATGACCAAAGCGCTTCGCCATCCGCTCGGCGATGTCGTGGGCGAACCGACGGTAGCGCGTGCTGGCGAAGGAGAACTGCTGGCGGTTGCCGTGCTCGTCGCGTACACCATCCTCACTGACACGCAAGGTATCGGGATACTTCTGCGTCAGCCACGCGGGCGGTGCCGCGGTGGGCGTGCCCAGCACCACCACGATATGGTGACGTGCGGCGGCGGCAATCGCGCGATCCATCCAGCCAAAGTCGTAGACGCCCTCGCGTGGCTCCATGCGGCTCCAGGCAAACTCGCCGATGCGCACCAGATGCACATGCGCGGCTTGCATCAACGTCAGGTCATGATCCCATTGCGCCTCGGGCCATTGCTCCGGATACCACGCCACGCCCAACAGCAGCGGTGGCGCATCGGCGTAACGGGTGGCCTGGGCATGCGTCGTGGTGACGAACGCGAGCATCAGCCCCATCGCACTCAGCAGTAGTGCAGCGCGCCTCAGGCGGGTGCTGATCGAGCGAAGACACGTCGTTCTGTCGCGCGGTGGAATGGAGCCTCGATGGCTTTCAACTTTCGCCAGCGCGGTTGTCTCGTCAAAGATGTGCATAAGGATTCTGATCCTGCCTCTGGTCCCCGGACACCCGGTCAAGCGGTTTGCTGCCGCATCACCGAGGTGAGAGAGAGATGGTTCGGACGGCTATTTCTTATCGATGGCGACGACCGCAACCGACTTGGGCGGCAGTTCGAAAGTCAACCGCCCGCGCTCGCTTCGCCCCGAATAGGCAGTGGGGTGGATCGTGTCAGGCGCAGCGAAAGTGTTGTGCGTGTCCATCTTCGGCCCGGTCAGGATCTGGCCGCTCGCCGTGCCGGTCATTCCGGTCACGACCTGCGCGGCGCGATCGGGATCGAGATTGACCAGCGCGAGGTAGAGCTTGCCGTCGGTGCTGCGCGCGGCCGAGGCATCCACCATCGGCAGGTCGTACTTGCCCTCCACATACCGGGGGCCGCTGATCGTTGCCGGGTAAGGCGTTGCGCCCTGGAACGGCACGTACATGTGGAAGACGTGATAGGTGGGCGTCAGCAACATCTTGTCGCCCTCGGTTAGCACCATGGCCTGCAGCACATTGACCATCTGCGCGATCGCCGCGAGTTTCACCCGGTTGGTATGGCGGAAGAAAATGTCCAGCGTCAGCGCCGCCACTTCGGCGTCGCGCAGCGTGTTCTGCTGGTAGAGGAAGCCGGGATGGCTACCGGGTTGCTGGTCGTACCAGGTGCCCCATTCGTCGACGTAGAGCGCGACCTTCTTGTCGGGATCGTATTTGTCCATGATCGCCGAATGCTTGACGATCAGCGTGTCCATGTAGCGCGCCTTGCCGAGCGTCGCGGCCCATTCGTCCTCGCTGAAACCGGTCGCCGACCCTTTGTGCTCCCAGGAGGAGCCCGGGAGGGTGTAATAGTGCAGGCTGATGGCACCCATCTGTTTGGCTGCATCTCGCATCATCATGTCGGTCCAGGCGTAGTCCGCGTCGCTGGGCCCCGAAGCGACCTTGACGAAGGCAGGCGCGCCCGGCGCTGGATTGACAAACGTGGCGTAACGATTGAACAGGTCGGCGGCGTAGTCGGCTTTCATGCTGCCGCCGCAGCCCCACAATTCGTTGCCGAAGCCGACATACTTCAGGTTGGCCCAAGTCTTGTCGCGGCCGTTGGCGCGCCGCTCCTGCGCGAGCGCGGAATCGCCGCTGGCGGTCATGTACTGCACCCATTGCCGTGCATCGTAGGCTGGCAGCGAGCCCAGGTTGAGCGAGACATAGGCTGCCGCGCCCAGATCTTCGCTGTAGTCCATGAACTCGTTGGTACCGAAGCTGTTGTCGTCGGTGACACCGCCCCAGTTGGTGTTGATCCCCTTGGGCCGCCTGGCGGCAGGACCAACGCCGTCGCGCCAGTCGTAGGTGTCGGCGAAGCAGCCACCGGGCCAGCGAATCACCGGCACGTGGAGCGCCTTCAGCGCACTCATCACATCGGTTCGATAGCCGTTCCGGTTGGGAATCGACGAATGCGGGCCGACCCAGATGCCGTCGTAGATGCCACGGCCGAGATTTTCGGCGAATTGCCCCTCGACCGCGGGTTCGATCACCGCGCCGGGATTGGCCAGGTCGACGGTCAGCGTGACTCGGGCCGGGGCGATCTGCGCGATCGCCGGTGCCGACAGGAGCATGGCTGCAACAGCGGCAACAAGCGTTCGTTTCATTTTTTGACTCCTGGCTTGAGTGGACACAGGCAGGGCATGTCGTCCATCTCCTCCCCCGCCGCCGTCTGGGTATGTTCCCAGGAAGCATGGCTGAGCCTGAGGCTTCCACGGGTCTCTAACGTTGGTACATCCCGTCGATTGACCAACGATGGGGCGACTGCTTCCGTGTGATTGAAATTGACCTGAGCGGCCGACCCCACCTGCCGTTCCCGAACACCTGTGAGGTGATGGCGGAGCACGATTTCACCGCGCCGCCGCGAGCGTCGGCCCCAAGCGTTCGGTGTCGAACGGATCAAGCGCGCAACGCATGGTCGGTATATGCCGCGTGCACGAACAGACGCCTGGCGATGCCTCACCGTGCCAGCCTCATGGACAGGAGCACGCATCCGTGCGCCGGCAAGTCGAGAGACAGGCGTGCGGATACCTTCCGCGGCTGGCCACTCCAAAGATCGCGGGCTTCGTAGTTGCCGGAAGCCAGGCCAAGCTCGCCCCATGGCGCCTGCAGCGAAACAGGCTTGTCGTCCAGATTGAAGATCGCCAGGTAGCGCTGGCCATCGCTCCGGCCCGACGCCACCCAGACGCGCACGTGATCGAATCCTTTCGGCAGGCGGGTGACTGGATGATTGTCGCGGCTGCTCTGGTTGACTGCGATCACGTCCTTGTTGGCGATCAGCGCGCGCGTGGCGTCGTCCAATTGGGTCAGGTTGGCACCGAGGATAAGCGGTGAGCGCGCGATCGCTTGCAAGGTCAGCAGTGTGCGCTGCTCGTCCATGGTCAGGCGCGAAGGGCGCGCCGGGCCGAAGCCGGGATGCGGCGCGAGCGTGCCGATCGGCAGCATGTCGGCATCCGGCCAGTGGCCGGCGCGAGCCTGGCCTGCCCATGGCGGCAGCCGATCGAAGAGGTTGCTGATGCCCGACGGGAAGGTATCGGTGGGGTGGTCATGCACGAACAACCAGCCGTCCCAGACATCGTTGGTAATGCGCCACATCTGACCGTACCGGCGAATCTCCGCGGCGTGCGACAACTGTGTCGGGCCCGGCGACAGGCTGAGCACGATCGGCCGGCCGGTCTTGCGGATCGCCGTGGCAATCTGACGGATCTCACTGATCTTGTAAGGGTGGTCGGCAATGCAATCGACCTTGAGGAAGTCCACGCCCCACCGCGCGTACATGGCGAGCATGGCGTCGTAGTAGGCCTGGCCGGCGGGCGTGTCGCGCACGCCGTAGTTGCTGTCGTCCCAGGGGCAGGTGTCCGCGGTGTCGGCGACCTCTTTTGCATCGAAGGCGGAACCGGCGACCGGCAGGTTCGCCGCCACCGCCTGTTTGGGAATGCCGCGCACGATATGGATGCCGAACTTCAATCCTTGCGCATGCACCCAATCTGCCAGCGGCTTGAAGCCTTGCCCATCGGCAGCGGAGGGAAAGCGGTTGAGCGCGGGAACCAGCAGACCGTGTGCATCGATGGCGTAGTCGCGGGCCTGCAACTTGTCGGCGAATGGATGGCGCATGTACCAGCCCTCGTCAATGACGACGTATGACCAGCCGTAACCGTGCAATCCGGCGAGAACGCGGGCGTTCGCCTTGAAATCGGCCTCGTCGATCGTGAACCCATACGAGTCCCAGCTGTTCCAGCCCATCGGTGGGGTGGGGCTGACTTGTTTCGCCGTCGCCATGCTGGCCATGGCCAGCATGAGCATCAGCAGCACAGCTCGCATGCGTTTGTGCATCGGGTTTGCTCCATGTAGGCACCTCGCTCCTTCACGTGCGCGAAGGAGCCAGGCGTTGCGGCATGACGCCCGGGCGTCAGTGGGTGGATGTTCCATAGATGATCCCGCGGCCGCTGTTCGTCCCCAGGTACACCGTGCCGAAGCTGCGCGGGTCGCCGGCCACGCGCGACACGCCGCCCCACCGGTGCTGCGCGTCGTTGATCTGCACCCAGGTGCCGCCGACGTCGGTACGCGCGCAGAAAGGTCCCTGCTGCCTGGCATGCGCAACGATGCCGTCGACGTAGCCGCCGGCAACGATCCGCACGTTGTGCAAAGTGCAAGGCAGCACCGCCGACTACGCGAACGCGGCCATCGAAGTTATCAACAACAGCGCACCCAACGCGCTCAGTTTCGCCCGCAGCGACAAGCCGCTCGCTTTGCGGTTGGCCGTACGTGATTTATGCAATGACATGATGGATATCCGAAAAGATGGCGGGCGTCGAACCCGATGATGGCGGTGATTGCGCCGGCGGCCAGTCACGACGAATCAGCATCAGGGAATGGCGGATTCAATGGTGAGGCGCAGCCCTCCGGCGAGCGGAATCGTTTCATGGCTGGCCCTCGCGGTTGGATTGAAGGCCGGGCACGTCGATCCGCAACACATAAGCCGCGGCGCCAGTCGGTCGTTCGGGCAGGCGCACATGCAGGCCGTCCGCTTGCTGGCTTGCCTCGATCGCCTTGCCATCGGCCAGCAACGTGACAGCGCCGACGTGATCGGACGACTTGATCGAGTGGATCACCGCCTCACCTCTGGCGGGCCAGCCCAGTTCGATCGCGTAAAGCACGCCAGGACGCGTGGTGAAACGGAAGTCCTCGGCGGCGTAGGGCCTGGTCTTGGTGTCCTGGAACGAGCCGGACACCACGGCAGTCGGCCCCTCGCCAGACACCCGCCACGGCGTGGTGTCGTAGATCGCCGCGCCGTTGAGTTTCAACCAATGGCCGACGGCAAGCAGCACGGCGCGCTCGGCATCCGGAATGGTGCCGTCCGAACGCGGGCCGATGTTGAGCATCAGGTTGCCGTTCTTGCTGACCACATCGGCGAGCAGGTGGATGACGGTGGTCGGCGTCTTGTACGTGTCACCCTTGACGTAGCCCCATGACTTGTCGCTGAGCGAGGTGTCGGTCTGCCAATGCCGCGCCTGGATTCCGGCCAGCTGCCCGCGTTCGATGTCGAGCGTGCCGGCGCCTTCGGGAAAGTCGCCGAGCTTGTAGTTGACCACCACGCCGTCGCGCCTGGTGCCCTGGTTGTAGTAGTAGGCCAGCATCTTCGGCAGGGTGTTGCGGAAGGTGGGATGGCCGATCCACCAGTCGAAATAGATCAGGTCCGGATGGTAGTCGTCGATCAGCTCGGCGGTGCGTGCCAGCCAGTCGTCCAGCCAGGCCTGCGAGACGTAGGTCCAGTCGCCCGCCAGGTCCTGGTCGTCCTTGCCGGGAATGCGCAGCTCGGCCGGACCGTAGAGGCCGGCGTAACGCGGGTCGTTGACGTCCGAATCGAAATGCCGGCCACCGTCGAAGAACCAGTCGTGCTCGGCACGATGCGACGAGACGCCGAAGTGCAGGCCCTGCGCGCGGATGGCCTTCGCGAGCAGGCCGATGATGTCCTTGTGCGGCCCCATCCTGGCAGCCGTCCATTCCGACAGCCGCGAGTCGTACATCGCGAAACCGTCGTGATGCTCGGCCACCGGCACCACGTAACGCGCGCCGGCCGCCTTGAACAGCTCCGCCCAGGCGTTCGGGTCGAAACGCTCGGCCTTGAACATCGGAATGAAGTCCTTGTAGCCGAACTTCGACTGCGGGCCGTAGGTGGCAACGTGATGGGCGAATTCCTTCGTTCCCTGCTGATACATCAGGCGCGAATACCACTCGCTGCCGAACGCAGGCACCGAGTACACGCCCCAGTGGATGAAGATGCCGAACTTCGCGTTGTCGTACCAGGCAGGCGAGCGGTAGCGCATCAGCGACGTCCAGTCGGGGCGAAAAGGTCCGTGATTCATGCCCTTGGCCACCCTGGCCAACAGGGCGTTCCGCGCCGGTTCGAATTTCGCCGTGGCTTGCTGCCACGCCAAATCGGCGGCTTCCGGCGACAGCGTGGCAGCAGTAGGTGCCGTCGAAGATGGCGCCTGTGCGGCATGCCCAGGCACCAGGATTGCGGCGAGCAACACGCCGCAGAAAATCAGCGATCGCTTCATGGTCAACCTCCTTCGATTCGCAACGACTGCGTACGTTGCGTAGTTGAGCAACCATGACGCCCATGCGCCCGTTGCCCAGCGGCAGGGCCTCGTTGAAAGAGGTCGCCGGAGCGACATGGCGCAGCTGCAATTCGCATCGTCGTGCCGAGCATGGCCGGCCCCTATCGCCCGATATCGCGCAATGGCTTGCCTGCCATCAGGTTGCGCTCGATCTGTTCCAGGGTGACGTTGCGGGTTTCCGGGATCAGCCAGAAGGTGATCAGCAGGAACAGCAGGTTGAGTCCGGCGTACAGCCAGAATGTGGCGGCGTTGCCGATGCCGTTGAGCAGGGTCAGGAAGGTGGCGCCGACGATCATGTTGGCGATCCAGTTGGTGAAGGTCGAACAGCCAATGCCGAAGTCGCGCCCCTTCAACGGCTGCACTTCCGAGCACAACGTCCAGATCAGCGGGCCGGCCGACATCGCAAAGCCGACGATGAACAACAGCAGCATCGCCACCGTGAAGATCTGCTCGGCATGACCGGTGATGCCCAGGTGCATCATCGTGCCGACTATGCCCAGCCCGAGCGCCATCACCGTGAAACCGATGTACAGGATCGGCTTGCGGCCAAGGCGGTCGACCAGGCCGATGGCGATGAAGGTGGCCAGCACGTTGGTCAGGCCGACGATCGCGGTGAACCACATCTGCGCCGTGGTGGCGTAGCCCATGTCCCGGAAAATGCGCGGCGCGTAATACATCACCACATTCATGCCGGTGAACTGCTGCATCACCTGCAGCAGTACGCCCAGCCCGACCGAACGGCGGAAGTTGCGGTTCTGCAGGAACAGCTGCCAGCCGTGTTGCGGCGTTTTCAGCTGCTCCTCGATATCGGCCACCTCGCGCGCGACATGGCCGGCATCACCGCGCAGCTTGTGCAGCACGGCGGTGGCTTCCTGCCGGCGCCCGCGCATCATCAACCAGCGCGGGCTGTCCGGCAGCAGGAACAGGCCCAGCAGGAACAGCATGCCGGGCAGCGCGATGATGCCGAGCATCCAGCGCCAGTTGCCGCTGTAGCTGAACGCGGTATCGGACAGGAACGCGAGCAGGATGCCGATGGTGATCATCAGCTGGTACAGCGAGATCATCGCGCCACGAATGTCTTCCGGCGCCACCTCGGCCAGGTACAGGGGCGCAGTGAAGGTGGCGATGCCGATTGCCAGGCCGAGAATCAGCCGCGCGGCGATCAGCGTCTCCGGCGACCATGCCGCGCCGCTCAGCAGCGAGCCGAACACGAACAGCACGCCACCGAGAATCAGCGAGCGCTTGCGACCCAGGGTGGCGGCCATCCAGCCCGCACCGAGTGCACCGATGGCCGCACCCAGCATCATCGCGCTGACGATCCACTCGATCACGTGATCGGAGATGCCGAACTCGTGCTGGATGAACTGGGTGGCGCCGGAGATCACGCCGATGTCCAGGCCGAACATCAACCCGGCCAGCGCGGCCAGCACGCAGGTGAACACCGCGGTGGACTTGTGGCGTATCGCAATGGGATTTTCAGCGACGGCGTTCATGGTGCTTCCCCGCAAGAGATGATGGATGATGCTGGCCAGCCAGGTCAGCTCGCCGACCCGGTGACGCGGAGCCGCGATGCGCTCGGCACCCCGGCAAAACGTGGTTCGTGAATGCCGCGAATGCCCGCGTCAACGGCAAACAAGGCGCCGGCCAGCGGCTCTTGCTGCAGCTGCCGTGCAGACAGACCTTCGCGTGCGCTGGTGATGTACAGCACGTCCAGCCCAGCGCCGCCGAAGGCGACGCGGGTGGGCTGGCACGTCGGCACCTGCACCACGCCATCGATCCGGCCATCGGCGCGATAGCGCACCACCCGCGACATGCCCCATTGCGCATTCCACAGCGCACCGTCGGCGTCCACCGTCGAGCCGTCCGGCTCGCCGTCGATGTCGCCCAGCTCGACGAAGCTGCGCGCCGGGCCGAGCCGGCCGTCGGCGTGGTAGTCGCGGGACTGGATGCATCGCGTCGGCGAATCGCAGTAGTACATCGTGCCGCCGTCGGGACTGAAGGCGAGACTGTTGCTGATCGCCACCGGTTCGATCGGCAACCGCTCCAGCGTGAGGTCGGCGTTCAATCGATGGAAGCCGCCGATGCGGCGTCTCGCCGAGCCCGGCGCATTCTCGTGCAGGGTGCCGAACACGAAGCGGCCCTGGCGATCGCACACGCCATCGTTGAGCCGGGTCGGCAGGTCCGGCTCCACCTCGACGATCGGCAGCAACTGCCCGCTGTCCAGCTCGAAGAACGCCAGTTGCGACGCCAGCCCCAGCAACAGCCAGCCGTCCAACTCGCACAACGCGAACGAAGCCAGTCGTTCAGGCAGCTGCCACTGTCGCATGCTGCCGTCGCCGGGTGTGTGGCGCCACAGGATGGCGGCGTGGATGTCGGTCCAGTACAGCGCCTGCGCGCGCGGACACCACAGCACACCTTCGCCGAGGCGGTTGCCCACTTCCAGCACGGCGCGCGCGTGCAGTGCCGCGCCCCTCACACCCGGCCACCATCGACGATGAAGTCCTTGCCGGTGATCATCCGGCTGTCGTCCGCGGCGAGGAACAGCGCCATGCGCGCCACGTCGTCCGCCATCACGTGGCCGGCCAGGCATTGCGCACGCGCGAGCTCGGCTTCGCCGTCGGCGTCCAGCCACAGCCGCCGCTGCTTTTCGGTGATCACCCAGCCGGGCACCAGACAATTTATGCGGATCCGCTGCCGGCCCAGCTCGCGCGCCAGCCCGGCGACCAGGCCGTGGATCGCGGCCTTGGCCATGGTGTACAGCGGATAGCCGGCGTTCTTGATCATCCAGCTGGTGGAGCCCAGGCAGATCACCGAGCCGCCACCGAGCGACTTCATGTCGTCGAGCACCGCTTGCGTGGCGAAGTACTGGTGGCGCAGGTTCACCGCCACGTTGCGCTCGAACTCGTCCGCCGTGGTGCTCGAAAAATCATGCCGCACGTCGTTTGCGGCGTTGTTGATCAGCACCGAGATCGGGCCGAGCGCGGCACGCGCGGTAGCGATCGCGTGGTCCAGCGCGGCGAGGTCGGTGAGATCGCAGGCGATGAACAGCGGCGGCTGCGCCACCTCGGTGAGGCCGTCGAGAAACGCCTGCGCCGCGGCGACATCCACATCGAGGAAGGCCACTTTCGCACCCTGCCGGGCGAAGTGTTCGACGAAAGCTGCGCCGATGCCGCTGGCACCGCCGGTGACCAGCACCGTGCGACCGGCGAGGCTGGGATAGCTGGCGTACATCGTCATCGCGCTCACCACTCCGCCACGCTGCCGTCGTCGTGCCGCCACAGCGGATTGCGCCAGCGATGGCCGACGGCAGCCCGCTCGTCGACGTAAGCCTGGTTCACCGTGATGCCCAGGCCCGGGCCATCCGGAATGCGCACGAAACCTTCCTCGTAGGCGAACACGCTGCGGTCGCTGACGTAATCAAGCAGGTCGTTGGCGGCGTTGTAATGGATGCCCAGACTCTGCTCCTGGATGAACGCGTTGTGGCAGACCGCGTCCAGTTGCAGGTTGGCCGCCAGTGCGATCGGGCCGAGCGGGCAATGCAGCGCCAGCGCCACGTCGTACGCCTCGGCCATCGCCGCGATCTTGCGTGTCTCGGTGATGCCGCCGGCGTGCGAGGGATCGGGCTGGATGATGTCGACACCGCCGATCTGCAGCACGCGCTTGAAGTCGTAGCGCGAATACAGGCGCTCGCCCAGCGCAATCGGTGCCGGCGAGATCGCGGCCAGTTCGGGCAGGCATTCCAGGTGCTCGGACAGCACCGGCTCCTCGATGAACATCAACTTGTACGGGGCCAGCTCGCGCATCAGCACCTTGGCCATTGGCTTGTGCACGCGACCATGGAAATCCAGACCCAGGCCGATGTGCTGACCGACCGCATCGCGCACCGCCTGCACGTTCTCCAGCACGCGCTCGACCTTCGCGTGACTGTCGACGTACTGCAGTTCCTCGCTGGCATTCATCTTGATCGCGGTGAAGCCGCGCGCCACCGCGTCGCTGGCGGCCTGCGCGGTATCCGCCGGGCGATCACCGCCGATCCACGAATAGATGCGGATGCGCTCGCGCACCGGCCCACCCAGCAGCGCGTGCACCGGCACGTTCAAATCTTTGCCCTTGATGTCCCACAGCGCCTGGTCGATGCCGGCGATCGCGCTCATCAGGATCGGACCGCCGCGGTAGAAGGCGCCGCGATACATCACGTTCCAATGGTCCTCGATGTGGCGCGGGTCCTTGCCGACCAGATAATCGGCCAGTTCATCGACGGCGGCGGCCACCGTATGCGCGTGGCCCTCGATCACCGGCTCGCCCCAGCCGCTGACGCCGGCGTCGGTGTCGATGCGCAGGAACAGCCAGCGCGGTGGCAACAGGAAGGTGGTCAGTGCGGTGATCTTCATGGCGTGCCTCGCGCCTGCAACGCCGCCCACGCCTGCGCGAACGCGCGCGCGCGGCTGGCCACTTCGGCGACCGCGCGACCGGGCGCGTACAGCGCCGAGCCAATGCCGAAGCCGCTGGCACCGGCCGTCACGTACGGCCCCATGTTGTCCGGCGTGACGCCGCCCACCGGCAGCAATGCCAGTCCCGGCGGCAGCACCGCGCACCAGGCCTTGATCACGGCCGGGCCCAACTGCTCGGCGGGAAACATCTTCAGCGCATCGGCGCCAGCCGCCAGCGCGGCGAACGCCTCGGTCGGCGTGGCCACGCCGGGTGTGCACAGCAGGCCGGCACGCCTGGCGGCGGCGATCACCGCAGTGTCGGCGTGCGGCATCACGATCAGGCGGCCACCGGCGGCGGCGACCTCGTCGACCTGCACGGGGGTCATCACGGTGCCGGCACCGATCAGGCAGCGCTCGCCCAGGTGCTGCTGCAACAGGCGGATGCTGGCCAGCGGATCGGGCGAATTGAGCGGTACCTCCAGGATGCGGAAGCCGGCGTCGGCGATCGCCGTGCCGATGGCGACCGCCTCGCCCGGTGTCAGCCCGCGCAGGATCGCGATGAGCGGCAACGGTTGCAGCCACCGATCGATCACGAGTTGGCTCCATTCACGCGTGGATGCGGCAACGCAGCTGCGGTGATTCCGGCGCTGCGCGCGATCTGCCACAGGCCCAGCGCGGCAGCGCCCGGCGGCGGCAGCGCCATCCCCAGTTCGAAGCAGCTTGCCGCGGCAGCGTAACGACGGCACAGCGGCGCGTTGCCGATCAGCTGCAGCGGTGTGGCGGAATCGATCCAGCCGGCCGCGAGCGCCGCACGCAACTCCTCGCCGATCAGCAGACCGGACAGATAGTCGGGCACCGCCAGTTGCGCGAGCCGTCCGGCCAGCATCAACGCACGGGCGGAGAACAACCGGCTCAACGCCCCGGCTGCGCCGCTGTCGCGTGCAGCCACCACGCCGCGCAGGAACGCCTCGTGGTCGACCGGCGGATCTTCCGCACCGAGGCCGGCACCGAGGATGGTGTGGTGACGCACCGCCGCGTACAGCTCGCCGGTCATGCTGGTGGCGAAATCCACCACGCGGCCGTTGCGTACGCTGACCCACTTGCTGTGGGTACCCGGCAGCAGCAGCGCCGAGCGCGCCGCCAGTGCCGGCTGCAAGGCGAGCGCGCCGAAAATCTCGGTCTCTTCGCCACGCATCACGTCGGCGCTGGCGCGGTGGCGCAGCCCCGGAATCAGGTGCACTCGCCGGCCGCTGGCGCTGTCGACATGACTCAACGCACGCGCCACCGCGTCGAGGCTGGCAGGCAGGTCGACGTATGGAACCTCGCGCCACCCATCGCGGCTGCCGACCATGCCCGAAGCCAGCAGCGGGCACACCGGCCAACCGGCCAGCACATCATCCAATGCTGTATTGAAGCCGGCCGTATTGACGCCGGCCGCATCGGAACCGCCCGGCGGCAGGCGGCGGATACCCCAGCCGCGCGCACGCGTTTCCAGCATGCCGCCCTGCTCGTCGAGCAGGTAGGCGCGCAGGCTGGTTGTACCCCAGTCCAGGCCGATCAATTCCGGTTGTGCTGCGCTGTCGTTCATCGAACCGGCTTGTCCCTGTGCACGGTAATCGCCGCGCCGCTGTAGTCGACGCTTTGCGCGGGTGCGGCGTCGAAATCGGTGGCGGTCGGCGTGGGCCCGGAGATCCAGCGGATGTCGAAGCGACGGTGCGCCGGCATGCCCGGATAGCTGCCCTCGCGCGGGCCGATGGTCAGCGTGCCGCTGGCATCGTTGTAGCCGAGCGGGATGCGCGCATACGCGCCGTGTTCGTAGTCGTAGGTGGTGCCCTGGTCGTCATACAGCGAGAACTTGCCATCGGCACCGGTGTAGATGATCAGGGTGATTGGCGCATCGGGCTTTTCGTTGCTGTACTGGATCGCCGGACCGGTGGGCACGATCGCACCGGCGCGCACGAACAGCGGCATTCGCGCCAGCGGTGCGTCGGCCTGGATCGTGTTGCCGCCGTCGTGGCGCTGGCCGGTGTAGAAGTCGTACCAGGCGGTGCCAGCCGGCAGGTAGACCGCGCGGCTGCGTGCCTGGTAGGTGGTCACCGGCGCCACCAGGAAGGCCGGGCCGAACAGGTACTCGTCGTCGATCTCGCGCACCTTCGCGTCGTTCGGGAAGTCCATCACCAGGCCGCGCATGATCGTGCCGTCCTTGAAGTACGTGTTGGACGCCAGCGTGTAGATGTAGGGCAGCAGGCGATAGCGCAACTTGTCGTACCACGCCAGCGCGTTGTAGACCTCCGAATCGACCGGAGCGAGGTTGTAGATCTCGCGATTGACGCCCTGCCCGTGCGAGCGGAACAACGGCATGAAGCTGCCGAACTGGAACCAGCGCAGGTTGAGTTCGCGCCACTCCTTCAGGTCTTTCGCGGCCGGTTTCATGTAGCGGTCTTCGAGGGCGTAACCACCAATATCGGTGGTCCAGTTCGGCACGCCGGACAGCGAGAAATTGATGCCGGCGGAGATCTGGTCGCGCAGGTTGCTCCAGCGCGCCACCACGTCGCCGCTCCAGCCCGCTGCCGCGTTGCGCTGCTCGCCGGCGAACATCGAGCGGGTGAGAATGAACACGCGCTTGTCCGGGTAACTCTGGCGGCTGCCCTGGTAGACCGCGCCGGTGGTCATCAGCGAATAGGAGTTGAAGAACGCCGCGCCGGGGCCCATCGCGGTCGGCCCCATCAGCAGCTTGCGCTCGGCGATGCTGGTGTTGGAGGTGATGTCCGGCTCGGTGGCGTCCATCCACCATGCATCGATGCCGAGGTCAGCCAGGTTCTCGCGGATCTGCCGCCAGTAGATCTGGCGCCCGGCTTCGGAATACGGGTCGTAGAACGAATTGAGGTAGCCCGGGCCGACCCAGTCCCTGGTGCCGAGCTCGACATTGCGCCGGTACATCGCGCCCTTCGCATCGAGCTCCTGGTAATTCTTCGTGGTCGGGTAGAACTTCGGCCACACCGAGATCATCAGGTTCGCGTGCTCGGCATGCACCTGGTCGATCATCGCCTTCGGGTCGGGATAGCGCGATTTGTCGAACCGGTGCGAGCCCCAGGCGTCGTCCTTCCAGTAGCGCCAGTCCTGCACGATGTTGTCCAGCGGCAGCTTGAGCTCGCGATAGCGCTTCAGCACGCCGAGCAGCTGCGCCTGGGTTTCATAGTGATCACGGCTCTGCCAGAACCCGTAGGCCCAGCGCGGCAGCAGCACCGCCTTGCCGGTGACCTCGCGATAGCCGGCGATGACGTCGTCCAGATGGGTGCCGTCGATGAAGTAGTAGTCGACGGCGTGGCCCAGCTCGGATGACAGCGACAGTTCGTTCTGCTCGGCGGCCGGCAGCGGGTCCTGATGATCGAGCGCGATGTAGCCCGACTGCGGCGTCCAGTCGATGCGGATCGCGTGCTTCTCGCCGGGCTTCATCGGCACGAAGAAGTCGCGGTACCAGGGGTTCCAGTTCTGCCGCCAGTCATCCAGCACCAGCTTGCCGTCGACATACAACTTGAAATACCCGCTCACATATAGCCGGAACTTGTGCAGGCCGGCCACGTCGGATGCCACCGAACCCTTCCACTCCACCGTCTGGCCCGGACCGCCGGTGATGCCCTTGGCATCGGTGAGCTGCGCGGGCCAGCGCTTGAGATCCCTGATGTACTGGTAATTGACCGCGGACTCGTCGCGACTGAGCTTGAGCTTGCCGTCAACGTAGTAGCTCGCGGTGAAGCCGCCGGGCTTGCCGTCGGCATCGAACAGCTTCAGCTGCTGGTCGATCATCTGGTACGGACGCGGATCGCCGAAACGGGTGATCGAGTTGTTGTCCCACAGCAGGCCGTAGTTGCGGCTGGAGACCACGAACGGAATGCCGATGTCCATGTTGTGCTGGGCCAGCTCGACGTCCTTGCCCTTGTAGTTCATGGTGCCGTTCTGGTGCTGGCCCAGACCGTAGAACGCCTCATCGTCGGGTGAGGCAAATTTCTGACGCACCGCGTAGAACGACTGTTTCTGCACGGTCACCGGGGTGAAGCTACGTCCCTTCGGCTGCTCGGCGAGAATCAGCTTGCCGTCCTTGCCGAGAAATTTCACCGCCCCGGTATCCGTCGCCACGTCGGCGGTCAGCTCGGCCGTCTTCAACAGCACATGGCCTGGCTCGGTACTAACGCTGAAGTGCGGATCGCCACCGGTCTTTACCGCCATCAGGCTTTTGGGCAGATCGAACGACCCAGCCGGGATCGCGGTCACGTGGATGATCGTGCCGCTGACCACCTGCAGGCGCACCTGCTTCGCCGCACCAGCGACATCGACAATCACCCCATCCGCAATCTGCTGGAAGGCGGCCTTCGTGGCACCGGCACTGGCCGGCGCGGCGGCCTTGGCGGGATCGGCATGGCTGCTGCAACCCGAGATCAGCGCGACGGTCAGCCCAGCAGCCAGCATCTTCATGTGAGTGCGTTGCATGATTCGGTCTCCCAGCGTCAGGCTGGCTGACAGCGGTGTGTGGTTGGAGGCGTCACCGACATAGACGGTGAAGCGACCCGGATCGACCTGCCAGCCATGCCTGGCGACGTCGTAGTAGGCAAACGAACGTCGATCCAGGGTCAGGCTGATGTGCTTGCTCTGACCCGGCCTCAGCCTCACCTTGCGGAACGCCTTCAGCTCGCGCGCGGGCCGGGCCAGCTTCGCCGAAGGATCACCCACGTAGACCTGGGCCACTTCGGCGCCGTCACGCGCGCCGGTGTTGGTCACGTCGAACGAAACGGTGACCGTGTCGCCCACCTTCGTCGAGGTCGGCGACACGCTGAGCTTGCTGAAGGCGAAGCTCGTGTACGAAAGCCCGTAGCCGAACGCGAACAATGGCTGCGGCTTGTCGGGATACGTCGTATACCAGCGATAACCAAGGAACACGCCCTCGCCGTATTTCACGGTGGGATTCGTGCCGGCGGGATGCGGTGGTGCATCGTAGAAATCATGGGTGGGATTGTCCTTCCACTCACGATCAAAACTGATCGGCAACTTGCCTTCCGGCACGTGCGCACCGAACAGCACCTCGGCGATCGCACGACCACCTTCCTGACCGGGATACCAGCTCTGCAGCAGTGCCGGCACCTGGTCCAGCCAGCCATCGGTGGCATAGGCGTCGCCGGAGTTCACGGTGACGATGGTCTTCTTGTTCACTTCGGCCACCGCCTCGATCAGCGCCTCCTGGCCCCATGGCAGCTGGAAGGTACGATCGAACGCCTCGCTCTCGGAGGTGGGATCGAAGCCGACCGCGACCACCGCCGCGTCCGCCATCGCCGCCATCTTTTTCGCGTCCGGCGAAATCAGCTCGTCCAGCGCGATCACGCCCAGGCCCATGCGGCTGTAGCTGACATCCGGCTGGTAATCGAGACGGAGCGACACCGGCTTGCCGGCAACCAGGTCGAGGGTGACGTACAACGGCGCCTGGCCTTCACGCTTTGGCTGGCTGATCACCGGCTGGCCATTCACCAGCAGTCGATAGGTGTCCTGGCTCGCTGCCGCGGTGAGGAACAGATACTTGCCGCTGTGGCTGGGCACGAAGCTGCCACTCCAGCGGATGCTCTGCCGCTCGGTGGCCGGGGTGGTCCACAGCTCCGGCTTCCACTGGTCGACGTGTTCGTCGGTGGAGCTTGCCCTGGGCTTGCCCTGGAAGTCGGCGTTGGCGAAGGTCTGCCGCAGCAGGCCCTTGCCGCCATCCGGGCCGACGAAGCTCGACTGCTTGAATACCTCGTCCGGTGTCGGCAGGCCGCGGCTGTACAGCACGCGCACCTTGTCGCCGAGCTGATGGGTGATGCCGCTGAGCACGCTTTGCGCCTCGAACGTGTCGACGTGCGAACTGCCGCCGGCGCTGCTGATCGCGGGAAAGGCATTCGGTCCGATCACCGCAATCGTTTTGATCGTTGAGGCATCCAGCGGCAGCACGTGATGTGCGTTCTTCAGCAGCACCAAACCCTCGCGGGCGGACTGCAGCGCGACCGCGTCGCTGGCAAGACTGAACAACGGCTGCGACAGTTCCTTCTGCGGGCGGTCGAGGAAGCCGAAGCGCACCGCCGTGCGCAGGATGCGGCGCACCTTGTCGTCGAGCACGGCGCGCGACAACTTGCCGTCCTGCAGCAGCGGCAACAGCCGTTGCGGCGACATCGCGTCGGCCGAGGGCATCTCCAGATCGAGGCCGGCATTGAACGACTTGACGCCGTCGTGGGCGGCGCCCCAGTCGGACATGAAGATGCCGTTGAAGCCCCAGTCCTGCTTGAGGATGTCGTGGCTGATCGGGTGGTTCTCGCTTAGATAGTCGCCGTTGACCAGGTTGTAGCTGCTCATCACCGCACCGACGTGCGCATCCTTCACCGCCATCTCGAAGGCGCGCAGATAGATCTCGTGCAGGGTGCGCTCGTCGATGATCGTGTCGAGGTGACGGCGGTCGTATTCGGAGTCGTTCGCCACAAAATGCTTGATCGTGGCCACCACGCCCTGGCTCTGGATGCCGTCGATGAAGCCGACCGCCATGCTGCCGGCGAGGAACGGATCCTCGCTGTAGTACTCCATGTTGCGGCCGTTCTGAGGCGCGCGATGGGTATTCGCGCCCGGGCCGAGGAAGAAGTTCACCCCGCGGGCGCGCGCATCACGCCCCATCGCCTCACCCACCCGCTGCGCCAGCGCCGGGTCCCACGAAGCGGCCAGCCCGACACCGGCCATATAGGCCGTCGACGGTCCCACCGAGCGCACCCCGAACGGCCCATCCGACATCTGCAGGCGGGGCAGTCCGATCGATGGTTCGGCGCGGATGAACATGTTGTCCTCACCACCGATCAGCTCGACTTTCTGGGTCAGGCTCAGCTTGGCGAGCATCGCGTCGACGCGGTGCTCGATAGCCGGCGAATCCGCGAGCAGGTCGGTGGAGACGGGCGTGGCGGCCTGCACGAAGCAGCTCACGCCGAGGCAGAGCGGCAGGGTCAGGCAAAGTGGTTTGAAGCGCATGCGGTACATCCCCTAGTACGTTGCCAGCTTGACCCGCAATACCTGCGGCTGGCCGGTGAAGTTGAGTCCGTAGTCGGTCTGGTCGCCGTTCCACACGCGCAGGAACTGCCATTGGCCATGGGCGTCGTAATGGCCTTCCTCCACCCGCTCGAACAGGAAGTGCTCGCCGTCGTGACCCTTCGGCGGCATGAAGTTGACCCGCGCGTGGTAGCCGGTGACCAGGTATTCGTTCTTGCCAAGCTGGGCGATCAATACACCGCCCAGCCTGTTCGGATTGCCCTTGGGCGGTTCCATGCCGAACGGCGGCTGGCCGTAACCGACGTGCACGCGCCAGTCACCCAGGTCCAGCGTCGCTTCGTGCGTGTCGTCCGGCTCGGAAACACCCCACAGCTTGCCCTCGAAGCTCAGTCCGGCGAGCAGGCTTTGCATCGGTGCGATCAGCGCGTAGTTGGCGGCGAACGGCTGGATCGTATCCGCGTCGATCGCCCGCGCACCCAAGGGCCAGTTCGAATACCCGGTGTAATCCATGCCGAACGGCGAGAAGCCGATCGCCTGGTGGCCCAGCGCAGCGAACACGTAGCGCGCATAGGCAGTGTCGTTGCCGGTCTCGCCCACCAGTAGCGGGTTGTCGGAACGGCTGTAGCGCTGCAGCACCGCGCTGTATTTGGCGTCTTCGCGCATGTAGATGTCCGGCGCCAGCAGGTCCAGCGACGGCGCCGCCGCGCGCCAGATGTCGAGCACGTTGTCGGTGGGGCCGCCGCTCGAATAGCTGCCGGGCGGGCCGGGTGCGAGCGGATCGCGCAGGGCCGCGTTTGCGTACATCGGCAGGTCGTAGACGGCCTTGCCGGCGGCAGCGACCTGATCGATGTAGTGCGCAATCGCCCAGGCAAAGGAATACTCGGCCGCATCCTTGCCAAACACCTGCGCCCACGTGCCGGCCGATTTTCCGGTCTTGCGCAACACCGCCGCCGGCACCGGCGACTGCAGCAAACTGTCGCCCGCGGCGGAGTAGTCGCGGTCGGTGCCGTAGGTGCCCGACTCGTTTTCCACCTGCATCATGATCACGGTGTGGCGCTCGCCATCGAGCTGACGCAGGTGCGTCATCAGCGCCACGAACGCAGCGCGGTCGGCGGCCAGCGTATTGGCGCCGAACGGCGACAGCGAATTGAGCGAGCTGCCGTCCTTTTTCAGCACGCGCGGGTAGCGCCGGTTGTCCAGCTTGACCCAGGCCGGGGCATAGTTCGGGCCGTTGTTCTTCCAGCTGGCGAACCACAGCAGCACCAGTCGCACGTGGTGCTCGCGCGCCTGACTCACCAGCGTATCCAGGAAGCTGAAATCGAACTTGCCTTCGACCGGCTCGATCTGCTCCCACGCGATCGGCACCTGCACGGTGTTGGCGTGGATCGCCTCGATCGCCGGCCACACCTGCGGCAGCATCGCCGGCCACGCGCTGGAATTGTTCACCTGGGCGCCGAGGATGAGGTAGGGCTTGCCGTCCACCAGCAGCGCGTGACGGCCGTGCGCACTGACGATCTTCGGTAGCGGCGTGGTGGCATGGGCGAGGCCGTTGCCGGCGAGGACGATGGCAAACAGCGCGGACAGCAGGCGGCGGAACAAGGAGGTCATCGGCATGTCCTGGTCACCAGGTATCGGTACGGAACGGCGACGCGGGCAGGCCGGCGGCGTTGAGCAGATTGGCGTCGGCGGGGTTTTCGCTCCAGCCGTAGCGCACCGCGACGGGTGCGTCGACGTCGGCCGCCTGCACCACCACGTCATCGCCGTCGATGCGCGCCCGGGCCGGGTGGAAGTGCCGGTCGGCGCCGGCGATGGTGAAGCCCGCCAGCGCCTCGCCGCGTACCCGCAGCGCACTGCCGGCCGTGACGAAGTGCAGCCGGATCGCATGGCCCTCGACCGTCATCGCGCGGTACAGCGGACCGCTGTACACCAGCGACTCGCCATAGATCACCTGGCGCGCGGCCAGCGCCAGCCGGTGGCCAACGGCCTGCTTGTTGGTGGGATGGATCGTGTCCGGGTCGCCCACGTCGATGGTCACCGCCTGCGCCGTGTGCGGCAGCGCCAGCGCGGCGGACTGCGACTCGCGCAGCATCGCCCAGCCACTGGTGGTGGCGGTGTCGGTGCCCTGCCTGAAGTTGGCCAGTTGCACCCACAGGAACGGCAGGTCCGGCTGCTGGAAATCGTGCCGCCACTGGCGAATCAGCGCCTTGAACTGGTCGCGATAGACGAAGGCGTCCGCGTCGGCCGCATTGGCCTCGCCCTGGTACCAGAGCACCCCGCGGATCGCCAGCGGCAACAGCGGGTGGATCATCTTGTTGTAGAGCAAGGTGGGGATCTGGTTCCTGTTTTCGACAGGAACCAGGCGCACGGCCTCGGGACGGAACAGCCAGGGCCCGGCGAAAGCCCGGCGCCGGCCGCCATCCGGCCGGATCGCCAGGTCTGACGGTTCGCCATACACGCCGCCACCGGCGCCCAGGTCGTCGACCCGGATCGCCAGCGTGTTGCGCCCCGCGTGCAATGCCGACGCGGGCACGCGGTAATGCCGCGGGCGATTCCAGCCATCGTCGATGTGCCCGACCAAACGGCCGTTGACCCAGGTGACGTCGGAGTCGTCGATCATGCCCAGCTCCAGCGTCACGCCCTTCGCCGCCTCGGCGGCACTGAGCTGGAAGTGAGTGCGATACCAGGCCACGCCGTCCATGCCTTCGTAGCCGGCGGACTCCCACAGCGATGGCACCGCGATCGGCACCCAGCCGTGTTCGTCGAGATCGGCGGCGGCATAGCGCGCCTGGCCCGATGGGGCCGCGGTGACGCCCAGCACCGATGGCCAGCGCGCAAGCACCTGCCGGGTCGCTGCCAGCAGCTTCGCCTGCGCGCCGTCTTCGCGGTGGATGCGCGCTTCGATCGCCTCTGGCGCCACCCCAGCGGTGGTGGCGTCCATCCACGGCTCGATCCGGCTGCCACCCCAGTTGTCGTTGATGATGCCGATCGGCACGTGCTGGTCGGCGCGGATCTCGCGGGCGAAGAAATACGCCACCGCCGAGAACTGGCCCGCCGTCGCCGGCGAGGCGGCCACCCAATGACTGGCCGGCAGGTGCTCGACCGGCCGCACGCTCCAGCTGTCGGGAATCTTGATCTGGCGGATCGCGCCATCAGTGGCGTGTGCAATCGCGGCGGCGGCATTGCCTGCCTTGTACAACTCGAACTCCATGTTCGACTGGCCGGAGGCGAGATACACATCGCCGACCAGCAGGTCGTGCGACACCGTCTCGTCCTTGCCGCTGCGCACGCTCAGTTCGAACGGACCGCCGGCCGCGTGGGCAGGCAGCACCACCGACCAGCGACCTTCGGCATCGGCGGTGACAGCCGTCTTGCTGTGGTCGAACTGCACCTGCAAGTGTGCGGCCGGTGCGCTCCAGCCCCATATGCGCATCGGCTGGTCACGTTGCACGACGGCACCGTCGCCGAACACCTGCGGGAGTTCGATGCGTGCCTGCGCAGCCAGTGGCGCCGCGAGCAACGCCGCGACGAGGAAACAGACGAGGGATGAAACCTTGCGGACGCGACTCATGGCGTTTCCTTCGGTAGGGAAGCCTTGCTGGCAGCGGCCCCGGACACGGCCAGATCGCCGTAAAAAACGCCGCGACCGCGACCGGCGAAGTACACCCGGCCGAACACCCGCGGGTCGCCGGTGACGTGGGAGATGCCGCCGTACTGGTGTGCATCGTCGTTGATGCGCAGCCAGCGGTGGCCACCGTCGATGGAAAGGAACAGGCCACTCTGGCCGCCCAGCTTGCCGGCGAGGAACAGGGTCGGACCGGGCAGGTCGGGCGCCGCCTTGCCGAAGCCCAGCGAATCGGCGGCCTGGATCACGCCGCTCTTCCACTGCACGTGACCCTCGTCGTTGCCGCGGATCAGGCCATCGAAACTGCTGGCCAGAAACAATCCGCCAGCCTGCCCCGGCACGGCATGCAACTGCACCGTGTTCGGGCCATACCAGGGTTGGTGCGATTTCTTCGCGATGCGGCCGAGCGCGCCACCGATCGGCTTGAACTGCTGGCCGCCGTCGTGGCTGACCAACAGGCCGCCGCCTGCCAGGTCCTGCGCATAGAAGCGCTGCGGATCGACCCGGTCGGCCAGCACCCGAACCACCCTGGGCACGCCGCTGGCAGCAAGCCAGTGCTTGCCCCAGTCGCGAGTGAGGTAGGCGGTACCCGCGTCCAGCGGAGACCACAACACGGTGTTGCCGTCGGCAGCGATGGCGATGCTGCCACCACCCTGCCCGCCCGGTTCGCTGGCGAACGCCTGCCACGTTTGCGCACCATCCAGCGAATAGGCAGCGCGCACTGCCTGGCCCGCGCCGCGAATGATTCCGCTGCGCACGACGCGCAGCGGAGCCAGCGCCGCGACGTCGATGCTTTCCGCGTTCGCATAACGCGGTGGCGCGGTGAACTGCAGCGGTGCGACGTCGAGATCGTCATGGCGGAAGCCATCGAGGTCGCCGAGCGCGCTGAGCAGATGCGCGCCCGCGGACGGACTGGCCAGGCCCAGCGCAACGGTTTCCTCCAGGCCGCTGTCCTGGAACCACCAGTCCACGGTGCCGCCATGATCGAACGCGCGCATGTTGCGCGAGGCCCACACGCCGTAGCCGGTGACGAACAGCACGTGATCCGGATCGAACGGGTCGATCGCGATGTCGCTCATCCAGTGTGGATGGGCGTCGCGCGTCCACGGCGCATTCGCGTGGTCGAACGATGAGCGCGGGAATACCGCGGCCCAGTGCCGGCCGCCATCGGTGCTGCGGTAAATCTCGTCGTAGGGCGTGTAATGGCAGAACGTGGTGGCCATCAGGAGGTTCGGGTCGTTCGCGTCGACGGCGACATCGCCCCAGCCGAAGCCGCTCGGCGTGCCGTTGCGCGGGATCGGCGTGATGTCGGTCCAGCGCCCATCGGTCGGGCTGAACTTCCACACGGCGCCATCGTGCATCTGGTCCGGCCCTGGCTCGTCGCCGTAGGTCAGGTAGTAGTTGCCATCGGCGCCGCGCGTCATGTGGTTCGGACGCAGGCCGATCGGCTGACCGGGCACCGCGCTCCAGTGCGCGCCGCCATCGGTCGAACGGAACAGGCTGGTCGCGCGCGTGGAAACGCCGGCATAAAGGACCTGCGTCGGCCGACCCTTTGCGCCACTGGCCGGATCGAATACCACGAACACGATGCCGATCGGCTGTCGCCGCCAGCTGTTGCTCGCCGTGGCGCCCGGCGACGTCGCCACCGCCGGAAAGCTGGCCACCTGCGACCAGTGCGCGGCGTGATCGGCGCTGCGCCACAGCCCCGCGGTGCGCGAGCCGAGAAACAGGATGCCGCCATCGTGCGGATCCACCGCCAACCGCTCGCCATTGCCGCGGCCCAGCTCGTTGCCGCCGAGCGGGAACGGCAGGTCGAATCGCTCGAACTTCCTGCCGCGATCATGCGAGCGAAGGATCGCGGCATGACCCGCCTGCGGCACGGTGTAGGTGCCCGCCGCGAGATACAGCCAGTCGGGGTCGGCAGGATCAAGCGCCAGGCTGTCGATGCCCATCAGGTTGTGATCGTTCGCGCTGATCCAGTCGGTCAGCGGCACCCAGTGCGCGGCGGCGGCGTCCCAGCGGTAGGCGCCGCCGACGTCGGTGCGGGCGTAGTAGAGACCCTTCTCCGTCGGATGAAACACCAGCCCGCTGACGTAACCGCCACCACCGATGCGCACGTTGTGCCAGGCGTAGGAAACGTTCTGCGCAGCGGCTGGCACTGATGCAAACAGGCAGAGCAGCAGCAGGCCGCGGGAAACCCGGCGGAGAATGGCGGTCGGGCCTGGCAGGCGCATCATTTCGTCAGCGCCATGAGTGCGCATGCATGTTCTGACGAGCAGTTGCCGAACCAGTCTTCACTTGACTCCCCTCCAACGACTTTTTGCTGACCTCAGCGCTTCCGCACGACGCTCCGCTCGCCAGCGACGGCCTGGGTGACTACCGCGCGCCCGGGATGGCTTGCCCATGCGCGCGCCCTGCCTTGTCCTGAAATGCGCCACGCGATCTGAACGATGCAAGCTGCATGCTCCGGTTGCAGGCGCGCAGATGCAATTACGAAATCAGCCAGATTGCCTGACGTTTCTTCTTTTGCGCCTGCCGCAACAGGCTGCCGTTTGCGCCCCTCGGACGTCCGCCACTGGCTGCACGTTCCACCGGGTCAACCTGTCTTGTTTGCGACCCCCATCGCGGGTGTCCCCGGGCACGACATCAACGGATGTGTCCGGCAATTCACCACGCTCGCGATCTGGCCTGCGCGCAGGCCGAAGGCCAACAAATGAGCAACGTGGCTCCGATGCGGCTCATCGGCGGCATGGCTCAATGACCCCGGGTCTTCTGCAAGCCGGCGCTGCCCGTTGCTTGCAGACAGGCGTAGGGACCAAACGTGGCGCCGGTGAAACCACCCGCCCTTGCGGCGCTGAGCAGGCTGGCATCCAGCCCGCGCTGCAGGACGTGCCAGCTGCCTGCGTTGACGGCGTAGAAGACATCCAGGCGTGGACCATCCACCTTGAAACGGATGGAGACAGCGATGGTCTTGCCGGGCAAGTCGACATGGCTGAGCGCTACACCCGCAAGCGGGTCGCGCTGGCTCGCGCGCCTGTACAACTCCAGCACGTCGCCCGACTCGTGGCGGACGATGCCCGCCGCATAGTAGTGGGTTTCGTTTTGCAACACGGCGAGTCCCGCCTGTTCGCCGAGCTTCATCCCGCGCACGTCGAAGCGGGCATCGATCGTGGCCCGGTGATGCTGCAGCCGATGCGCGACATAGGCAGGCTGGGCGGAGGTGTCGTCGCCCAACGGCACCGCCGACGGCTGGATGCGAAGGCCTTCACTGCCGGTGGCATACCAGGACGTGCGTGGGGGGTGCAGCGTCATCCACTGCATCGGCAAGCTCGGCGCACGGAAGCGCTCGGTCCAATGGAAAGGCCCGCTCATCGGCACCGCTTGGGCTGCGCGCGGCAAGTCGGGTCGCTGTTCCACCAGGGGAACCGACTTGCCATGCGGCAGGATCACCGGCCAGCCATCGCGCCATGTCACCGGCAGCAGAAAGGTCTCGCGACCCAGGTTGTACTGGTTACCGCGATACGGTCTCGTTCCCAGGAATACCGCCCACCAGGTGCCGTCCCGCAACTCGACCAGCTGCGCGCGCCCCGTCGACGTCACCGGATGCGGCCGGTCGGGTGCGAGGTCGCGCTGGGTCAGGATCGGATTGCCATCCCCCGGCACGTAAGGACCGGTGACCTTGCGGCTGCGATAAATCGTCTCGGCATGCTGCTCGCCGGTGCCACCCTCGGCGGTGCTCAGGTAGTAGTAGCCGCCATGCCGAAACAGATGCGGGCCCTCGACATATTGCGGTTGGATGGCAGGATTCACGCCGCCATCCACCAGCACCTTGCGCGGCCCGATCATCTTCATCGAGGCCAGGTCGAATTGCTGGATCCAGATCGCGCGATGCCCTTCGTAGCGAAGCTTGCCTTCAGGCATGCCGTTGTTCACCACCCACGCGGTGCCGTCCTGGTCGAAGAACAGCGAAGGATCGATCCCTTCGAATCCCAGCCAGGCGGGCTTCGACCACGGCCCGGCGGGATGCTTCGCGGTGACGAGGTAATTGCCCTTGTCGCAATAGAAGCAGGTGTTCGTGATGTAGAACGTGTCGCCGTGGTGGCTGATCGAGGCGGCGAACAGGCCACCGGTCAATTCGCCGTGGCCGTAATCGATCTGGTCGGGGCGGTCGATCGCGTTGCCGAGCTGCGTCCAGTCGACCAGGTCCCGACTGTGAAAGACGGGAAGCCCGGGAAAGTAGCCGAACGTCGAGTTGACCAGGTAGAAATCATCACCGACCCGGATGACGGATGGATCGGGGTAGAAGCCCGTCAATACCGGATTGCGGTATTGCATGGACGAGGGCACGGCGCCGCCATCGTCGCCCCGGTAGCTGATTTCCTTCACCACGACGGATGCGGCAGCCACCTGGCACACCAGCGCGCAGATCACGCCAAGCATGAATCGCTTCATTGCGCTTCCCTCTTGCGTGCCGGGTGAACCGTCGGAACATGCGACGGTTCATGCTCTGCCCGCACTCTTCCATCAGGATCATTTGAGAATGGCGCCGATGTTTCCCGACATGCCGCAGAACGCTTTCTCGCCCTTGCCGCCATCCCGGCCTACGCGCTGAGCATGCCGGACCGCGGCGAGTTCTTTCTGGCGCTCAACAAGGCACCCAACGCCGGATGCCTTGCCCCATGCCGGAACCCCCATCGACGGCTCAGGCACTGCACGATCAGAACGCCACGCGCAGCGTCAGCGCATAACGGGTGTCGTTCACGTACCAAGAAGTGATGTGCTTGCCCGATGCATTCTGGTACATGATCGTGCGCTGTTCGGCCTTGTTGAGGTTGTTCATCTCCAGGCCAAGCTTCACGTGCTCGTTGAACGAGTAGAAGAGCGAACCGTCAAGTTGTCCGTAGGCATCGGCGAATACCGGCAGCTTCCACGGAATGTTGTTGTCGGTACCGTTGTAGCCATTCGGGCCGATCGACAGCAGATACTGGCTGCGCCAGTTGTAGGCCAGCCGGATTTGCCACGGACCGTGCTCGTAGAAGCCGGCGACATTGAGGGAATCCCTCGACAGGCCATCCGCGGGGAGGCTGCCGTAGCCGGAGCCGTCCGTATCCACCGGCACCGCCGTCGTGTCGTTCGGTACATGGGTCCTGCTCCGGACGTAGGTGTAGTTGGCCGACATGCCGAAGCCCTTGATCGGCAGGAAATCGAAGAACTGATTCCAGCCGATTTCCGCGCCATCGATCGTCGCCTTGCCTATGTTCACCGGGCGGGTGATCAGATACTGATAGTTGTTGCCGTCGGTACCTGGATACGTCACGAACTGCGACTCATTGCGGAAATAGTCGCTCAGCCCCTTGTGGAACAGGTTGACCCAGGCCATGCCGCCGCGGTCCTGATCGAAATACCACTCCAGCGACAGATCGAACTGGTTGGCCTTCATCGGCGTCAGGTACGGATTGCTGGTCGACGTGCCAGTCAGGGTCAGCTTGTCGATCGGCAGGGTGGTGGTGCCGGGCGGCGGCGTATAGCCTGACAGCACGGCGGCATTGAGAATCTGATAGGCCTGCATCTGGCTGAAGTCCGGCCGCGCAACCGCCTTGGAAAAGGCAAAACGCGCGATCACGTTCGGAACGAATTCCCACTTCACGTTCAAGCTGGGCAGGATATCGGTGTACTCGTTGCGGGCGTTGATGGGCGAGGACTGGCCCGTGCCCAGATAGGGAGCAAGCGCCTGGTTGGGATACACCAGGAAGCCTTGGGCGGCATTCGTGGTCCTCACCGCCCGCAGTCCGACGTTGCCGCTCAGATTGGCATCGTCCACCCCGAAGTCGAGCATGCCGTACGCCGCGTAGGTCTTTTCGTGCTGAACATTGGTGTGTGCGGCATCGAGTAGCGTGGGCCGGTACGGGACGCCATAGCCGCCGCCGATGTAATACGGAATGGCGGCGTCGTGGATGTCCGCGTAGCTGCCCGGGTAGCCCAGCGCGGTCGACGGTACCGGTGCATAGAACGCACCTGGTACCCCGGCGCCGCCCCGGTAGAAGTTCTTGAACGTATCCAGATGCACCAGGCTGCTATTGACCGTGCCGTTCAAGTCCAGGCCGGGCATGGCACCGCCGGGTATTGCCCAATATTGCATCCAGGTCTGGAACACGGGCATCCAGTTGTAGCCGGTATCGATGTTGTTGGCATAGCGGTTGGTCAGACGAACGCCTGCCTTCACCCCCTGCACGAACCCGTCGGCAAAGCTGTGTTCAATGTCGGCGCGCCAGGCCAGTTCTTTCGCATAGTTCTGATCCTGGTGATCCATGGTGAACCCCCAGTAATAATTGGCCGGGTTCCCGGTGAAATCGGAATCGACGCCGATGTGCGGCGGCTTGGTGCCGTTCAGGCCGACGTCGATGTAGGGCACATTGGTGCCCAGGGACACCGTGGAATCCAGACTGTTGGTGGTGGCCCTGACGAACTGCAACGAACTGGTGACTTCGGTACTCGTACCCAGCCGCCACTTCATTCCGGTGGAGAAGTCCGTGGTCCTGGAGTGGCTATTGGATGCGCGGATGTCGGTGCCCATCGGCATGCCGCCGCTCTGCGTGAGGCGACCTGACTGGAACACGCCGCCATTGATCTGGCTCGGCTGGCTGGCGTCCACCGTCACCTGCGTCGGATCGTTGCTCACGAAGATCGCATCTTCGTTCCAGACTTCGTGGTACCTGCTCTGGAACGCGGTGGCGTAAAAGTCGAGATTGTTGCTGGGACGCCACTGGAAAGCCAGGTAGGCACCATCGCGCTTGCGATCGTAAAGCAAGGTGCGCCAGTCGGCACCGCGCGGCAACCAGATGCCGCTTGCGTTCTTGAAGAACGGACGGACGAACAGGCCATCAGTGCGCGTGGCAAGGCGGGAATCGGCAAGATCGACGAGGAAGCCCATTTCGCCGATGCTGGTGTCCCAGCGATTGCTGTAGAGCACCGAGGCGGACGGCTTGTACTTCTTGACGAAGTCGCCATAGTTCTCGCTGACTGAAGCGGCGATCTTCTGGCCCTGGAAGTCGAAGGGCATGAAGGTGCGCAGGTTCACCGTGCCGCCCAGGCCGCCCTCGATCATCTCGGCCGTCTGGTTCTTGTAGACGTCGACGCCGGACATCAATTCCGACGGCACGTCCTGGAAGCTGAGGGCGCGTCCGCCGTTGGCGGAGAAACTGTCGCGGCCATTCAATTCGGAGCGCACCTGCGTAAGGCCGCGCACCTGCACGCCATTGCCTTCGGCAGAGAAGTGTTCCGGATCGCCCTGGGAGAGAAAATGGTCAATGGTGACGCCGGGAATGCGCGACAGGGTTTCAGTGACGCTGCGGTCCGGCAGCGCGCCGATGTCCGTGGCGGATACCGAATCAACGAAGGTGTCGGCGTCGCGTTTGACGTCCTGCGCCTTCTCGACAGATGCGCGGATGCCGGTCACCTCGACCGCGCCGAGTTGGGTCACGTCCTTTTTCTTGTCCGGCTTGACCTTCTTGTCGGCAGCCTTCGGCTGGCCGGCCTGGGCCACGCCGCCACTGCCGACGTCCGCAGCCGGAACTGGCTGCGCCCACGCCTGGGCCGGCAGATAGAGCATCGCCATGCTCAACGCGATGGCCATCGAAAGACCTGTGCGCAGCGGATGCGCGGACGCCTGTTGCCGAACCTTGTTGCCGGATCGCTCGTTCACCTGTTGCCCCTCCCGATGATGGTTCGCTGACCGCGGGACCTTCACTGCGGGCCAGCGCATCGACGATGGCTCCCGCTGCAACGGCATTCCCCGGTTGACTCTGGCGGACGCACCACCCGTTTCTTTGAGGAAACACGCCATGTGGTCTCGGCGGTGCGTTACGCGTTGCATGCTGCGGTGGCGGGTGCGGAGGCGCAATTACGAAATTGTCCAGCGCGACTCACGATTCTTCTTTTGCGTTTGCCGCAAAACAGCGGCGATACCCGTCGTTTCGCGCGCCGGTTCGAACCGCTGCGACGAGTCAACGCGATTCCGTCAGGGGCGCGCGAGCCGGCTGGCCGGCGCGTCGACGGGTGGCCATCACGCGGCGACAAGGGAGAATTCGTGGCTACGTGGCTGTCGCCGTGATCAGCTGCGCAGCGCGCGGCGCAACCGCCGCCGATCGACCGTGAATGCGGCAAGCGCTGCCAACCTGTTGTGCTGCATGCCAGCAAAAATGGGGTATCGATACCGGAAAGCGGCTGCCGGGCCGGGTCGCCAGCGGCCTGACCTCGCTCATCGACAGCCGCTGCCGTGCGCTCAGCCCGGATCGATCGCACGGTAGGTGAAGTCGCGCAGCACAATGCTGCCCCTGTTCGCGCTGTAGATGCCGATCCTCAGGCTGAGGAACTCCCCGAACACATTGTGGTGGATGCCGGAAACTTCCATGCGAAGCCCGTGAAGGGTCCAGCTTCTGCCGCCGTCGTGCGAATAGTGAAATGTGATCACGTTGCGGTCATTGGTCATGCGCAGGCGCACGCTGGAAGTTGACACCGGCGAACGCATCCACGACAGCTCCGCGGCATACTCGAACGTCTTCAGCGCGGACGGCGAAAATCCAATGCCGACGAACGCCTTCGGGTTGTAGAACAACAGCAGGCCACCTTCGGCATCACCGACAAGGTCCAGGGTGACTTCCGCGACATAGGCGCGATCGCCAGGTATGCAGACCAGTGGCGAGCTGTCCGCGGGCGAGGTTCCACTGGCCGCCAGGTGCAGCGCGCCGGCCTCATGACGCACCCGTTGCATGCCGGTCGAGCCGGGATCGTGAAGGCTCCACTGCACACCGAACTTGTTGCTGGAGAAGTCATCCGAAAGTGCCAGCCCCGACGGGCTGCTGGCGCCGCCGCGCGGTTTCGGCAAAGGCCGCGAAAGGTCACCACCGGTGGCCTTGAACCAGCCACCGGCGGTCCATGCCATCGGCTCCAGCAGGGTTTGCCGGCCCAGTGTGCGGAAGCCGTTTTCGTAGCCGTGATACACCATCCACCAATCACCGCCCGGCCCTTCGACCAGGCTGGCATGGCCGCGCGACCACCAAGGCTCGTCCACCGACGTCGTGCGCACCAGCGGGTTGTGCGGGCAGTTCTCCCACGGGCCATGCACCGACCGCGATCGCGCCGCAATCACCATGTGGCTGGTGGGTGGACCGGCGGTGCCGCCGACGGCACTGATCAGATGGAACCAGCCGCCGTGGCGAAGCAGTTTCGGGCCCTCGGGCGCAAAATCCTCCACTACCCAGTCCTGCGGATAGTGCCAGGGGGTATAGGCATGTTCGAGCGTGCCGTCGATGGCCAGGCCGTCGTCGGTGAGCCGGATCATGCGAATGCCGTTGACGAACAGATAGCGCCTGCCGTCCTCGCCCACGACATGGCCCGGATCGATGCAGCCGGCGATCTTCAGGTCGATCGGGTCGCTCCATGGGCCTGCCATGTGCTCGGCCCAGATCACGTGGATCGACCAGTCGCCGCCGTCGGCCGCTGCAGGGATGTAGATGAAATATCTGCCCCGGCATTTGCACAGGTCCACCGCAAAGACATTGCCCAGCGGCTTGTTCAATGCCGCCGTCAACGGCGTCCAGTTGAGCAGATCGGTGGAATGCCAGATGACCAGGCCGGGACACGCCTGGAAGGGCGTGAATGTCATGTAGTAATCGTTGCCATCCTTGAGGATGGTCGGGTCCGGGTGGTCGCCGGCAACGACGGGATTCAGATAGGTGCCATCACCAAGGTCGGCGCGCCGCTGCCCCTCGATTCCGGGCCGCCAGCCAGCCGCCGCGCCGTGGCCGGCGCCGCACGCGACGGCAGCAGCTGCCTTGAGCGATAACGGTGCGGCCGCCGCACCCACCAGCAGCATCTTGAAAACATCACGACGGGATGCCTCCATGTTTGTCAGCCCTGCATCTGTTCAAGTTCCTTGCCGTTGGTCTCGCTGACATACCTGATCACGAAGACCACCGACAGCAGCGCGGCGAAGGCGTAGATACCATAGGCGGCAGCCAGGCCGATGCCGGCAAGCAGGATCGGGAAGGTGATCGTGATGGCGAAGTTCGCCATCCATTGCGCCGCACCGGCGGCGGCGAGCGCGGAGCCACGGATCTGGTTGGGAAACATCTCGCCCAGCATCACCCACATCACCGGGCCCCAGGAAACATTGAAGAACACCACGTAGGCATTCGCAGCCACCAGCGCGAGCACCCCCATCGGCCCGGACAAGGCCAACTGGCCGCCGGCTCCGGTGCCGGCTGTGGCGAACGCAGCGGCGACCACCGCCAGGGTCACCGTCATGCCGGCCGAGCCGATCCACAGCAACGGCTTGCGCCCGATCCGATCGATCAGCAGCAATGCCACCACACAGGCGCCGATGCTCAAGCCACCGGACAGCACGTTGATCAGCAACGCATCGCTCTCGGAAAAACCCACCGCCTGCCACAGCACGGCGCCGTAATAGAACACCACGTTGATGCCGACCAGTTGCTGGAACGTGGCCAGACCGATGCCGACCCAGACGATCGGCCGGATCCGGTGGCGAGCCTGATCGAACAGGTCGCGCAGTCGCGGGCGGTGATCCGCTGCCAGCGAGCCCTGGATGTCGGTCAAGGTGAGCCGCGCGGTGGCGTCACCGTAGAGGCGAGCCAATACCTGCAGCGCCTGTTCCTTGCGACCCCTGGCCACCAGATAGCGCGGGCTCTCGGGGATACCCGCCAGCGCCAGCAGGAACAGCACGGCCGGGATCATCTCGATCCAGAACATCCAGCGCCAGGCTTCGAAACCCCACCACAGCAGCTTGACTGATGACCCGGCGATGCCCGCCAGTGCATAGTTGCTGAGGAAGGCCGCAAACAGGCCGGAGATGATCGCGATCTGCTGCACCGTGGCCAGCCGCCCGCGATAACGCGCCGGCGACACTTCGCTGATGTAGGCCGGCGACATCACGCTGGCGGCGCCCACCGCCAGGCCACCGATGATCCGGTAGATCACGAAGGCGGTGGAGGTGCCGGCGATGCCCGAGCCCCAGCCGGAAAGGATGAAACACCCGGCCGCGAGGATCAGCACGCTGCGGCGGCCATAGATGTCGGCCATGCGTCCGGCAAAGAACGCACCCACGGCGCAACCCAGCAGCATCGAGGCGACGTTGAAACCGGTGCCGAACGAATCTGCGTGAAAGGCCTTCTGCAGGCCCTCGACGGTGCCGTTGATGACACCACTGTCGAAACCGAACAGGAAGCCGCCGATCGTGGCGACCAGACTGATCAGCACGATGAGTCCGGTGTTTTCGCTGCTCTTCTGCGTCGCGACTGCAACATTCATGACGTTTCCCCTTTGACCGGATTCCTGCGCGGCAGGCCACGGATGGTCGGTAGTGACAGGTTGCCCAAAGGGCACATTCGGCCCAACTTCAACGTGCCGGATCGGCCAGCTGCCCGTGCTGCGGGGCTGCGCTTGCATCAGGCACTTGTTGCAACTGGTTTTCGGCGAGCTCCACCCAGCTTCATTGACAGGTTTTCCTCCCCATCCCGTCAATGCAACCAGCGTGAACGGCACTCATCCTGCGCAGCTCTCTTCACCGGCCGAGGAGCCATCGCGACGCATTCCCTTGAGCCGGAGGTAGAGTTCGCGAAACACCGGCTGGCGCTGCTCGAGATAGTACTCGTGGCGCCCGTTGCACGGTTCCAGCAACTGCACCAGGGGTGGTCGCGGACAGGCGGTCGCTACGTCCGCATCACCATCCACCGCCATCCGCGCCAGGCGCGCCGCGCCCAGTGCCGGGCCGACCTCACCGCCATCGTGCAACTGCAGCGGTTTGCCGATGATGTCAGCCAGCATCTGCAGCCAGTAAATGCTGCGCGTGCCGCCGCCGATGACACTGATCGGCCCGGTATCGACGCCGGCGGCGCGTACCGCCTCGATGCCGTCGAGCAGGCCCAGACCCACGCCTTCGAGCACGGCGTGCGCCATGTCTTCGCGCCGCGTGGCCGACGTCAAGCCGTAGAACGTGCCGGCGGCATCCACGTCGTTATGCGGTGTGCGCTCGCCGTTGAGGTAAGGCAGAAACCACGGCCGCTGCACATCCATCGGGGCGAGCTGAGCCGCCTCGAGCATGCTGCGGATGGCGGCATAGCCACCCCAGCGTGCGGCCACGTCGAGGCAGCTGGCGGCGTTGAGCATCACCGACATCAGGTGCCAGGTATCGGGCAGTGCGTGGCAGAAACTGTGCACCGCCTGCTGCGGCCGCGCATGGAAACCATCGGACACGGCGAAGAACACGCCGGAGGTACCCAGCGACAGCATCGCCTGACCCGGCCGCACCACGCCCATGCCGATTGCGCCGGCCGCGTTGTCGCCGGCGCCGGCGGCGATCGCCACCTCGCCCATCGACCAGCGACGCGCCAGTTCGCCGCGCAGATGGCCGGTCACCCGCGGGCCTTCGATCACCGTCGGCATCTGCTCCTTGCTCAGACCGCAAGCCGTGAGCATGGCCGGGCTCCACTCACGCCGCGCCACGTCCAGCCACAGCGTGCCGGCGGCATCGGACGGGTCGGTCGCAAAATCACCGCTGAGCCGGTAGCGCAGGTAGTCCTTCGGCAGCAGCACCTTGTCGATGCGGGCGAACACCTCCGGCTCATGCTGGCGCAACCACAACAGCTTCGGCGCGGTAAACCCCGGCATCGCCAGGTTGCCGGTGATCACGCGGAAATTCGTCAGGCTTTCCAGCTCGGCGCACTCGGCGGCGCTGCGACCGTCGTTCCACAGGATCGCCGGGCGCAATACCTGTCCGCGCGCATCGAGCAGGGTCGCCCCATGCATCTGCCCGCTGAGTCCGATCGCCTCGATCGCCGCCGGGGACATGTCCAGCTGCACGACCTGCTGCAACAGCTGGTCCATCGCGGTGAGCGTGGCCTGCCACCACTGTTCCGGATCCTGCTCCGACCAGCGCGGATGCGGCTGTGACACGCTCAATGGCGCGAGCGCGCTGGCGCGCAATGCACCGCCACGGTCGAGCAGCACCGCCTTGACGCCCGAGGTACCCAGATCGATGCCGATGAACATCAGGCGTGTGCCCCGCACTGGCGGGCAGGCATGCTCATGGGCTCACCCATGGACGAAGCGGTTGACCAGGTTCTCCAGCCGCTCCTGCTCGCCACTGATGTGGTGCGGATCGAAGCCCTGGGCCAGCGCCTCCTCGCTGATGCTGGCCAGACTGCTGGAACTTCCCAGGATGCGCTGGCCCAGTTCACCGTCCCAGCCGGCGTAGCGGCGCGCCTTGAGTTCGCCGAGCAGGTCGTGTTCGATCATGTCCGCGGCGCGCAGCAAGGCCAACGCCAGCACGTCCATCGCACCGATGTGGCCATGGAACAGGTCGGCCGGACTGCTGCTCTGGCGACGCACCTTGGTATCGAAATTCATGCCTCCCTTGCTGAAGCCGCCAGCCTTGAGGATCTCGTACAGCACCAGCGTGCATTCCTCCACGCTGTTCGGAAACTGGTCGGTGTCCCAGCCGTTCTGCGGGTCGCCGCGGTTCGCGTCGATGCTGCCGAACACGCCCAGCGCGATCGCGGTGGCCACCTCATGATGGAACGAGTGCCCGGCCAGGGTCGCGTGATTGCCTTCGATATTCGTCTTGATCTCGCCTTCCAGGCCGAAATCCTTCAGGAAGCCGGCAACCGTGGCCACGTCGTAGTCATACTGGTGCTTGGTCGGCTCCTGCGGCTTCGGCTCGATCAGGATGTCGCCGTCGAAGCCGAGCTTGTACTTGTGCTCGACCGCCATGTTCATGAAACGACCGAGCTGACGGCGCTCGCGCTTCAAGTCGGTGTTGAGCAGGGTGTCGTAGCCTTCGCGGCCGCCCCACAGGACATAATTGGCGCCGCCCAGCTGCTGCGTGGCGGCCATCGCGTGGGTGACCTGGGTCGCTGCGTAGGCAAACACTTCCGGTTGCGGATTCGTCGCGGCACCGGCCGCATAGCGGGGATGCGAGAACAGGTTCGCGGTGCCCCACAGCAATTTCACCCCGGTCTGCGCCTGCTTCGCCTCCAGCACCTCGACGATCCGCGCGAAGTTGTCCGCGTACTCGCGCAAGCTGCTGCCTTCGGGTGCCACATCGGTGTCATGGAAGGTGTAGAACGGCGCGCCCAGGCGGGCAAAGAAATCGAAAGCGGCATCGGCCTTGGCCAACGCACGCGCCATCGGCTCGCCCGCGGCCTGCCACGGTCGCTCGAAGGTGGGTTGGCCAAACATGTCGACCCCGGGCCAGACGAAGCTGTGCCAGTAACACACCGCGAAACGCAGGTGCTCGGCCATCGTCTTGCCGAGCACCGGGCGGCCGGCGTCGTAATGGCGAAACGCCAGCAACTGCTCGGTGTCCGGCCCTTCGTAGCGCACTGGCGCGATGGAATCGAAATACGACATGGGGTTTCCTTGCAATGAACGGGTAGTGGGGAGGTGGCATCGCCGCCACGACACCTTCGGGGAGAGGGTTGGACGCTGGCAGCGGCGCCGGGCATGCCGCTCCAGCAAGAACGGGCCCCGGCGACCAAGCCCGCTGATTCGCGATTCATGCTGCGGGCAGCGCGGGGGCAGCGCAATTACGAAATTGCCCAGAGTGACTGACGTTTCTTCTTTTGCGCCTGCGGCAAAGCCACCGCGCGCCCCATCGACCCGTGCTAGCCTCCGAGCGAGCCGGGATTGACCCCGACCGCAGTCGCAGATTCGGGTACAGGCAGGCGGAGTGCCGCGTACCCGAGACGCCGCATGGTGACCGAGATGAGCAGTCCACATGGTGTCCATCGCATCGCGTTGCTGTTCAACGCGAACAAGATCTACGACCGGCAGATCATCGCTGGCGTGGGCTCGTACCTGGCATCCACCCGGGTCAGCTGGGACCTGTTCATGGAAGAGGATTTCCGCTGCCGTCTGACCGGCCTGGCCGAATGGTGTGGCGACGGCATCATCGCCGACTTCGACGATCCCCAGGTCTGCGCAGCCCTGCGCGAGGTGAATGTGCCGGTGGTCGCCCTGGGCGGTTCCTACACCGATGCCTCACGCTACCCCGAAGGCCTGCCTTACATCGCCACCGACAATGCCGCGATGGTGCGGCTGGGCTACGACCACCTGATCGAACAGGGGCTGGAACACTTCGCGTTCTACTCGCTGCCGGTGGCACCGGCACACCGCTGGGCGGAAGAGCGCGAGCGGTTGTTCGACAGCATGGTGGCTCGCGACGGCCTGAAGAGCTTCATCTACCACGGTCACGCCACCAGTGCGGCGGGTTGGAGCGATGCGCTGGAGGCGCTGGTGGCCTGGCTGACATCCCTGCCGAAACCGGTCGGCATACTCGCCGCAACCGACGCGCGCGCGCGCCAGTTGCTGCAGGCCTGCATGATGGCGGACATCGCGGTGCCCGACGAAGTCGCCATCGTCGGCATCGACAACGACCCGCTGGCACGCACCTTGAGCCGCATCCCGCTGACCTCGGTGCAGCAGGGCACCGAGGAAATGGGTCGCACCGCGGCCCACCTGCTGCACCGCATGTTGCATGGAGCAGACTGCAGCGACACCCGCGTGGTGGTGCCGCCACAAGGACTGCACGTGGCCGCATCCAGCCTGCATCAGAGCCGGCGCAGCCCGCACGTGATGCGTGCACTGCATTACATCCGCCAATATGGCTGCCTCGGCATCCGCACCGAGCAGGTGGCGAACTACGTCGGCGTGTCGCGCTCACTGCTGGAAGAACACTTCCGCCGCAGCCTCAAGCGCAGCGTCCACCAGGAAATCCTGCGGCACAAGCTGGAAATCGCGCAGGAGTTGTTGCGCGGCGGCGAATGCAGCCTCGCCGACATCGCCGTGCGCTGCGGCTTTACCTCGGTGCAATATCTGTACACCGTATTCCGCCGGGAACTCGGCTGCACACCCAAGGCATTCCAGGAATCGCAGCACGCCGAATTGCAGGAGTGAGGGGGAATGTGCGCCAGGTGAGTTGATGCCACCTTCCTCCCTGACCCGCGTTCAAACCCCGAGCAGACCGCAGCAGTTCACCATCCGTGGCGCAAGCAACGGGAAGTGAGCCGATGCCTGTCCGCGTTAGGTACCGCTGCGCCATCCGGCCAATGCCTGAAGCGACGTCGAGCGCAGCTTGACCCGGATGGCGAAAGGAAACCGGGCTGCGGCAATCCAGCAAGCGTCCTTGCTGCCTCGGACGTCGCCTGGCGCGCGTACCGGTCATACGCGGCTCGACCGAATCGCTCCTCGCCTCAGCGCGTGAGCGGTACGGACACATCCATGTCCCTCAACAGAGGATCCGGCCCGGCTGCATGGAAATGCCGCTTGAACGCCACCTCGCCCACGGCGGGCTCCTCCAACTCCCGCGCATGGCGATGCCCCGCATACACCGCGTGCGCAATCAGCCCCGGTGCTTCGGCGTCGCCGATGCAACGCACTGACTGGATGCCGGCGTCGGCCCATTCGGCTTCGCGCAGCAGCAGGTCCTGGTACAGCGCGTCATCGGGCAAACGCGCGGTGACCGCGATGACCGCGTCGCAGGGAAGTTCGCGCATCTGGTGATCCCAGACATTCTCCAGCTGCAACACCTTGCGATGGAATGCAGCGATGTTGTGCGACACCAGCGGCTCGATGCCGAGTTCGGCCATGCGCTTGCGGATATGCCGGTAGTCCAGCGTGTGCTGGCTCCACGGCGCGATGCTGTCGTCGGTGCTGACGTAGGTTACTTCGCAGCCGCGCTGGCGCAGCAGTTCGGCGGCGACGCTGGCGTAGTAGAAGCCGTCGTCGTCGAACACCACCACACGACCTTCCGGGTAGAGGCCGTCCATCAGGTCGTCGGGCGTGAACACGCGCGCATTGTCGAGGAAGCCCTCGATCGCCGCGCCGTTGCTGCGGCCGTAACCGTCGCGGCGCCAGTGGCAGCCGGTGGCGAGCACCACGTGGTTGGCGCCGAAGTCGAGCACGTCCTGGGCGCTCAGTGCAGAGTCGAGATAGACGGCCACATTGGTGAGCTTGTTGATCTGACCGACGCGCCAGTCGCGCACGCGCGCCCATTCGGCCAGCCCCGGCAGGCGCGCTTCGCGGGTGACCCGACCGCCGAGCTCCTTGCGCGCCTCGGCCAGGCTCACCGCGTAACCGCGCTGGCCCAGCGCGCGCGCAGCTTCAAGGCCCGCCGGGCCGGCGCCGACCACCAGCACGCGGCTGGCCGAGCGCTTCGGCGCGATGCGCTCCGGGTGCCAGTCCTTGCGCCACTCCTCGCCCATGGTCGGGTTCTGCGTGCAGCGGATCGGCGAGATGGTCATGTCGCCGGAGACGCAGATGTTGCAGCCGATGCATTCTCGGATGTCGTCGCTGCGGCCTTCCTCGATCTTCTTCGGCAGGAAGGGATCCGCGATCGACGGACGCGCGCAACCGATCATGTCCAGCACGCCGCGCTTGAGTTGCGAGACCATGGTGTCCGGCGAGGTGAAGCGACCTACGCCGACCACCGGTTTGCTGGTGGTCTTTTTCACGAAGTCGATGAACGGTTCCTGCGCGCCTTCGGCCGCGAAGCGCGAGGGTACCGAGTCGTTGTACCAGGCGGCGATGTTCACGTCCCACAGGTCGGGCAGCTCGGCCAGCATGGCGACGATCTCCTTCGCCTCGGCCAGCTCGACGCCGCCAGGGCCGAGCAGTTCCTCGGTGGCGAAGCGCAACGCCACGGCGCAGCGGTCGCCCACCGCGTCCTTCGTGTCCTCCAGCACCTCGCGCAGCAGCCGCACGCGGTTCTCCAGCGAGCCGCCGTACTCGTCGCTGCGCTGGTTGCGCCGGCGCTGCAGGAAATGCATCGCCAGCGACAGGTCGTGTGCGGCGTAGACGTAGATGATGTCCATGCCGGCGCGCTGGCCGCGGATCGCCGCCTCGCGATGCCAGCGGCGGTATTCGCGGATGTCGTGTCTGGTCATCGCCCGCGCCTGCGACGGATAGCCGTATTTGGACGGCTGGTGCGATGGCGCGATCAATACCTCGCGCGAGTACAGGTTGGACGCGGTGGGACCATTGTGGGTGAGCTCCAGCGCCGCCAGCGCGCCGTGCGCGTGCACCTTGTCGCACATCAGCGCCAGCGCGGGAATGTCGCGGTCATCCCACAGCCGTGCTTCCACATAGGGAGTGAGATCGCCGCTGGGATGGATCTCGCATTCCTCGGTGGAGACCACCGCCCAGCCGCCCGCGGCCTTCATCTCGCGCATCGCCGCATGCGCCAGCGGCATCGCGTGGCCCATGCCATTGCAATGCGGCACCTGGAAGAAGCGGTTCTTGGCGGTGACCGGGCCGATCTTCAGCGGGGTGAACAGGATGTCGTAGCGGGGATCGCGCATGGGGCTCAGGCCTCGACCGGTTTGCGGCGCAGTCGCATGAAGGCATACAGCGGCAGGCCAGCGGCGATCAGCCCCAGCGCATACACGAACGGCTCGCCGCCGATGCCGACGAAGGCGAACACCACGTAGACCACGCCGACGCCAGCCACCAGCAACACGCTGCGCCCGCTGCAGCCCGGCGTGCCGCGTCGCCACAACACGCCCAGCGCCAGCGCGCAGCACAGGTACAGCGGCAGGTTGGCCGCGGTGACCACCCGCGTGAGGAACGTGAACGCCGCGACCAGCGAGCTGCTGTAGCTCATCCATACCATCACCGACGCCAGTGCCCCGGTGATCAACAGGGCGGCTACCGGCGCGCCATGGCGGTTGCCGCGCGCGACCAGCGGCGGCAGCACGCCGTTGTCGGCCATGGTGCGGGTCAGCTGGCCGGCCAGCAGGGTCCAGCCGTTCAACGCACCCAGTCCGCTGATCACCACGAACAGCGCCAGCCAGCGGCCGAAACCGGCGCGCCCGAAGTGGTCCATCAGCAATGCAAACGGGGCGCTGGCATTGGCCAGCACGTCCTGGCGCAACAGCAGCAGCGGCACGGTCGAGACCACCACATAGATCACCGCCACCAGCACGGTGCCGGCCATCGTCGCACGCGGAATGGTGCGGCCCGGATCGTTGACGCGTGACGCCGGAATGCTGGCCGATTCGATGCCGAGCATGGCGAACAGTGCGATGGTGGACGCGGCCATCACGCCACCGAACGTCACCGGCGTGGTCGGCAGGTGGGCCACATAGCTGCCCGGTGTCGTCAGCAGTACCCAGCCGCCGAGGATGGCGATCGCCAGCATCGGCAGCAGCTTCAAGGTGGTGGTGACAATCTGCACCACCCCGCCGGTGCGTACGCCGAACAAGTTGACCAGCACGAACAGCCACACCAGCCCGAGCGCGAACCACACCGCTGGAATCACCGCGAATTGCGGCATCACCACGGTGAGGTAGCCGACCACGCCGGTGGCCAGCGCCGCGTTGGTCAGCCACAGCGACACCCAGTAAGCCCACATCGACATGTAGGCGGGCAGTTCGCCGAGGGTGTCGCGGACGTAGCCGTAGGGGCCATCGGCGCCCGGCAAGGCCGCGGAAAGATGGGCGAACACCCGCGCCAGGGTGAGGCAGCCGAACAGGGTGATGCCCCAGCCGATCAGCGCGTTGAAACCGTACGGCGCCAGCGACGACGGCAGCAGGAAGATGCCCATGCCGATCACGTTGCCGACCACCAGCGCGGTGCAGGTCCAGAAGCCGATCCGGTTGCGCTCTCGCATGGCGGCGTCTACCTGTTCAGTTCGACGGATGCATGGGCGACAGCCATCCGCTCACGCCGATTCCCCGGCCGGACCGGCGTAGGCCGCACGCAGCAGATTCTGGAAGTGCCACACGCCGCCCTCGCGTTTCGGGCACAGCCGACCGGGCGTATACGCGCCCGAAGCCAGCCCGCGCTGCACCGCCTCGCAGATGCCGATGTCCTCGTTCTGCACTTCGTCGCTGAAGCTGCGGTCGGCATCCATGCGCGCCTGCGCCTTGGGATCCTGCGCGTAGTAATAGTCGAACACGATGCGGCAGCGACCCGGCCCCAGCGGCAGGATGCGGTTGGTCTGCAGCCGGCCCGGCATGATGTTGAGCATCACGTTGGGGTAGATGAAATAGTAGAACGCCTCGCCGTCGCCGTAGATGTCGCCGCTGTTGCGCAGCGGCGAGGACTGCAGCGAATGCCATGCGAACAACTCGGTGTCGTAGGCGCGGTAGTCGAGCACCTTCGACAGGCCCGGATGCACGTGTGGCAGGTGGTAGCCCTCGAGGAAGTTGTCGACGTAGACCTTCCAGTTGCAGTCGATGTCGTAGGTGTCGCGGCGCAGGTAGCGCATCGCCGACAGGTCGATCGGCGCGATGCGTTCGGCGATGCCCGCATAGACTTCCTCGAACGGCGGCACGGCGTCGTCCAGCGCCACGAACACCAGGCCCTGCCACTCGTGCACGCGCAGCGGCGGCAGGCGGATGTCCTCGACGCGGAAGTCGCAGGCATCCTGCATCTCCGGCGCGCTGCGCAGCTGGCCTTCCAGCGTGTAGGTCCAGCCGTGGTACTTGCAGTGCAGCGCCCGCGCGCCCTTGCCGTTGCACAGCGCCAGTGGGCCGGCACGGTGACGGCAGACGTTGGGGAACGCCCGCAGCACGCCGTCCTGACCGCGCACCAGCAACAGCGGCACGCCACCGACCTGCTCGACCACGTGGTCGCCCGGCGCGGCCAGTTGTTCCTGCTGTGCCACCAGCTGCCAGCTGCACGCGAACACCGCGCGCTGCTCCATCGCCAGCATCGCCTCACCCGCGTAGTAGCGCGCCGGCAAGGCGCGTGCGCGATTCAGCTCCTCGGCCTTGGTGTCATCAGGCATGACGGATTCGATCCCCTGGTGGAATGGGCGCGACAGTTGGCTGTGCACGTTGCGAAGCAGTGTATGCCCGATCCCGGCTCGGGTGGGTGGTGCGCCTGACGGCGGCGTTGCCTGGTTCGTGATCAGGCCTACTATCACCCGGCGATGTTCGGATGTAGATTGCCACGAGTCCCACGAGGAGTCGTCGTTGCCGATGCCATGCGCTGAGTCCACGCTGCGCCGCGCCAGTTCCGACCGGCATCGGGCCACCCCGCTTCCACGGTGGTCGCGGCCATGACGGAGGCCTCCGCCACCGGCACGCTGGAACAGGCGCTCGCCCATGCCGGGCACCTGCTGGAGAACGACCCCGCGCAGGCGATCGAGCAGCTTGGCGAGATTCTTCAGGTAGCCGAAGGACACCCCGCCGCCTTGCGCCTGCTGGCGCTCGCACGGTCACGCGAGGGCGATGATCAGGGCGCCCTCGACATCCTGATTCCGCTGGCGGTTACACAGCCGAACTGGGCCCTGCTGCATGCCGAGCTTGGCATGGTCCTCGGCCGCCGCGGTCGCGGACAGGAGGCGATCGGCGCACTGCGCCATGCGGTGACGCTGAAGCCCGACCTGCCGCAGGCCTGGAGGGCGCTGGGCGATCATCTGATGGCCGCCGGTGACCAGGACGCCGCCGACGCGGCGTACGCCAGTCACGTGCGGTATTCCACCAACGATCCGCGGCTGCTGGAAGCGGCCATCGCGCTGGCCGAAAATCACCTTCCGGTGGCCCAGAGCCTGCTGCGCGAGCAACTGAAACAGGCACCCACCGACGTGGCGGCAATTCGCATGCTGGCCGAAGTGGCCGCCCGACTGGGCCGCAACGAGGATGCCCTGCACCTGCTGGAACGCTGTCTGGAACTGGCCCCCGGCTTCCATGCCGCGCGCCAGAACTATGCCCTGCTGCTGCATCGAAGCAACCGATCGGAACAGGCACTGATCGAGATCGAGCGCCTGCTTGCCGCGGAACCCGGGCATCTGGGCAATCGAAACCTCAAGGCCGTGGTGCTGTGCCGAACCGGCGATTACGCCTCGGCCATCGATATCTACGCCGACTTGCTGAAGCACTACCCGCACCACGTGAAGATCTGGGTCAGTTACGGCCATGCGCTGAAGACCGCCGGCCACACCGGGCAGGCGATCGAGGCCTATCGGCGCAGCCTGCAGCTGGAACCCTCATCCGGCGAAATCTGGTGGAGCCTGGCCAACCTGAAAACGTTCCGCTTCAGCGCCGATGAGCTGGCGGCGATGCGCGCGCAGCTGGCCCGCGCCGATCTTGCCGCGGACGATCGCCTGCAGCTGGAGTTCGCCGTCGGCAAGGCCCTGGAAGACGCCGCCGATTACGCATCCTCATTCCACCATTACGCCCGCGGCAACGCCCTGCGTCGCGCGCAGGCACCGTACAGCGCCGACGACATCAGCGCGCGCGTGGCGCACATCCGCCAGCGCTACACGCGCGAGTTTTTCGCGGCGCGCGCCGGTGCCGGCAGCCCGGCCCGCGATCCGGTCTTCGTGGTCGGGCTGCCCCGCGCCGGTTCCACCCTGATCGAGCAGATCCTGTCCAGCCACAGCCAGATCGAAGGCACCATGGAGCTGCCGGAAGTCACCTCGATCACCCGCTCGCTGCGCATGCAGGGTGCCGCTGACAGCGCGCTGCCCTACCACGATGCGCTGGCCGAACTGGATGCCGATGCACTGCGTGCGCTGGGCGAGCACTACCTGGCGAATACCCGGGTCCAGCGCAAGACGTCGGCACCCTTGTTCATCGACAAGATGCCGAACAACTTCATGCACCTCGGCCTGATCCAGCTGATGCTGCCGAACGCGAAGATCATCGATGCGCGTCGCCACCCGCTGGCCTGCGGCTTCTCGGTCTTCAAGCAGCACTTCGCGCGCGGGCAGGCTTTCAGTTACGAGCTTGCCGACATTGGTCGCTACTACCGTGACTACGTGGCGCTGATGGCCCATTTCGATACGGTGCTGCCCGGCCGCGTCCACCGCGTCATCTACGAGCGCATGGTCGACGACACCGAAGGCGAAGTGCGTCGGCTGCTCGACTACTGCGGGCTGCCGTTCGAGGATGCCTGCCTGCGCTTCTTCCAGAACACGCGGCCGGTACGCACCGCCAGTTCGGAACAGGTACGCCAGCCGATCTACCGGGAGGGGGTGGATCACTGGCAACACTACGCTTCGTGGCTGGGGCCACTGAAAGCTGCGCTGGGACCGGTGCTGGACGCCTATCCGGACGTACCCGCACTGGAGTGACTGCCACTGTTTCCGCTGGATTGTCGTGAACTGGAAAGGGGAGAGACCATGCACGAAAGAAGATCCACACCGACCACCCGACCGCATCGGGCACGCTTGAGCCGACTGCCGCTGGCGGCGGCGATCTGCCTGGCCATTGCCGCACCGGTGCTGGCGCAGGACACCGGCCAGTCGGGCAGCGACGCGCAGGCGGCCAAGCCCAAGACCACCACCCTGTCCGAGGTCACCGTCACCGCGCAGAAACGCACCGAGAATCTGCAGAAGGTGCCGATCAGCATCAATGTGCTGGCCAACGACCAGCTTGAAGCGCTGCATGTGCAGAACTTCAACGATTACGTGAAATACCTGCCCAGCGTCACCTTCCAGCAAGGCGGTGGCGGCATTGCCACCGGCCCCGGCTTCGCCAGCATCTACATGCGCGGGGTGGCCAGCGGCGGCAACACCAACCACTCCGGCTCGCAGCCCAGCGTGGGCGTGTACCTGGACGACCAGCCGATCACCACGATCCAGGGTCCGCTCGACGTGCACATGTACGACATCGCGCGGATCGAGGTACTGGCCGGGCCGCAAGGCACCTTGTATGGCGCCAGTGCCGAGGCCGGCGCCCTGCGCATCATCACCAACAAGCCCGACCCCAGCGGTTTTGCAGCCAGTTACGGCATCAGCACCGACAAGGTGGGCCATGGCGGCGTCGGTTTCACCACCGAGGGCATGATCAATATCCCGATCAGCAAGAGCGCGGCGATCCGCCTGGTCGGCTGGCACGAGCACGACGCCGGCTACATCGACAACAAGGCCGGCTCGCGTACCTTCCCGTCCTCGGGCATCACCGTCAGCAACGCCGGCGATTGCACCCCGAGCGCGACCCTGGTGTGCTCCGGTCATGCCAGGAAGCACTACAACGACGTCAATACCAACGGCGCCCGGGCGGCGCTGAAGATCGACCTGGACGACGACTGGTCGATCAGCCCCACGCTGATGGGACAGCAGACCATTTCGCACGGCACCTTCGCCAGCGACCCGCAAGTGGGCGACCTGGCCGTGACCCACTACTACCCCGAGCGCGTGGACGACCGCTGGTGGCAGGGCGCGCTGACCGTGCAGGGCAAGATCGGCAATTTCGACCTGACCTACGCCTACGCGCACCTCAAGCGCAACCAGGAGGAATCCACCGACTACAACGACTACGCGTTCTGGTACGACAGCCTGTACGGCTCCGGCGCCAGTTTCTACGACAACAACGGTGCACTGATCAACCCGTCGCAGCACATCACCGACCGCGATCACTACACCAACAGCAGCCATGAGTTGCGCATTGTCTCGCCCAGCGACGATCGCCTGCGGCTGGTGGCCGGTGCGTTCTGGCAAAAGCAGAAGCACGACATCCTGCAGAACTACCAGGTCGACGGGCTGTCTTCGGCGCTGTCCGTGACCGGCTGGCCAAACACCATCTGGCTGACCCGGCAGGTACGTTACGACCGCGATGAATCGGTGTTCGGCGAACTGTCCTTCGACTTCATCCCGGAAGTGCTGACCGCCACCGTCGGCGAGCGCTATTTCCGCACCAGCAACAACCTCTACGGCTACTACGGCTACAGCGCGGGCTTCTCGCCGAGTTCAAGCTACGGCGAGGCCGGCTGCATCTCGGCCGAGCCGTTCCTCGGTGCGCCCTGCCTGGACTTCAACAAGCGGGTACGGCAAACCGGTTCACTCAACAAGGTCAACCTGACCTGGAACATCACACCCGCGGCCATGGTCTACCTGACCCGCTCCAAGGGCTTCCGTCCCGGCGGCGTCAACCGCGCCGGCCAGCTGCCGCCGTACCAGGCCGATTTCCTGACCAATCTCGAGCTCGGCTGGAAGACCAACTGGTTCGGCAACCGGCTCTCCTTCAACGGCGCGGTGTTCCGCGAAACGTGGAACGACTTCCAGTTCAACATCCTCGGGCCCAATGGCCTGACCATCATCAAGAACGCCAATTCGGCGCGCATCGACGGTCTGGAGTCGCAACTGAACTGGCAGGCCAGCTACAACCTGAACCTCAGCGCCGGCGTTGCCTTTTACGATGCCAAGCTGACTGCCAACTACTGCGGCTTCACCGATACCAACGGCAGGCCGGTCACCGATTGCCCGGCCAGCATGCTCAATCCGTCGACGGGCCTGTACGGGCCGCAGGCGCCCAAGGGCACCCAGCTGCCGATCACGCCACGCTTCAAGGGCAACCTGATCGCGCGTTACACCTTCAGCGTGGGCGACAGCGACGCGTTCGTGCAGGCGGCACTGGTCCACGTGGGAACACGCACCACCGACCTGCGCCTGGTCGAGCGCAACCTGCTGGGCAATCTTCCCGCCTACAATTCCGCCGACCTTTCTGCCGGTATCCAGAAGAACAGCTGGTCGCTGAACGTGTACATCGACAACGTGTTCGACAAGCGGGCCGCGCTGTACAAGTTCGCCGAGTGCGGCGTGCAGGTCTGCGGTGCCCACAATGTGGTGGCGGACTACCCCAACGGACAGGTCTATACCGGCTTCAGCCAGCCGCGCACCTTCGGCATCCGCTTCAAGCAGGACTTCTAGCGACCGCTCGAAAGAAAGGCCCCGGTGCGAACCGGGGCCTTTTCGTTGGGCGGCATTCGTCGAATGCGGAACGGCCTGCCCGGCCCGTCCTATTCCACGGTCACCGACTTGGCCAGGTTGCGTGGCTGGTCGACATCGGTGCCGCGCAGCACGGCGACGTGGTAGGCGAGCAACTGCAGCGGCACAGTGAACACGGCCGGTGCGATGAAGCTGCCGCCGGAGTCCACCCGCAGCATCGCGCCATGGCCGGCCATGTCGTCCATGCCGGCCGCACCATCGGCGAACACGATCAGGCGGCCGCCGCGCGCGCGCACTTCCTGCAGGTTGGATTTCAGCTTGTCCAGCAACGGGCCACTGGGCGCCACCGCCACGATCGGCATTTCTTCGTCGACCAGGGCCAGCGGACCGTGCTTGAGCTCGCCGGCCGGGTAGGCTTCGGCGTGGATGTAGGAAATCTCCTTTAGCTTGAGCGCACCTTCCAGCGCCACCGGATACTGCGCGCCACGACCGAGGAACAGGGCGTGCTGGCGATGGATGAACTCAGCCGACAGTTCGATGATCGCCGGTTCCAGTTGCAGGGCGTTCTCGATGGCGCGCGGCAGGTGCTGCAACTCGGCGCACAGCGTGGCGTAGCGATCTTCGGCCAGGCCATTGCGGCGTGCCAGTTCCAGGGTCAGCAGGGCCAGTCCGGCCAGCTGCGTGGTGAATGCCTTGGTCGAGGCCACGCCGATCTCGGGGCCGGCGCGGGTCATCAGCTTGAGGTCGGACTCGCGCACCAGCGACGACTCGGGCGAGTTGCAGATGACCAGGGTGCCGAGGTAACCGCGGCGGCGCGATTCGCGCAGCGCCGCCAGCGTGTCGGCGGTTTCGCCCGATTGCGAGATCGCGACGAACAAGGTGCCCGTCGGCACCACCGCGTCGCGGTAGCGGTATTCGCTGGCCACTTCCACGCTGACCGGCAGCCGCGCGTATTCCTCGATCCAGTACTTGGCGACCATGCCGGCGTGATAGCTGGTGCCGCAGGCGATGATGTGCACGCCGCGCGTGGCCTGCAGCAGCGCATCGCTGTCGATGCCGAAGATGTTGGGCAGCACGCCATGCGGACCGATCCGCGCTTCCAGCGTGTCGGCGACCGCGCGCGGCTGCTCGAAGATTTCCTTCTGCATGTAGTGGCGGTACTCGCCGCGCTCGACCGCGTCTTTCGACAGCTCGCTCTCATGCACGGCACGCTCCACCGGCGCACCATCGAGGTCGAACACCTGCACGCTGTCGCGGGTGATCTCGACCACGTCGTCTTCATCGAGATAGAGCATCTTGTTGGTGACCTGGATCAGCGCCTGCGCGTCGGAACCCAGGAAGTTCTCGCCGATGCCGATGCCGACCAGCAGCGGCGCGCCGCGCCGGGCACCCACCACGCGATCGGGTTCGTCGCGGCTGATCACGGCAATCGCATAGGCGCCTTCGAGCTCGCGCACGGTCGCCAGCACCGCCTCGCGCAAGGTCACGCCCTTCGCATAGCGCCGGTCGATCAGCGCGGCCATCACTTCGGTGTCGGTGTCGGAGGTGAAGACATGACCACCGGCCTGCAACTCGGCGCGCAGGCCGGCGTAGTTCTCGATGATGCCGTTGTGCACGAGCGAAATCCGCCCGGCCACATGCGGATGGGCGTTAGCCTCGCTCGGTACGCCATGCGTGGCCCAGCGCGTGTGCGCGATGCCGGTACCGCCCGGCAGCGGATCGGCCAGGTACAGCGCCTCCATCTCGCGCACCTTGCCCTTGGCGCGCACGCGACGGATCTCGTGGCGATCGAGCACGGCCACGCCGGACGAGTCGTAGCCCCGGTATTCGAGCGCCTTCAGGCCGGCAATCAGCAGCGGCGCAACATCACGCTGGGCAACGGCAGCAACAATTCCACACATCAGGACAACTTCCTTTGATGGGCAGCGAAGCTTCAGGCTCCGCCACGGGCAAGCGATTTTGACAGGGCTGGATTAACCCAACCTTTCACGGACGGTCGCCATCAAGGCACCCGCCCGCATGATTCAGTTCACCTTGCGACGCAGCCAGTTCAGCAGGTCGATGCGGGTGATCAGGCCGAGGAAGTCGTCACCGTCGACCACGATCGCCACATGCCCGCGTTCGAACACCGGCAGCAGTGACTCGACCGGCGAGCGCACGTCGAGCATGTGCAGGTCGGTGATCATCGCGGTGGAAACCGGATCGCGGAAGCGCGTCTCGTCGGCATGCACATGCATCAGCACATCGGACTCGTCGACGATGCCGACCAGCTTGCGGCCATCCATCACCGGCAGCTGCGACACGTCGTACAGCTTCATGCGGTTGTAGGCGGTGATCAGCAGCTCGTGCGGAGCGACCACCACGGTGTCGCGCTGGGCGAACGGACGCAGCAGCAGGTCGCGCAGGTCGCCATGTTGTTCGCGCTCGATGAAGCCGTTGTCGAGCATCCAGTAGTCGTTGTAGAGCTTGGACAGGTATTTGTTGCCGGTGTCGCAGACGAAGCTCATCACCCGCTTCGGCGTCGCCTGCTCGCGGCAGTAACGCAGCGCAGCGGCCACCAGGGTGCCGGTGGACGAGCCGCCCAGGATGCCTTCCTTCGCCAGCAATTCGCGCGCGGTGAGGAAGCTTTCCTTGTCGGGGATCGCATAGGCCTTCTTCACCCGGGTGAAATCGCTGATCGAGGGCAGGAAGTCCTCGCCGATGCCTTCGACCATCCAGCTGGCGGACTTGGTCGAGAGCGTGCCCTCGTTGATGTATTCGGCGAGGATCGAACCGACCGGATCGGCCAGCACCAGTTCGGTCTGCGGCGAATGTTCGGCGAAAAATTTCGACAGGCCGCTCAGCGTGCCGGACGAGCCGCAGCCGACCACCACCGCGTCGACCTTGCCGTCCATCTGCTCGAGGATTTCCGGGCCGGTGCTGGCGATGTGCGCGGCCGGATTGTCGGGGTTGCCGAACTGGTTGATGAAGTAGGCGCCGGGGGTTTCGCGGGCGATCCGCTCGGCCATGTCCTGGTAATACTCGGGGTGGCCCTTGGCCACGTCCGAACGGGTCAGCACCACTTCGGCGCCCATCGCCTTGAGATTGAAGATCTTCTCGCGACTCATCTTGTCCGGCACCACCAGGATCAGCCGGTAGCCTTTCTGTTGCGCGACCAGCGCCAGGCCCAGGCCGGTGTTGCCGGCGGTGCCCTCGACCAGGATGTCACCCGGACGGATGCGGCCGTCCTTCTCCGCACCCTCGATCATCGACAGGCCGATGCGGTCCTTGATCGAACCGCCGGGGTTGGCGCTCTCGAGCTTGAGGAACAGTTCGCACAAGCCGGTGTCCAGGCGCCGGGTGCGGACCATCGGGGTGTGGCCGATCAATTCGAGGACGCTCTGATGGACCGTCATGCAGACTCCGTGTTGGGTGGCGACTCGGTGGAATGCGGCCGCGACAAGACCGCCATGATAACCGAGCAGCCGGACCGGGCGTCGCAAACGCGGCGGCCCCGGCGCCCTTCCCGTCAAGGCGGGAGAGCCCGGGGCCGCGTTCGCGAACAGCCTGGGGTCAGTGGACGAGGTGCGCTCGATCCGTCCACATGCGCTCGAGTCGCGCCTTGGCCAGCAACTTCTCCTTCTTCATGCTGGCCAGGGTCACATCGTCGATCGGCAACACGCCGATGTCGGCGTCGTGCACCTTGCTGTCGAGTTCCTTGTGATGCTGGTAAAGCCGGCGGAATTCCGCGTCCGCCTTCATCAATGCCTCGACATCATCACGCTGCTGGTTTTCAAACATGATCCGACCTCCTCGCGAGTTGACATGCGGATGCGACAGGACGCCTCCGCAGACGGTGAACCAGGGCGCGCACCCTCGATCCGCGCCGGAAAGCCGGATGCGGAAGACGCTTGCAAAACGTGGGATACGCGCATGGTTCGGGTCAGTGACCCACGAGGCCGGAATGCCTCGTGGGACTTTGACCCTACTCCCCCGCCAGAGGGGGTGCAACTCTTTTGACGGCGTTTTCGGAAACCCTGAAAAGTTCCATAAAAAGCTGTCAAAACATGATTTTACATTCAGCGAACGGATGCCCGCCCATGCACCGCCCGGACAGGCCCTCACGGGCCGGTGTCCGGGTTGGAAGCGTCTTTCAGCGGTGCTTTTTCGACGCTTTCGGAGCGGGCGCTGCGGGCTGGTCGGCGTTCTCCAGCTGTGAGCGCATCGCCTTCGCCGCTTGCGCGGCCAGCTCGGCCTGACGCTTGGCGGCCCGCGCCACCTTGCTCTGGGCCGCCGCCAGCTTCTTCGCCTGATCGGCCTCGGCGCGCGCCTGCTCGGCTGCCTGTGAATACTCCAGGCCCTGCGCCTGCAGACGTGCGGTCTCTTCCTGCGCCAGCTGGTATTGCAGGCGCTGACGCTCCAGCTCACGCCGGGCCAGTTCCGCATCGCGGCGGCTGTTGTCGAGCAGGATCTGATCGTGTTCGCGATCGAGCTGGGTCAGTTTGACCTGGGCGTCCTGCACCTGCGCGGCGGTCTTGGCCAGGTCGACGCGGCGCTCGGCCAGGTACAGCGCATGCGGGCGGTCGCGCGAGCTGGCCTGGGCCAGCCGGCTGATGGCATCGCGGGCACGCGCCTGCTCGGCCTGGGCGTACACGCCAAGGCTGGGGTCATTGGCGAGCTGGTTCAGGCTGCCGTTCAGGCGGTTGATGTCGATGTCGTCCTGGCGGGCGTGCGCCGCGCCAAGGGTGGCCAGCGCCAGCGCGATGGCGGCAAACGTGGTGGCGGAACGTTTCATGGCTGACCTCCCGCGGGGTTCACCGGCGGTTGCGGGGTATTGTCAGGCACGGTCTGGAAACCGTCACCGGACGGAGCGGACAGCGCCGAGCTGGGCGGCGCCGGCATGTCTTCGGTCGGTTGCGCGCTGGACGTGGTCGGTGCCGGCGCTACCGGTTGGGCCTGGGCGGCCGCGGCCGCGGCCGCGGCCGCGCCCTCCTCGCGCAGCCGGCTGTTTTCCTGCATCTTGCTCTGGATCTGGGCGCGCGCCGCGCCCAGACGGGCCTTGGCCTGCGCCAGTTCGGCGTCGGCGCGGGACTCTTCGGCCAGACTGGCTGCATCGGCATATTTGCGCTCGGCCATCGCCGATTGCGCCAGCTGGAACTTGTCCTGGGCGAAACCCAGATCCACCGGTGCATAGTCGGCCGCGCCGGCATCGCGGGCCATTTGCAACTGGCTCTGGGCCATGTTCATCGAGTCATTCGGCGGCGGCACCGAGGCGCAGCCGGCGATGAACAGAGTCAGGGCCAGCGCAAGCAGGACGGTGCGGCCGGTGCGGATAGGTCCGGCCGGCGGGGAAAAGATGTACATCACATTCCTCATGGTGTGTCGCAGCGTATTGTGGGCGGGCATAATCCATCATTGCAACGCGCATTTCGCAAACTAGGGGTCATTCGTGGACATCGGCTACTTCCTCAAGCTTATGGTAGACAAGGGCGCGTCGGACATGTTCCTGTCCACCGGCGCCCCGGTGAATATCAAGGTCGAGGGCAAACTGTATCCGTTGGGCAATACCGGCCTGCCCAGCGGCATGGTCAAGAAGATCGCCTATTCGCTGATGGACGAGGGCCAGGTACCGCAGTTCGAGCGGGATCTCGAGTTGAACATGGCGCTGGCGGTGAAGGAAGCCGGCCGCTTCCGCATCAACGTGTTCAAGCAGCGCGGCGAAGTGGGCATGGTGATCCGCGCGATCAAGAGCGAAATCCCCAGCATCGAGCAATTGCAGCTGCCGAAGATCTTCCGCGACCTGATCATGGAGCCGCGCGGACTGATCCTGGTGGTCGGCGCCACCGGCTCGGGCAAGTCGACCACGCTGGCAGCGATGCTCGATCATCGCAACACGAACTCCTCAGGCCACATCCTCACCATCGAGGATCCGATCGAATACCTGCACCGGCACAAGAAGTCGATCGTCAACCAGCGCGAGGTGGGCCTGGACACCCATACCTATCACGAGGCGCTGAAGAACGCGATGCGCGAGGCGCCGGACGTGATCATGATCGGCGAGATCCGCGACACCGACACGATGGAGGCGGCGATCGCGTTCTCCGAAACCGGCCACCTGTGCCTGGCCACCCTGCACTCCAACAATGCCGACCAGACGCTGGAGCGCATCCTCAACTTCTTCCCCGAATCGGCGCACAAGAACGTGCTGATGAACCTGGCGCTGAACCTGCGCGCGGTGATCAGCCAGCGTCTGGTGATCGGCAAGGACGGCCGGCGCATTCCCGCCGCCGAAGTGCTGCTGAACACGCCGCTGATCCGCGACATGATCCGTCGTGGCCAGACCCACGAGATCAAGGAGGCGATGGATCGCAGCCTGCAGGAAGGCATGCAGACCTTCGACCAGTCGCTTTACCGGCTGTACAAGGAGGGCCGCGTGGATCTGGAAGAGGCGCTCAACAAGTCCGACTCGCGCGACGGCCTGGCCCTGAAGATCCGGCTCGCCGAAGGCGGCTCCAACGACCAGGAACTGGCTGGCAACGATCCGTACGGGATGGGGTTTTAGGAGCGAAGAGTGAGTGGAGCGGAGTGAGCAGTGAGAGGAGGCACAAGCCACCTCGCACCGCGCGCTCTCTCACTTCTCACTTCTCACTCCGCTCAACTCACTTCTCGCTCTGTGGCGCATCCGGCTGAGCCTCCGGCGCCGCCCGCTGGAAGGCTTCCAGCTCGTTGCAGGCGCGGTGGATGCGCGCGATGGTCGGATAGTCGTCCATCGGCAGCTTCCAGCGCAGCGCGTTGTAGACCTGCGGTATCAGGCAGGCATCGGCCATGCTCGGTGTCTCGCCGTGGCAATAGCGGCCGGTCGCGGCACTGTCCGACAATTGCTCTTCGATCGCCTTGAAGCCCACCGACATCCAGTGCCGCGACCAGCTCGCGCGCTGTTCCTCGCTGGCGCCAAAATCGGCCTCAAGCTGTTGCAACACGCGCAGGTTGCCCAGTGGATGGATGTCGCAGGTGACCGCCATCGCCAGCGCCCGCACCTGGGCGCGGCCGCGGGCGTCGACGGGCAGCAGCGCCGTCTCCAGCTCGGGGTGCATCTCGTCGAGGTACTCCATGATCGCCAGCGACTGGGTGATCACCCGATCGCCGTCCAGCAGGCACGGCACCATTTCCTGCGGATTGAGCGCCCTGAACGCCGGCGCATGCTGCTGGCCGCCGTCCTGCACCAGGTGCACCGGTCGAATTTCGTACTCGAGCCCTTTCAGGTTCAAGGCGATGCGCACGCGATAGGCGGCGCTGGAGCGCCAGTAGCTGTAAAGCACCAGACCGGTGGCCATGGGCAGTCCCCCTCTGCGCGGTGATGGCAATCAGGTGACAGTGTGGCCCGGGCCGGGCCGGCCCGCAACGCCCGTTTTCCGGCCGCTGCGGTTTGCATCGGCACCGCAGCGGCCGGACAATACGCGGCTGCCGCCCGTTCGGGGCGACGCCCCGCCAATCACTGGAGTCCTGCCGTGTCCGTCATCCGCATGAGCGACCTCGATTTGCGCGACCAGCGTGTGCTGATCCGCGAAGACCTGAATGTGCCGTTCGACGATCATGGCCAGATCACCTCCACCCAGCGTCTGGATGCGGCCCTGCCCACCATTGTGGCCGCCCGCGACGCAGGCGCACGCGTGATGGTGATGTCACACCTGGGCCGGCCAAAGGAAGGCCAGTTCGATGCGGAATCCTCGCTGGCGCCGGTGGCGCTGTGGCTGAGCAGCAAACTGGACCAGTCGGTGCGGCTGGTGGCGAACTACCTGGTCGATGGCGTCGAGGTGGCCCCGGGCGAGGTGGTGCTGCTGGAAAACTGCCGCATGAACGTCGGCGAGGGCAAGGACGACGAAGTGCTGGCAAGGAAGTATGCCGCGCTGTGCGACATCTTCGTGATGGACGCTTTCGGCACCGCGCACCGCGCCCAGGCCTCGACCCATGGCGTGATCCGCTTTGCCCCGGTCGCCGCCGCCGGCCCGCTGCTGTGTGCCGAGCTCGATGCGCTGGGCAAGGCACTGGAGCATCCGGCGCATCCGCTGCTGGCGATCGTGGCCGGCTCCAAGGTGTCGACCAAACTCACCCTGCTGGACAACCTGATCGGCAAGGTCGACCAGCTGATCGTCGGCGGCGGCATTGCCAACACCTTCATCGCCGCGATGGGTCATTCGGTCGGCAACTCGCTGGTGGAGATGGATCTGCTCGATGCAGCGAAGAAGGTGCTGGCGGACGCCAAGCGACGCGGCGCCGAAGTACCGATGCCGGTTGACGTGGTGGTGGCGCCGACCTTCTCCGCGCAGGCGCCGGCCACGGTGAAGCTGGTCGATCAGGTAGGGCCTGACGAGATGATCCTCGACATCGGACCGCAAACGGCGGCCATCTATGCCGAGCTGATCGCCAGGGCCGGAACGGTCGTCTGGAACGGTCCCGTCGGCGTGTTCGAATTCGATGCGTTCGGCAAGGGCACCGAAACCCTGGCTCGCGCAATCGCCGCATCCAATGCATTCTCGATCGCCGGCGGCGGCGACACCCTGGCCGCGGTCGACAAGTACGGTATCGCCGACCAGGTGTCGTACATCTCCACCGGCGGCGGTGCCTTCCTCGAATTCCTGGAAGGCAAGGAACTGCCGGCGGTCACCGCACTGAAGGCGCGGGCCGCGAAGTAATGCTCTGCCTGTTCGACCTCGACGGCACGCTGATCGATTCCGAGCACGGCATCACCGCCTGCGTGAAGCACGCGCTGGCGCGGCTGGACGTGCCGGCGCCGGCGCACGAGGAGTTGCGTCGCTGGATCGGTCCGCCGCTGCGGCACAGCTTCGCGCCGCTGCTGAATCACGATGTCGAACGGATCGAGGCGGCCGTCGGGTACTACCACGAGCGCTTCAACACGCTGGGCTGGCAGGAACACGACATCTACCCAGGCATCGAGGCGCTGATCGGGCAACTGCACGCTGCCGGCCACCAGCTCGCCGTGGTCACCAGCAAGCCGCACCGGCATGCCGCCCCGATCATTGCCCACCTGCCATTCGGCGAAGCCTTCCTGCGCCTGTACGGCCCGCATCCGGACAGCCCGCACAGCGAGAAGGCCTCGATGATCGCCGAGGCACTGGCGGATTTCAGCACCGACCCGGCGGACGCCGTGATGATCGGCGACCGCCACTTCGACATCGACGGAGCGGTCGCCAACCAGGTGCGCGGCATCGGCGTGCTGTGGGGCTTTGGCGGACGCACGGAACTGGAACAGGCCGGCGCCCATGCCATCGCGGCTACGCCCGACGAACTGGCCCGCCTGCTGAGCCGCGTTTCGTAGGAGCCCGCTAGCGGGCTCCTGCAAGGCCAACGGCGTCAGCGGACGACGCGTTTCACCGCATCGACGACATGCGCCACGCTGAAGCCGAAGTGTTCGAACAGCTGCGGTGCGGGCGCGGAGGCGCCGAAGGTGGTCATGCCGATCACCTCGCCGTCCAGGCCCACGTACTTGCACCAGAAGTCGGCGGTGGCCGCTTCCACCGCCACGCGCGCACGGCACCAGGTCGGCAGCACGCCTTCGCGGTATTCCAGCGGCTGCGCATCGAACACCTCGGTGCACGGCATCGACACCACGCGCACGGCCACGCCCTGCTGGGCCAGCGCCCGCGATGCCTCCATCGCCAGTTCCACTTCCGAACCGGTGGCGATCAGGATCGCCTTGAACTTCGTGTCCAGCGGATCGGACAGCACGTAACCACCGCGCAGGATGTCGGCGACCTGCTGCGCGCTGCGCTGCTGATGCCTGAGGTTCTGCCGCGAGAAGATCAGGCACGACGGCGCACCCTTGCGTTCGATCGCGGCCTTCCACGACGCCGCCGATTCCACCGCGTCGCACGGACGCCACAACTGATTGTTCGGGATGTAGCGCAGGCTGGCCATGTGCTCGACCGGCTGATGGGTCGGGCCGTCCTCGCCCAGACCGATCGAGTCGTGCGTGTAGACGTGGATCGCGTGCGCCGGGATCAGCGCGCTCATGCGCACCGCGTTGCGCGCGTAGTCGGAGAACACCAGGAAGGTGGCGTCGTACGGGATGAAACCGCCGTGCAGCGCCACGCCGTTGGCGATCGCGGTCATGCCGAACTCGCGCACGCCGTAATAGACGTAGTTGCCCCTGCCGTCGGCGCTGTTGCCGTTGGCGGCGTCGAGGCTGCCGCTCCACTTGGTGAGGTTGGAACCGGCCAGGTCGGCCGAACCGCCGAGCAGTTCCGGCAACAGCGGGCCGAACGCATTCAGGGTCATCTGCGAGGCCTTGCGCGACGCCACTTCAGGGCCTTCGACCTGCAGCTTGTCGATGTATGCCTGCGACTTTTCCGCCCAGTCTGCGGGCAGCTCACCGGCCATGCGACGCTTGAATTCCGCAGCCAGTTCCGGATGTGCCGCGGCGTATTTCGCAAAGGCGTCGTTCCACGCCTGCTCGGCTTCATGGCCTGACTTCTGGTGATCCCAACCGGCGTAGACGTCGGCGGGAATCTCGAACGGCGGATGGTTCCAGCCCAGCTGTTCACGGGCAGCGGCGATCTCGTCCTTGCCCAGCGGGGCGCCGTGGCTTTCTTCCTTGCCCTGCTTGTGCGGTGCGCCGAACCCGATGATGGTCTTCGCGCAGATCAGGGTCGGCTTGTCGGTCTGCGCGGTGGCGGTCGCGATCGCCTGCTTGATCGCCGCAGCGTCATGGCCGTCCACACCGCGGATCACGTTCCAGCCGTAGGCCTCGAAGCGCGCCGGCGTGTCGTCGGTGAACCAGCCATGGACTTCGCCGTCGATCGAGATGCCGTTGTCGTCGTAGATCGCCACCAGCTTGCCCAGCTGCCAGGTGCCGGCCAGCGAGGCGACTTCGTGCGAGATGCCTTCCATCAGGCAGCCGTCGCCGAGGAAGACATAGGTGTGGTGATCGACCACGTCATGGCCGGGGCGGTTGAAATGCGCCGCCAGGATCTTCTCCGCCAACGCGAAGCCCACCGCGTTCGCCAGGCCCTGGCCGAGCGGACCGGTGGTGGTTTCCACGCCGGGCGTTTCGCTGGCTTCGGGGTGGCCGGCGGTCTTCGAATGCAGCTGGCGAAAGTGCTTCAGCTGATCCATCGGCAGATCGAAACCGGTCAGGTGCAGCAGCGCGTACTGCAGCATCGAGCCGTGGCCGTTGGAGAGCACGAAGCGGTCGCGGTTGAACCACTTCGGATTGGCCGGGTTGAACTTCAGGAAGTCGTTCCACAGCACTTCAGCGAGATCGGCCATGCCCATCGGCATGCCCGGATGACCGGACTTGGCCGCCTCGACGGCGTCCATGGCAAGGGCTCGCACGGCATTGGCGAGTTCGCGGCGGGTGGTCATCGGGCAGTCTCCGGCGGGTGCAAAAGCGCACATTGTCGCCGATCGCCTGCGCGCTGTCGCCCGCGCGCCGCGCATTAATCACCGCTTAACCTCCGCACCCCCTGGTTCAGCGAGCTTCAGCCTCGACCCACTATCACTACTCCCCGCAGCGCCATCCCCAGGCACTGCCCGATTGCACATGGCCGTCCGTCAGGCCCGTGCGTCCGGATCAAAGAAGAGGACTACCCCATGAACAAGAATTTATTCGCACTCGCCATCGCCGCCACTGCACTGTGCACCATGCCGGCCTTCGCCCAGGATGCCCCGGCTTCGGCGGCAGCCACCGACAGCAGCAGCACGACCGGCGGCAATTTCCAGCCCGGCCAGCCGATCGGCAGCGGCAACTGGTTCCTCAGCGGCAGTGTCGGCCAGGCCCACATGCGCGTGGGTCCGTACAACGATCATCCGACTACCTATGCGCTCAACGGCGGCTATCGCTGGAAAGCCGGCCCGGACCTCGGCCTTGGCGTGGAGGTCGGCTACAACGACATGGGCAACTTCAAGCTCAAGAACGCATTCAACAGCAACGACGTCAACCTGACCGATCGCCGCAATGCGCTGCGCGGCTGGACCGCCGGCGTCAACGGCAAGATCAACGTGTGGCAGGGGCTGTATGTCAGCGGCCGCGCTGGCGTATATGGTTGGAAGGGCCACGGCTATGCCAACCAGGACATCAACCGGCATGACCTGGACCAGGTCGACTGGTATGCCGGCGTGGGTGCCGGTTACGACTTCAACCCGCATTTCAGCCTGGGCCTGGCGTACGACTACTACCGCGCCAACAAGGACAAGGTCGGCCTGACCTCGGACGCCGCCTCGCTGACGGCCGAATACCGCTTCTGATTCAGGCCTCGGCCGGGCCGCTTCCGTTAACGCCCGCTTAATACTGAACTATTCGGTATTGAATCTTTCCCGGCCCAACCCATCTAAGTCCCGTGTCGCTAACCACCTTGGACGGCGCACCACCAGCAGCGGCCACTCCCCCCTTGGGCCGACTGCCATGACAACAAAACTGGAGAAGCTCCATGAAAATGAACAAGACCCTTGTTGCCCTCGCCCTGGCCACCGCTGGCGTGTTCGCCGGCCCCGCCGTGTTCGCGCAGAGCGCGCCGACCCACAATGACGGCTGGTTCGTCAACGGCAACGTCGGTCGCACCTCGATCAACCATGGTGCGTACAACGACAGCGACACCGGCTACGGCATCAATGGCGGCTATCGCTGGGCATTGAATCCGTCGGTGGCGCTGGGTGCCGAGGTGGGTTACAACGACCTGGGCAACATCCACGCGAAGAACATCTTCAACAGCCAGCCCGTGGTGGCAGACAACAAGTCGCAGCTGCACGGCTGGACCGCCGGCGTGAACGGTCACTTCAACCTGAGCCCGAACTGGTACGTCAGCGCGCGTACCGGCGTCTATGGCTGGAAGGGCCACGGCCTCAGCAACGATGCCAGCCCGGTGCGCAAGGGTCTGAACGACACCAGCTGGTACGCCGGTGCGGGCGTGGGCTACGATTTCAGCAACAACGTCAGTCTCGGCGTGAACTACGACTACTACGACGCGAAGAAGGATCGCGTGGACCTGAGCACCGACATGGTCTCGGTCAGTGCCGAATACCGCTTCTGATGCTGCGGTCTGCACCAGGCTGAAAAAAAACGGGCGCCGCAAGGCGCCCGTTCTTTTTCATGCTGGCTGTGAAGCCATGCCTCGCCGCAATCAGCCCTTCCACTGACCCAGCGCGGCCAGGCCGTTGTCGCGCGCGCGCGCATGGACGGTCTTCTGCGCCTCGGCGTAGTTCGCCTTCATGTCCTTCGACCACAGCTTCAGCGCCGCCTGCTGCATCGCGCGACCGTAGGAGAACGACAGCGGCCACGGGTGCGGGCCGAGCTGGTTCATCGCGTTCAAATGGGCGGTGGACTGCTCGTCGGTCTGGCCGCCGGAGAGGAACACGATGCCCGGCAGCGAGGCCGGCACGGTGGTCTTGAGCACGCGCACGGTGGCTTCGGCCACTTCCTCGACGTCGACCTGCTCGTCCGAGTCCTTGCCCGGAATGACCATGCTGATCTTCAGGATGGTGCCTTCCAGCATCACGTTCTGCTCGTACAAGGCATTGAACAGGCTGCGCAGCACGGCCTCGTGCACTTCGTAGCTGACCTCGATGCTGTGATCGCCGTCCATGATCACTTCGGGCTCGACCATCGGCACCAGGCCGACTTCCTGGCACAGCGCGGCGTAACGGGCCAGCACGTGGCAGTTCGCCTCGATCGCGGTGGAGCTGGGGTTGTCTTCGCTGATGTTGATCACCGCGCGCCACTTGGCGAACTGGGCACCGAGTTTTGCGTATTCCTGCAGGCGCTCGCGCAGGCCGTCGAGGCCTTCGGTGACCACATCACCGGGGAAACCGGCCAGCGGCTGCGGGCCCTTGTCGACCTTGATGCCGGGGATGATGCCCAGCTTCTTCATCAGCTGAGTGAACGGCACGCCGTCCCTGGTCGACTGACGGATCGTCTCGTCGTACAGGATCGCACCGGAGATGTGCTCGTTCAGGCCCGGCGTGGTCAGCAGCAACTCGCGATAGGCGCGGCGGTTTTCCTCGGTGTTCTCGATGCCGACGGCCTCGAAGCGCTTCTTGATGGTGTTGGTCGACTCGTCGATGGCGATGATGCCCTTGCCGGGCGCGACCATCGCCAGGGCGATGCTTTCGAGATCTTCAATACTCATGACGACTCCGTGGTGCGGCCGGGTTCACGCCCGCACATGGTTGAAGCCGCCTCGGAGACGAAGCGGCATGGTTCAAAACGGCAATTATAGGCCAGATTCACCAATGGGCGTGCCGGGCCGCCCGCGGGCGGCGCATGGGCAGCCTCAGGGCGTGTAACCGGGGAGCTTGCAGGCGTCGATCAGCTGCTGGCGCTGGACCGGGTCCTTGGGCGCATTGAACGGCACGATGTAATACGTGGCCATCGGCTCGCCGATGCGGTTGCTCAGCGACGGGCCATAGCGGAAGTTGGACACCGCGCTGCGCGCCACCGGGCCGAGATCGCTCTTGGGCACCACCTTGGCCACCTGCACGTTCATCGGCACGCCGTCGGAACCGACCGTGTAGGTCACCGCCGCGCAGCCGGGCTTGTCCAGGTTCAGTCCCGTATTGGGCACATCCATCTGCACCTGGGTGTTGAGCAGGATCCAGTAGCGGTAGAGATCCTGCTGATCGATCTTGCGCGCCTGCTGGGCCATCGCCGGGGCGATGAAGCCGAGAGCCAGGGCCAGCAGCAAACCGCGGTGCAACGGACGGGAAGTGATCTTCATTGCCTTGAACTCCAGCGCAGGGAACGGGGGGAAGTGTAGTCCGCCGAGTGTCTACCGGCAGTCATCAGGGACGGACCGGACAGCGCGCCGTCAGGATTACAGATCGCGCAGGCACTCGACCATGCCGTCGTCGCCCACCGAAAGCAGCTTCAGGGTATTGGTGCCGCCGCCCTGGCCGACGTGGTCGCCCTGGGTCAGCACCACGCGGTCGCCCTCCTGCAGGTGGCCCTGGGCGAACAGTTGCTGCACGGCCGAGCGCGCGGTTGCCACCGAAGTCAGTCCTTCATGGGAAAACGCGACCGGCTGCACGTCACGCAGCAGCAGCATGCGTCGGCGCGCCGCGGCCATCGGCGACAGCGCAAAAATCGGCACCGCGCTGCCATAGCGCGACAACCACTGCGCAGTGGCGCCGGATTCGGTCAGGGCCACGATCGCCCGCACCTTGAGCTGACCGGCCAGCATCATCGCCGCCAGCGCGATGGCCTGGTCGGTGCGGTCGAGCATGTGGCCGCTGGCGCTCAGGTCTTCCTTCGGCTCGAACTGGCGCTCCGCGCCGAGGCAGATCCGGCGCATGGCGGCCACCGCCTTGTCCGGGTGTGCACCGGCGGCGGTTTCCTCCGACAGCATCACCGCGTCGGTGCCGTCGATCACCGCGTTGGCCACGTCCAGCACTTCGGCACGGGTCGGGATCGGCGAGCGCACCATCGACTGCAGCATCTGCGTGGCGGTGATCACTGCGCGGTTGCGCTGTACCGACTCGCGGATGATCTTCTTCTGCAGCCCGGGCAACTCGGCATCGCCGATCTCCACGCCGAGGTCGCCGCGCGCCACCATCACCACGTCGGAAGCGTCGATGATCTCGCCCAGCACGGGAATCGCATCGGCGCGCTCGATCTTCGCCACCAGCGCCGCATGACCGCCGGCCTCGTGCAGCAGGCGCCGGGCCTGGTGCATGTCCTCGGCCGAGCGCACGAACGATACGGCGAGGAAATCCGCGCCGATTTCGGCGGCCAGCTTGATGTCGGCCTTGTCCTTGTCCGATAGTGCCGTCACCGACAGCCCGCCGCCCTGGCGATTGAGTCCCTTGCGATTGGACAGCTTGCCGCCGATCAGCACCTGGCAACGCACCTCGCTGCCGACCACGTCGAGCACGGTCAGCGCCACCAGCCCATCGTCCAGCAGCAGCACATCGCCGGCATGCACGTCGCCGGGCAGGCCGTAATAGCTCACCCCGACCCGGGTAACGTCGCCGGGCGGAACGTCGGGTCGGCAATCCAGCACGAACGAGGCGCCATCGAGCAGTTCCACCGGCCCGTTTGCAAACGTCTCGATGCGGATCTTCGGCCCCTGCAGGTCGGCCAGGATGCCCACCTCGCAACCGGCTTCGCTTGCCGCGGCACGCACCGCGTTGGCACGTGCCCGATGGTCGTCGGGCTGGCCGTGGGAGAGGTTCAGCCGAACCACGTTGACGCCTTCGGCGATGACTCGCGCCAGCATGCCTGGCGCATCGGTGGCGGGGCCCAGGGTGGCAACGATCTTGGTACGACGCAGCGGATTTTCGTTCATGGGTCGAGGCTAGCAGATGAGGGACGACACGCCATCACCCTGCAATCGTATGCATGGCGACGATGACGGGGGAAGCGTGCAACTACTTCGACAGTGCAAGATTCAGCACGGCGGCCAAGCGACGACCGGCCTGGCGCAAGCGCAGGTCCGCCGCGGGCAACTCGGCCTTGACGTAGGCCTTGTCGATGGTATGCGTGGCGGGATAGAAGCCCGCCTCGGCGGTGATCCGGCAGGACTCTTCGGCCCACTGCGCGTACGGGTTGTCCAGCGGGGCGATCGGCGCAGGCAGCACCACCGGCACCGCCGAATCCAGCATCTGTGCATAGCTCTGCCAGTCCAGCCCGCGGCTGTAGAGCATGCTCGAATCCCACACCTTGTGCAGGTTGCTGCCCTTGCCGTCGAACTGCACCTGGAAGGTATTGCCGCCCTTGTCGTCGCGATAGCCGGCATGCAGCGGCTGGTGGATGTCGCCGACAAAATGCACCACGAACTTCAGCGCATTGCGCCTGGCCTGGTCGCTCTGAGTGCGATCGCCCAGAACCCCCACGTAATACTGCAGCGCAGACACCACGCAATTCCCGTTGCGGCAGTCGCGCGGGGGCACGTAATCGCAAGCGCTGCCGCCATGGAAGTTGATGTAGTGCTGGCCGCGCGTCTGCTTCCACAGGGCGGCCATGGCCGGATCGTCCTGGATCTGGTCCGGCCAGTTGGCGACGTCGGCCAGCGACCTGGTGTGCTCCGGCGCCAGCAGACGTTCGACCTCGGCCTCCGCAGACGGACTCAAATGGCGTTGCGCCAGGTCGGCCACGACACTGTGACCCAGCGGCCCCCACGCCTGGGCCGGCGCAATGACGAGACAGGCCAGCAGGACGGCGGCACGACGGGCAAGACGCATGGAGGGTGATCCGGCAGGATGATTGCCGCAGTCTGCCACAGACCGCCGCGGCTTTTTGTCGCTCACCAAGGCGCGCCGCCAGCAGTCGCCGACGTCACGGCATCCGCGACCTTCCCGGCCACCCGGGCCGGCCGGGCAGGCTGTGCTGATTGGCTGTAAAATGGCGGCTTTCCGGCCGCTGGCGCGGCCTTGCCTGCCATCCCCCAAGAGAGGACGTTCACTCATGACCATCAAGGTCGGCATCAACGGCTTCGGCCGCATCGGTCGCAACGTGCTGCGCTCTGCCGTGCAGAACTTCGGCAACGATATCGAGATCGTGGCGATCAACGACCTGCTGGAGCCGGACTACCTTGCCTACATGCTGAGCTACGACTCCGTGCATGGCCGCTTCAAGGGCGACGTGAAGATCGTGGACGGCCACCTGGTGGTCAACGGCAAGACCATCCGCCTGACCCAGGAACGCGACCCGGCCAACCTGAAGTGGAATGAAGTGCATGCCGACGTGGTGATCGAATCCACCGGCCTGTTCCTGACCAAGGAAACCGCGCAGAAGCACATTGATGCCGGCGCGAAGAAGGTGATCCTGTCCGCGCCGTCGAAAGACGACACGCCGATGTTCGTCTACGGTGTCAACGACAAGACCTACAAGGGCGAGGCGATCATCTCCAACGCCAGCTGCACCACCAACTGCCTGGCGCCGATCGCCAAGGTGCTCAACGACAAGTGGGGCATCAAGCGCGGCCTGATGACCACGGTGCACGCCGCCACCGCCACCCAGAAGACGGTTGATGGTCCGAGCAACAAGGACTGGCGCGGTGGCCGCGGCATCCTGGAGAACATCATCCCGTCCTCCACTGGGGCGGCCAAGGCCGTTGGCGTGGTGATCCCGGAACTCAACAAGAAGCTCACCGGCATGAGCTTCCGCGTGCCGACCTCGGACGTGTCCGTGGTTGACCTCACCGTCGAGCTGGAAAAGCCGGCGACCTACGCGGAGATCTGCGCCGAGATGAAGGCGCAGAGCGAAGGCGCGCTGAAGGGCATCCTCGGCTACACCACCGACAAGGTGGTCGCCACCGACTTCCGCGGTGATGCACGCACCTCGATCTTCGACGCCGAGGCCGGCATCGCGCTCGACGACACCTTCGTCAAGCTGGTCAGCTGGTACGACAACGAGTGGGGCTACTCGAACAAGTGCCTGGAGATGGTTCGCGTCATCGCGAAATGATCGGCTGATCCGCCAGCATCGAAGCCCGCGCCGAACTCGTCGGCGCGGGCTTTTTCATGGGCGCTCGCCGCTCAATGCGCTTCCACCCGTGCAGCAGCGCGAACGCCCAGCCAGGCCCTGATCGAAGCGATCACCAGCGGCAGCGCGCCGAAGCCGATGAAGATCAGATCGCCCGGCAGGCGCAGCCACTCGACCAGATGCGAGCGCGGCATCGCCAGATATTCCGCGCTGCGCGCGTGCCAGTAGCCGTGCTTGAGCACGTCCCACAGCTGCATCACGCCGCTGGGGAACAGGCTCATCACGATCATCAGGCCCAGCCCGATATTGGTGCCCCAGAACGCTACCCTGATGTACTTCTCGATACCCGGCCAGCGCTCATCGCTGCTGGCCTGGCGCAGGCAGAACACCATCAGCGCGATCGCCAGCATGCCGAACACACCCATCAGCGCCGCATGGCCATGGGTGGGCGTGATCTGCGTACCCACTTCGTAGTAGCTGACGATCGGCAGGTTGAGGAAGAAGCCGAACATGCCCGCGCCGACGAAGTTCCAGAAGCCCACCGCCATCAGGAAGTAGAACGTCCACTTGTGCGGCACCGCCACGGCCTTGCCGCACACGTCGCAATCGCCGCGGGTGGTGCGCACGAAGTCCCAGGCATCCAGCGTCAGCAAGGTCAGCGGCACCACCTCGAGCACCGAGAACAACGCCGACAGCGACATGTTGAAGTTGGTGTGGCCGGTGAAATACCAATGGTGACCGGTGCCGATCAGGCCACCGAGGAAATACAGGATGGCATCCAGGTAGATCACCCGCAGCGCCACGTTGCGCCGGGTCAGGCCCAGTTGATAGAAGGTCAGCGCGACCACCGTGGTGGCGAAGAATTCGAAGAAGCCCTCCACCCACAGGTGGATGATCCAGAAGCGCCAGGTATCGACCACCGTGTAATTGGTCCTGGCGCCGAAGAACAGCGCCGGCACGTAGAACACCGGAATGGCGACGGCGGCAAACAGGAACATCCTTGCCAGCGGTCGTGCGGCCGGGTTGGCTATCGCACGCGGACGCGCCAGCACCCACAGGATCGCGAACCACACCAGCAGGCCGACCACCAGCAGGTATTGCCACACCCGGCCAAGTTCCAGGTATTCCCAGCCCTGGTCGCCAAACCAGAACCACCAGTGGCCCAGCTTCTGCGCCATGCCGGCCCATACGCCGAGCAGGCTGCCACCGATCACCACCACGAAGGCGGCAAACAGCAGATGGATCCAGCCGGCCAGCCAGCGTGGCTCGTCATCGGGCGCGCGCAACGAGCGCCCGATGAACAAGGCAGCAGCGACGTAAGCCGTGGCAATCCAGAAAATGGCCGTCTGCAGATGCCAGGTGCGCAGCAGGTTGCTGGGGAAGATGTTCTCCAGCTGGAAGCCATAGAAACTGCCCGGATCGGCGCGAAAGTGCGCCACGCCGCCGCCGACCAGCGCCTGCATCAGGAACAGCAAGGCCACCACCACAAAGAACTTCACCAGCGCACGCTGGCCCCGACTGGCTTGGCCCGGCAACAATTGCGGGTGCACATGATGACCGCGGCTGATCCAGCCCAGATAATCGAACTTGCCGAACGCCAGCAGCACGGTCGCGATACCGGCCAGCAGCACCAGCAGGCTCAGTGCGCTCCACAGCAGCGCGCTGCCAGTGGCGACATTGCCGACACTCGGGTCGTAGGGGAAGTTGTTGGTGTATGACGCATCCGTATCCGGCCGGGTCGCCACCGAAGCCCAGGCGGCCCAGGTCACGAAGGCAGTGAACTGGTGCAGCTCGGCGGGATCGGTGATCAGGTCGGGTTTGAGCCCGCCGTTCTTCGTCGGGTCCTTGAAGTAGTTCGTCCAGTAGCCGATTTGCTTCCGATAGGCCACCGCTTCGGGTTCGATCAAGCGCAACACGCCGCTGCGCGCGTCGTAGCGGTTGGTTTTCAGGGTCACCGCGGTTTCGGCATGCACCGCGGCCTGCTGCTGCGGATCCAGCGCCGCGACCGGTTTGCCGTATTGCCCGGCGGCCATCGCGGTGGCCGTGTCCTCACCGAGGCGATGCAGCGCTTCGGCGGAGTAGTCCGGCCCGAGATACGCGCCGTGTCCCCAGATGCTGCCGTTGTCCATCAGGCCATATTTGAGGAAGACCGCCTGGCCGTTGCGGATATCGTCGCCGCTGAACAGCGCAACGCCCTGGGCGTCCACCACCTGCGCCGGGATCGGCGGCGCATTGCGGTAGGCCAGCGACGTGATGGCCAGCAAGCCGGCAAAGCCGATCACCATTACGATCACCACCGTTCGCAGCCACCACGGTGACTGTTCGGTATCGTCGTCGGTCAAGGGTTGGGCTGCTTCATTCATCGCTGATCTCCCAGGCAAACCGAAACACCGCCAGCCGCGACGTGCCGAGAGCGAAGCCCTCGACCGCGGGGCGATTCATTTCAGATGACCGATCGGCGAGTGGATGAAGGCTAGAACACTCCGGCCAGGCTCTGCCGTCGAGCAAACCAGCATCCGGTATACACCGTTTCCCGTTTGCGCGAGTCGACAGATCCCGTCAGCGTTCGAGCAGCGGCAGCTTGTCCGGCACCCCGTCCCACTTGGCGGCGTCTTCCATCGCCGCGATCTTGCTGGTCAGCACCGGCCATTGGCTGGCCAGTTCGGCGTTGATCGACATGAATATCTCCTGCCCCGCCGGCACGTCCAGCTCGGGGAAGATCGCACCCACCGGACATTCCTCCACACACAGCGTGCAGTCGATGCATTCGTCGGGATCGATCACCAGAAAATTGGGACCGGCGTGGAAGCAGTCCACCGGACACACCTCGACGCAATCGGTGTGCTTGCAGTTGATGCAGTTTTCGGTGACGACGTGCGTCATCTTGCCTCCTTCCGACGCCTGCCGGTCTGTGGCTACAGTGTCAATCACGGATGGTGCGGGTCACCATGATCCAGATCAGTGTGGACCTCGCGCCACCATCGCAGAATTCATCCGAGCCCCCACTTCCCCAAGGAGCAACACCTGATGCGCAAACTGATTGCAATTGCCCTGCTCGGCCTGCTCTCCACGCCGCTGATGGCCGCCGAATGCGCGACCACGGTCGAGGCCAACGACGCCATGCAGTTCAACACCAAGACGATCACCGTACCCAAGACCTGCAAGTCGTTCAAGGTCACCCTGAAGCACACCGGCAAGCTGCCGGCCACCGCGATGGGTCACAACTGGGTGCTGACGCACGGCAGCGACGAAGCCGGCGTGATTTCCGACGGCATGAAAGCCGGTGCGGCCAACAGCTACGAGAAGCCCGGCGACGCGCGCATCATCGCGCACACCAAGCTGATCGGCGGCGGTGAATCGGATACCGCCACGATCCATGTGGCCAAACTCAAGGCGGGCGAACAATACGCGTACTTCTGCACCTTCCCCGGCCATGCCGCACTGATGAAGGGCACGTTGAGCCTGGGCCAGTAAGCTCGCGGACCAGCGACGCATCCGGCTGTCATGGCCGGATGCGTTTTTTGTTGGCGCCGGCATCACACTTCGCTTCGCGCACGGATCCATCATGTCTCGCATGAACCTGCAGTCACCACTCGATGAAGCCAGCCTGGCGACCTTGGTCGATCACTTCTACGAGAAAGTGCGACGCGACGCGCAGATCGGCCCGATCTTCAACGCCGCCGTGCACGACTGGGACGAACACAAGCGATTGCTCACCTCGTTCTGGGCTTCGGTGGCGCTGCGTGCCGGCAGCTATCGCGGCAACCCGATGGGCGCGCACCGGCCGCATCCGATCCGCGCCGAACACTTCGACCGCTGGCTGGAACTGTGGCGCGAAACCTGCGCCGAGGAGCTGGATGAATACGCCGCCGCCACCATGCTGGAATACGCCCGGCGCATCGGCCGCAGCCTGAAATACGGGCTGGGCCTGAACCCGGACGCGCAACCGTTTGGTGTGCCGATCGTGGGCGTGTAGGAGCGCACCCCGTGCGCGATGCTTTCCGTCGCGTAACGAAGGGCATCGCGCACAAAGTGCGCTCCTGCGTCGTCCGAGTCGGGCTGCTCAGCCCAGCGCCTTCAATGCCGCGTCGTAATCCGGCTCATGCGCGATCTCGCTGACCAGCTCGGCATGGATGACCGTGTCGCGCTCATCCAGCACTACCACCGCGCGCGCGGCCAGCCCGGCCAGCGGTCCGCTGGCGATCGCCACACCGTAGTCGTTGAGGAACTGGCGCCCGCGCATCAACGAAAGATTGATCACCTTGTCCAGTCCCTCGGCACCGCAGAAGCGCGCCTGCGCGAACGGCAGATCGGCCGAAATGCACAGCACCACGGTGTTGTCGAGCTTGCCGGCCAACTCGTTGAAGCGGCGCACCGAGGTGGCACAGACGCCGGTGTCGACGCTGGGAAAGATGTTCAGCACCTTGCGCCTGCCCGCATAGCTCGACAATGCCACATCCGACAGGTCGCCACCGACCAGGCTGAACGCTGGCGCGGTCGAACCCGCTGCGGGAAACTGGCCATTGATGTTGATCGGCTGGCCCTTGAACGTGACTTCGGACATCGTGCACCTCGCTGCTGGATGGATGGCTGCAAGTAAAACATGGTCTTGGCAAGGAATACGATGCCGACCATCAAGGCCGGTACGATGCGATGGGTGTGCCCGAACGCGAGCCTGCGCCTGGCCACCCGCTGCCGCGACATGGATCGACCGACGGATCAGGCACCCGGTCAGCCGCCTCAGTGGCGCGGCTGCTCCGCCACGACCTTGCCGATCGCCTCGACAAACCCCGGGTCAAGCTTGCCGATCCGCGTGGTGCGCGCGGCAATGCGGCCGTCGGCGTCCAGCAGGATCAACTCGCTGCTGTGGTTGAACTCGAGGTCGGGCAACTGGCGGTACTGCAGGCCGAGCACGCCGGACAGCTGACGCACCTGCGCCGGATCGGCGCGCGCCAGGGTCCAGACACGCCGGTCCAGCTTGCGCTTCTCGGCGTAGCTGTGCAGCGTGGCCACGTCGTCACGCGCCGGGTCGAAGCTCACTGCCAGCAAGTCGATCTGCGCGCGCGTCGCCGGGTCCAGCGCATTGCGGGTAAGCCGCATGCTGTCGATGATCATCGGGCAGACCATCTGGCACGAGGTATAGAACATCGTCACCAGCTGCGGCCGGCCGCGTCGCTCGGCCAGTTTCTGCTGGTGGCCGTCCTGGTCGGTCAGCTGCACCGCCAGGTTGTAGATCGAGTCGCCCGGCAACGGCACGGCTGCCCGCGCGCTGCCGAGCAGCAGGAACATCGCAAGAAAGGGCAACAGACGCTTCATGGTGCTTGCCTCATTCGGACTTCGCGCAACGGAAGCCCATGTTGTTGGTGGTGTTGGCGGCCTTGAGCGCGGACAGCATGGCGATGCGCATCAACACCGCGTAATTTTCCTTCTCCTGCAGGCTGATCGCACCAGCGCCGCAGAACTTCAGCAAATCCGGGTCGCCTTGCTCGCGGCTGTCACTGGCCACCATCAGTGCGTTGAAATCATCGACCCATTCCCACACCAGACCGTTGATGTCGCGCACGCCGTAGGCATTGGCGACGCCACCGACCTCGGGCAGTGCCGTGCTGGAGGGGCGCGCATACCAGCCCAGAATGCTTTCGCGCCAGGCCGGGTCGGCCCGCGCGTCGCGGCGCGTGGCATCGGCCGCCGCCGCGTATTCCCATTCGTACCAGCTGGGCAGGCGCGCCTGCTCGCTCTCGCAATACGCCTGCGCGGCAAACCAGCTGATCCGCGTCACCGGTTGGCGCGGCAGCACGGCGTCACCGAGTGCGTCGGGACTGGCCCATTGGGTCAGGTAACGTGCATCGGCCAGGATGCTGGCCACCTTGTCGCGCCGCCATTCCGGGTGCTTCTTCACGAACGCCAGGAACTCGCCGTTGGTGACCAGCTCGGTGCGCAGGCGAAACGGTGCCACCTGTGCCGGTGCCGTCTTGCCATCGGCCGGCAACACGCTGGTGAAAGTGCCGCCCGGCAGGGTGACGTAATCCGCCGCCGCTGCCGGTAGTGCCAGCATCAGGCCAAGCAGCCCCAGTGCCAGTCGTACACGCATGTCAGTGCTCCGCAGGCGCAGCAGGAACCACCGCCGCGCGTGCCTTGGCTACCTCGTCCTTGCTGATCTGACCACCCGGGTTGCCCCAGCTGTTCAGCACGTAGGTGAGGATGTTCGCCACTTCGTCGTCGTTGAGCTGGCTCATCGGCGGCATCAC
>NZ_JALBWO010000048.1:0-14378 GCF_050026815.1 Rhodanobacter ginsengiterrae | reverse complement strand
CGTTCTCGTAGTTCGACTTGTAGTGCACATTCATGCGCAACTGCATGTTCAGCGGCGGCGCACCGGTGTAGGCGGTGTACATGTCATGCACCACGCCACCGAAATGATGGGCGTCGTTCACCGGCGAGTAGGCGCCGTTGATGGCGTCGGTGTCGCTGTTCGGGCAGGTGAAGCTGACCACCGAACCACCGCTGGTGCCGTGGTTGAGGTTGTAGGTCTTCACGTTGGTGTTGACCAGCGTGCAGGTGCTGCCGGACTGGGTCACGTCGAGCGCGGCGTAGTCGGTGCCGTAGAGATATTTTCCGGTCTTCTGATTGCCGCCCGGCCCCGTGGCCGAGGCGTCGGTCAGGCCATTCCAGCTCTGGATCACCTCGCCGGTGTTGGCGTCGATGATCGCGGTCGGACGCGACGGGTTCGCACCGTTGACGAAATACGACACGCGATAGACCAGACGCGCTGGACCGTTTTCCTGCGGATACACGAACAGGTCGGTCTTCTGGTTGCTGATGGTGGTGCCACCGACCAGGGTGGTGTGCGCGTGTGCCTTGAGTGCGGCAATTGCACGGGCAGCGTTCAACTTCGGTGCCACCGAGCTCAGGCCGAGCTGGGCATCCTGCATCAACTCACCGGTGGCGCGCAGGGCGTTGCCCTGGGCATCCTGCACCACGGCGATGCTGCGGCCGTAGACCGGCACGCCGCGATACATCTGCTGCTGGCGCACGACCTTGTGACCGTTGGCGATGCTGACGCTGCTGCGCGGTGCCAGCGACATGTCCTGACCGAGGTTGAGCTGTGCGGCCAGCGAGCTGGCGGGCACCGCACCCAGGTTCTGCGCATGCAGGGTCTTGGTGGTGGCGGCAGTGGCCACCGAGGCGGTGGCCATGCCGATCGCGGCCACCAGCAATTTCAGACGGTAATGATTGGGCATTGAAAGACTCCTAGACACTTCGGGGGGACAAGCGGACCCGATGCGGCCACGCGGACCCCATGCAAGATTTGCCGTGCAAGGCACGACCCCTTCTTCACGTGCTGTCTAGCGATCCCCGACTACATCCGTATCGCCTGCCCTCCCCCTGACATTCCCTTGTGCAGGCAGTGCGTGGACGCGTAACTGCAAGACGGCGATCACGCCGCCAAAGGACCATCCGTCAACCTCCCCGAAGACGGATCGCTTGACCATAGGCCCCGAGCGGGAGTGGAACAATCCGACTTTTTCCTAGTTCGGGTGACCCCTGTCACAGCGTCGAACCGCACCGCGGACACCGGCGAAAAACGCGAAATCACCGTAAAGAAAGCGTGCACAAGCGCGCCGCGCCACGGACATGCGCGCGCTTGCGGCTCGCGGTGCGGGGAACGTCGAATCTCGAATCCGCGATGGCAGGAATCGATCGCGCGATGCTCGACCAGGAAGCGGTTCAGCGTGAACCGCACTGCTGCAGAATCAGAGCATGCCGGTTTCGAGTTTCGCCGCGTCGGACATCATCGAGTGCGACCACGGCGGATCGAACACCAGATCCACCTCCGCCTCGCTGATGGTGGGGATCATCTCCAGCTTGGTGCGCGCGTCGTCGACCAGGATGTCGCCCATGCCGCAACCCGGCGCGGTCAGCGTGAGCTTCACGTAGACCTTGCGCTCGCCCGATTCGATCTGCTCCAGGCTCAGGTCATAAACCAGCCCCAGTTCGACCACGTTCACCGGAATTTCCGGATCGAACACGGTGCGCAGTTGATCCCAGGCCAGCTTCTCGACGTCTTCGTTGGTGGCGTTCGCCGGTACCTCGATGGGTTCAGGCCGCGGCTTGCCCAGCGCGTCGGCATCGTCACCGGCAATGCGGAACAGATTGCCTTCCACGTAGACGGTGAAGCTGCCACCCAGTGCCTGGGTGATGTAACCGATCTGGCCCGCGGGAAGCGTCACCTGTTCACCCTGCGGCACCATCACGGCATTGCAGTCGCGTACCAGGGTGAACGGCTCGCTGCTCAAACTGAAACCACTCATGCCAACGCCAATCCTGTTTCGAGGGGTGCGCGCATGCGTCGAACCCGGGTCGCCTATTATGCCGGCCCCAGCGTGGGACCGCTTGTCCCAGATCAGGGCCGGCTGGCCAAACTCAAGGGTCGACGCGGCCACGGCACGCTATGATGGCCGCTTTGCCCGATGGAAGACGCATGCTCCCTGCCCCACTGACCCGGCGCCCGCGATGAGCGCGCGCGCCTCGTTGATCTACGCATTCTCGCTGTTCAGTGCAGCCATGCTGGGACTGGCCGGCGGTGCGGTGTGGATGGTGGCGTCGATGTACCTGCGCCATCCGGCACCATGGCTGGCCTTGCCGATCGGCGCCTTGCTGGCATGGACCATCCGCAGCTGCGTGCGCCCGGCCGGCGCTGGCGCCGCCCTGATGGCCGCCGCCGCCACGCTGCTGGCGACGTTCTACGTCAACATGCTGATCGCCGGCGTGTTGATCGCCGGCAACATGGGCATGGGTTTGATCGAGGCACTGCGCACCGCCGGCGTCAGCATGCTGTGGCAACTGACGCGGATGGCCTTGTCGCCGGCCGATTTCGCCTATGCCGCAGTGGGCATGCTGCTCGCCGCATGGCTGGCCGGGTACAAGCCGCGCCGCCGCTGACTGCAGCAGCGCACCCTGCAAGGTCCCGGCGGGGCGTCTTTCAGCCTTCCAGATGAATTCGTCGGCTGCAACGCGTGAGGTCAGCCGACACCACCCACGCCCGCGAAAAGGCGGCCCTCAGGCCGCCGCCATGCCCATCCCTGATCAGCGCGCGAGCAAGCAAGCCGCCCGCCGCGTTCAGTGCGCCCGGCAGTCCAGCGTCTGGTCGGCCACGGTGCCCAGTGCAACCTCGGCCAGCGCGATGTCTTCGCCGGGACTGCTGGTCCATTCGAACGGACGATCCAGCTTGCTCATGTTGGCGCCGGCAGCGCGGAAACATTTCAGCGGAATGCCGACGCGCAGCCATTGCCCATGCGGCAACGTCGCCAATTGCCTGCCGATCGGCAGCTGGGCGCCGCAAGCCGTGCCGCAGCTGACGCCGATCGTCGCGCCCTGCGGCGACAGTGCATCGACGCGCAGCGTGGTCACCAGCATCACGTCGCCGTTGGTCTCGCGCTCCACGTCCAGCGGCGCCGGTGCGACCAGCGCAGCCTGCGCCTTGCCGTGACCGGACCACGCCAACCGACGCGCATCCTCCTGCGCCTTGTAGTCGAGCGCGGCGACCCGCAGGCTGCCGTCGCGTGTTGCGGTCGGCGTGGCGGTGACATTGTTGCCGGCGCCGTCGGCGCCGGTCAGGCGCAGCGCGAAACCCTGCGCCGGCTTGCCATGGGTGAAGTAGACGCCGGCGCGCGCGCTGCTCAGCTGGATGCCGGGATCCTCGGCCAGCGGCCCGCCCTGGCCGGGATGCGCGTAGCTCAAGCCGAAGCCATAGCGGAACTGCGGGTCGTAATGCGCCTTGCCGCCGGCCAGCGGAATCTGCACCGCGGTGCGCGGCCAGGAATAGGCCAGCTTGCCGTGGAAGTCGTGCGCGATCTGTCCGTCACGCATGCGCAGCAGCACGTCGGCGATGCCGGCGCCTTCGCTGCCTGGCAGCCACGCCACCACGAACGCATCGGCAGCGTTGATCTCGCGATTCATCCACAGCGGCCGGCCGGTCAGGAACACCGCCACCACCGGCACGCCCTGCTTGCGCAGCCGACGCAGCAGGTCGAGGTCGTGATCATTGCCGGGGCGATAGGCCAGGTTCGGCAGGTCGCCCTGGAATTCGGCATAGGGATCTTCGCCGAAGACCACGATGGCCACGTCGGGCTTGCGCTTGTACTCGCCCTCCAACGACAGCTCGGCACTGCCGCCGGCAGCCTGCACCTGTGCGCGGATGCCGGCCCAGATCGAGGTGGCGCCGGGGAAATTCGCGTTGCTCAGGCCAGTGCCCTGCCAGGTCAGCGTCCAGCCGCCGTTCTGCTTGGAAATGTTGTCGGCGCCATCACCGGCCACCAGCACGTGCTTGCGCGGATCGATCGGCAGCACGCCATCGTTCTTCAGCAGCACCAGCGATTCGCGCACGGCGCGGCGTGCCAGCGCGCGATGTTCGGCACTGCCGATCACCTGCGCCGAATCGACCACCAACGGGTTCGCCGACGGCAGGCCGGCCTCGAACATGCCCAGGCGCAATTTCACCCGCAGGATGCGGCTGACCGCATCGTCGACCCGGCGCATCGGGATCACGCCCGACTTCACCTCGGCCAGCGTGTTGGTGTACAGGCCCCGCCACGAGTCGGGCGCCTCCAGCATGTCCAGCCCGGCGTTGTACGCCACCGGGCAGTCCTCGTTGGTGCAGCCGGGCACCTGGCCATGCGCGTTCCAGTCGCCCAGCACGATCCCGCCGAAGCCCATGCGCTGCTTCAGCACGTTGGTGATCAGCGCCTTGTTGCCGGCCATCTTCACCCCGTTCCAGCTGGAGAACGACACCATCACCACCTGCACGCCGGCCTTGATCGCCGGCGCATAACCGGCCGCGTGCACGTCACGCAGCACCGCTTCGCTGATCTCGGCGTCACCCTGGTCCTTGCCGTCCCTGGTACCGCCGTCGCCGACGAAATGCTTGGCGGTGGCGATCACGTGGTCGGCATCGAGGAATTGCGGCGTGCCGACTTTTCCTTCCAGCCCTTCGACCACTGCCGCGGCGTATTGCGCGACCAGCGCCGGGTTTTCCGAATAGCCTTCGTAGGCGCGGCCCCAGCGGCCGTCCTGCGGCACGGTCAGGGTCGGCGCGAAGGTCCAGTTGATGCCGCTGGCCCGCAGCTCGCGCGCGGTGACCTCGCCGATCTGGCGGATCAATTGCGGATCACGCGCGTTGCCCAGCGCGGAGTTCTGCGGAAACAGCGTGCTGCCGACCAGGTTGTTGTGGCCATGCACGGCATCGATGCCGAACAGCACCGGAATCGCCAGCCGCCCGCCCGAGGTATCCATCGAAGCGCGGTAGAACGCATCGGAGAGTTTCTGCCATTGCGCGGCGGTGCCGTACTGCCCGCCATCCGGTCCGGAATTGCCGCCGGCCAGGATCGAGCCGAGCCGGTACTTGCGCACGTCATCCGGCGTCACCGACTTGATGTCGGCCTGGATCATCTGGCCTACCTTGTCTTCCGGCGACATCTTCGCCAGCAGCGCCTGCACGCGCGCCTCCAGCGCGGGATCGGCCGGCAGCGGCGAGCTGCCCTGCGGCCAGGCGTCGGGATGAACAGTGGCAGCGGTGTCCCCGGCCAGCACGAAGGAGGTGGGCATGATCAGCGCGCCAGCGAGGGTGACGAAGAGAACAAGACGACGCGGCAACGAGGTCGGTGGGGGCGGAAATCGCACGGCAGGGCTCCTGGCTGGCGCGCCGGTGGCACGCGGTCTGAACCGCATAGTGACACGGATGACAGCGCTGTCAATTCGCTGCGCAACATGACCGGTCGAGCCATCATGCGTACTTCAGGGGGCCGCGGCGGTGGAGCCGCGCAGTTGCAACTCGAACGGCATCTGCACCAGTTCGCCGGGGCCGCGTCCGCGCAGCAGGCCGAGCAGTTGCTGGGCAGCGATCCGGCCCATTTCACGACTGGGCTGTTTCACCGTGGTCAGTGCCGGCCACAGCTGGCGCGCCAGCGGCGTGTCGTCGAAACCGCAGACGGACAGGTCGTGCGGCACCTTCAGACCGTATTCGCCAGCGGCCCACATCACGCCGGTGGCCATGTCGTCGTTGGCGGCGAATACCGCGGTGGGCCGCTGCTTCAGGGCGAACAATTCGCGCGCCGCGACGACGCCGGAGCCGAACGTAAAGGCACCCTGCACCACCAGCGCCGGATCCTCGGCGACGCCGGCCGCCGCCAACGCCTCGCGGTAGCCGGCCAGCCGCCAGCGGCTGGCGCCGTGGTCGGCAATGCCCAGCACGTGGGCAATACGCCGGTGACCCAGGCCCAGCAGGTGCTCGACGATCGCCCGCGCCGCGGCCTGCTCGTCCATCCGCACGCCGATGCTGGCGTCGCTCTGCGGCGACACGCTGGCGTAGGGCACGTTGCGCTCGCGCAGGCGCTTCAGCAGCGGCGCGTAATCGGTGATCGGCGGGGTCAGCACCACGCCGTCGGGGTGGTGATCGGAAATCAGCGCATCCAGCCGCCGGATGAAATCGTCGCTGCGCATGCGCAGCGGGCGCACCATCATGCTGTAACGGTGCGCATCGCAGGCTTCCAGCACGCCGTCCTGGATCTCGGCCAGGTAGGTCGAGGCCGGGTTGTCGTTGTTGTCGTACAGCATCGCCACCACGAACGAGCGGTTGCCGGCCAGGCTGCGCGCCGACGGATGCGGGCGATAGTCCATCGCCTCCATCGCGGCCAGCACGCGCTTGCGCGTCTCATCGCTTACGTTGGCCTCGTCGTTGAGCACGCGGGACACCGTCTTGGGCGATACGCTCGCTGCGCGCGCCACATCTTCGAGGCGTACCCGCATGGAATCTCCCGCTGTCGTTGCTGCTGTCGATCGACTATGCCGTCATCGGCAGCCGCTTTACAAGAAGCCGCGCCATCCGGCCCTGGCCGCGCCGGATGAATACGTATGCAAGCTCTGGTTGCTGCACTGCGTCCTTGCCTACCATGCAGGACGCCTGCCCGCGTCCGGAGTGTTCCTGTTCATGACCATTACGATCCGACTTCCGCTGCCGCTGACCCGCCCGTGCTGAGCCTCTTGCTCAGCGCGGCGATCGCCGCCAGCGCGGCGCCCGCTGCCTGGCGTGACGGCCTGGACTGGCACGGCGTGCACGTCGGCATCGAGCGCGATGCGCAGCAGTACACGCTGGCGTGGCCGTACGGCCAGCGGGTGATCGCCGCGCAACCGCTGCGCAGCGAGACGGCCAGCGTGCTGTTCGACGGGCTGTTCGCGATGGCGCAGGACGACCTCAAGCTCGATTCGGTGAGCGCGATCCGCGACGGCGCGTTCGATCATGGCCAGCCGATTCCCTGCCAGTGCTTCGTCACCGGGTTGAAGTGGCCGTACGTGTGGACGCGCGACCTGTCCTACGCGATCGACCTGGGCTTGTGGCGCTTCGACGCCGCGCGCGCGCGCAACGGGCTGCAGTTCAAATTGTCCGAGGTGCGCGTGGCCACGGCACCGCAAGGCCCGTTTCCGATGCAGGACACCGGCTCCGGCGGCAGCTGGCCGATCAGCACCGATCGCGTGGTCTGGTTCCTCGGCGCACGCCACCTGCTGGACGACCAGCCGTTTGCTGCCGAGGTCCGGCGCGCGCTCGACGCCACCCTGGCGCAGGACCGGCAATACGCGTTCGACGCGCGCTTCGGCCTGTATCAGGGCGAGACCTCGTTCCTCGACTGGCGCGAACAGAGCTACCCGGCGTGGACGGCGGACGATGTAGGCTTCATCGCGCAGTCGTTCGCGCTGTCCACCAACGTGCTGCATTACCGGGCGCTGCAGCTGGCCGCCACGCAGGCGACGGTCCGGCACGATGCGGAGGCTGCAACAAGTTATGCCGCGCAGGCCGCCGCGCTGAAGACAGCGATCAACGCGCACTTCTGGCGCGCCGATCGCGGCATGTACATGAGCTACATCGGCGGCGACGGCACGCCGTACGACAGCTACGACCTGCTCGGCATTGCGCTGGCGATCGACAGCGGCGTGGCCGACGGCGTGCGTGCGCGGCAGACCCTGGCCAACTACCCGACGTGGCCCGCCGGCAGCCCGGTGATCTGGCCCGAGCGCGTCGACCAGCCGATCTACCACAACCGTGCGATCTGGCCGTTCGTCAGCATGTACGCGCTGCGCGCCGCGCGCAAAGTCGGGCAGCCCGCGCGGATCGCGCACGAAATCCAGTCGATCATGCGCGGCGCGGCGTTGTATGGCTCCAACATGGAAAACTACGAGCTGCTGAGCCAGGGCCAGCATGTCGACGAAGGCGCATTGAGCGGCCCGGTGGTGAATTCGCCGCGCCAGCTGTGGTCGGTGGCGGCCTATCTGGCGATGGTCAGCGAAGGCGTGTTTGGCCTGGACGAGGATGGCCAGGTGCAACCGCAGTTGCCCACCTCGCTGCTGCCGATGCTGTTCGGTTCGCGCCACGCGATCACCCTGCAACTGCCTGAGCGCACCATCACCCTGGTGCTTCCCGAAAAGCTGGCCGGCAACCTGCTGGTTGCAGATCACAGTCGCACCGAAGGGCGCACCACCACGGTGATGCTGAAGGCGGTGCAGGTTGCCGATGCCCCGCTGCGCCTGGACGCGCCGCTGTACGCACCGCTGGCTCCCGCCGTACCGGTGGTGCAGCGCACGGCCGACGGCTGGCGGGTCAAGGTCGATGGCAGGCAAAGGTTGTATCTGGATGGCGCCGCACAGGGCGACACCGACGGCACCACCACGCTCGGGCGACAGCCGGGCCTGGCCTGCTTCAGCGCCACGCGGGTGGACGCGCACGGACTGGAATCGCTGCACAGCCCGACCGTCTGCGCGGGCGACACGAGCACGGTCGGCGGCTCCTGGCCGCGTCATTGGAGCGCCGCACGCGGTGGCGACTATCGCGTCGCGCTCGACTACGCCAACGATCACGGCCCGATCAACACCGGCATCACCGCGGCGGTGAAGATGCTGGTGATCGACTGCGCCGGCAGCGCCGAACAGCGCCTGCCGCTGGTGCTGCCGCACAGCGTGCGGGTGCAGTCGTCAAGCTGGGGGCGCTTCAGCGCCAAGCCCGGCGCCGCCTGCCGCTTCCGCCTCGACGACGGCTTCAACATGAGCTATCTGGCCCACTTCGCCCACTACACCGGCGGCAGTGGCGGCAGCGCCGGCCCATTGAACGAGGCGGTAGTGCATGATCTGCAGATCGCCCCGCTCGCCTCCGGCCACGACTCACCATGAACGACGGCACCTCTGCGAACTCCAAACCGGCGCTGTCGTTCTGGCAGATCTGGAACATGTGCTTCGGCTTCCTCGGTCTGCAGTTCGGCTTCGCGCTGCAGAACGCCAACGTCAGCCGGATCTTCCAGACCCTGGGCGCCGACCTCAACGACATCCCCGCACTGTGGATCGCCGCGCCGCTGACCGGGCTGATCGTGCAGCCGATCATCGGCCACTTCTCCGACCGCACCTGGAACCGGCTCGGCCGGCGCCGGCCGTACTTCCTGGTCGGCGCGGTGTTCGCCTCGCTGGCGCTGCTGTGGATGCCGAACGCACCGGTGCTGTGGATGGCGGCCGGCCTGCTGTGGATTCTGGACGCGTCAATCAATGTGTCGATGGAACCGTTCCGCGCCTTCGTCGGCGACCAGCTGCCGACCCGCCAGCGCCCCTCCGGCTACGCGATGCAAAGCTTCTTCATCGGCGTCGGCGCGGTGGTGGCCTCGGCGCTGCCGTGGATCCTGGCGCACTTCGGCGTAGCCAACGTGGCGCCGGATGGCGGCATCCCCGACACGGTGAAATACGCGTTCTACGCCGGCGGCGCGGTACTGCTTGGCGCGGTGCTGTGGACCATCGCGCGCACCCGCGAGTATCCGCCCGAACAGCTGCAGTCATTCAGCGACAGCGTCGCCGAACAGCCGGCAGTGGATACTTCGCACGCGTGGCGCTGGGGCGTGCTGCTGCTGGTGGTCGGCGTCGCGGTGCTGTTCGCGATCCGGCATTTCTCGCTGGAGAAAGAGGTCTACGTGCTGGCCGGCGGGCTGATCGTGTTCGGCCTGCTGTTCGCCTGGCTCAGCTTCAGTCGCGGCCACGGCATGTTGCGCGAGGTGATGGGCGACCTGTACGGCATGCCCGTCTCGATGCGGCGACTGGCCTGGGTGCAGCTGTTCTCCTGGTTCGCCCTGTTCGCGATGTGGATCTACACCACCTCGGGCGTGACCGAAACCATCTACGGCACCACCGACGTCCACTCCGCGCTGTACAACGAGGGCGCCAACTGGGTCGGCGTGCTGTTCGCCGCGTACAACGGTTTCGCCGCCGTGGCCGCCGTGGTGATTCCGCTGATGGTGCGGCGCTGGGGTCTGCGCATCAGCCACCTGATCAACCTGTGCCTGGGCGGCGCGGGCCTGCTGTCGTTCCTGCTGATCCGCGACCCGCAATGGCTGCTGGCGTCGATGGTCGGCGTGGGCTTCGCCTGGGCTTCGATCCTGTCGCTGCCGTATGCGCTGCTGTCGGATAACCTGCCCGCGGCAAAGATGGGCGTGTACATGGGCATCTTCAATTTCTTCATCGTGATCCCGCAGCTGCTCGCCGCCAGCGTGCTCGGCCTGCTGCTGCGACTGTGCTTCCACAACCAGCCAATCTGGGCACTGGCGCTGGGCGGCGCCTGCCTGCTGGTGGCCGGCCTGTTTACCCTGCGCGTGCGCGAACCGTAGGAGCGCACCCTGCGCGCGACTTTCCCGGGGAACGGGGAACGGAAAATAGGCAACAGCATCGCCCGCCAGTGGGCGTCCATACACCCAAACATGCGTGTCGCAGACGCGTCTTATCCGGGGAAACACGATGCTAAAGAACATGGCTGCAGGTCTGGCACTCGCGCTGGTCGCGGGCTTCGCGCAGGCAGCGGCGACCACGCCGGAATTCGTCGGCACCGACGCGCCGATGGCGTCCAACGCGATCTACTTCGTGATGACCGATCGCTTCGTCAACGGCGACCCCTCGAACGACCAGCGCAACCAGGGCGGCGCGCATCCCACCTTCGACATTCCGGTAGCCGGCGCGCCGAAGGGCGAAAGCGCCAACATCGGCTACCTCGGCGGCGACTTCAAGGGCGTGCTGGACAACGCCGCCTACATCCGCGGCATGGGTTTCGGCGCGGTGTGGATCACCCCCATCGTCGACAACCCGAATGAGGCATTCACCGGTGGCGACCCGGTCAGCTGGGGCTCGAAATTCACCGACCGCGGCAAGACCGGCTTCCACGGCTACTGGGGCGTCAACTTCTACAAGCTCGACGAACACCTGCCCAGCAAGGGTCTCGACTTCGCGCAGTTCACCGCCGCCATGCGCGCACGCGGTCTGAAGACCGTGCTCGACATCGTCGCCAACCACGGCTCGCCCGCCTTCACGATGCCGAAGGCGCAGCCGATGTTCGGCCAGATCTACGACAAGGCCGGCAAGTTGATCGCCGACGAACAAAACCTGCCGCCGTACCGGCTCGATCCCGTGCGCAACCCGTTGCACCGCTTCTATCACGCCTATGACGACCTGGTGCAGTTGTCCAACAACGACGACCAGAATCCGGCCGTGCTCGACTATTTCGTCGGCGCATACAACCAGTGGGCCGACCAGGGTGCCGACGCGTTCCGCATCGACACCATCAGCCACATGTCCACCACCTTCTGGAAGCAGTTCAGCGAGCGCATCCGCGCCAGACACCCCGGCTTCTTCATGTTCGGCGAAGCCTTCGACTACAGCCCGGACAACATCGGCAAGTTCACCTGGCCGCAGAACGGCGGCATCAGCGTGCTCGACTTCCCGCTGCGCGGGCGCATCGCCGACGTGTTCGAACACCCGGGCAGCGACTACGCCAGCCTGCTCGATCGCCTCTACCTGACCAACGGCCCGTACGCTAACCCGTACGAACTGGTCACGTTCTACGACAACCACGACATGGCGCGACTCAAGGCCAGCGACAACGGTTTCATCGACGCCAACAACTGGCTGTTCACCGCCCGCGGCATCCCGGCGGTCTACTACGGTTCGGAAACCGGCTTCGAACGCGGCAAGGCCGAGCACGAAGGCAACCGCAACTACTACGGCCAGCAGCGCATCGACGACGCAGCAAGCAGCCCGATTTACCGCCAACTGAAACGCATCGCACTCTTGCGCGAGCAAACCCCCGCCCTGCAACGCGGGCTGATGCTGCCCATCCAGTTCGCCGGCAACCAGGCCGCGTTCTACCGCGTGTACCAGAAAGGCGACATCCACCAGATCGCCCTGGTGTTGCTCAACAAGGGCGACAGCATGGCGTCATTCGACGTTTTCGACTACTTGCAAGCCGGTCGGTGGATGCCGGCTCTGGGCGGAGCTGCGATCGACGTGCGCGAAGGCGGCCACCTGCGCGCCCACGTTGCGGCTCACGACGTACAGGTTTACTTGCTGGACGCAACGACCAAGCGACACGATCTTCTGGCCGAACTGACGCGACTGATGCGGGAACGAGGAAATCCGAGCACTACCTTGCCCAAGCCAACACTGCCGAATTAGATTGCAGGATTAGACGGCGGCCAAGAGGCCAACCTGTTGATTCTTCAATCCTTGAGAAAACTTTGCAGTCTGGCTCGCCGGGGATAGGCTGCGGGATTAGACTGCACTTTGAAATCTACATAGCGTTAGACGAGTAATCATCATGTCCTCACGTATCTGTGCCTTCGCATTCTTCGCGGTTTTAGGCCTGTGTATTTCACCGCCATCAAACGCCCAAGCAAACAATGACGCCGCGATTTTGACGAGCCCTAGCGATGGGCTCACCTTCCTATCCGTTGATGGTAAGCCACTGAAGTCCCCACAAGCTGAGATCTCGGTGCTGCCGGGCCGACATCACTTAGTCATGGGCGTGAGAATAGGTTGGGTGTCAGCGAAGGGGCGAGAATCAAAGGTGATTCCTGCTCCGCTTGAGCAGTTCTTCAAGAGCACGCATCACTACAGCTTCCACGCCAAACTCGATAACACTGGCAAGCTCAGCCTCAAAGTTATTGACGAAACCATGGTTAGTAATGGTGCGTGACCGTTCGCTGTCTAACCAGTCATTCGAGGCGGACGGCTTCGCCGCCGCTCAATTCCAGCGTTAGGCCCCATGTCGAACATCTCCCTAATATCAAGCATAGAGAACTCTTTGGCCTCGGTTCGGTCGGGCAAAGGCGAAGTCGAGTCCTTGGCTACAGTCGTGAGGGAGAGCGGCCGGGCTCTTGAGGGCGTGCCCTACAGTTTGGCGCGCGACGTAACAAGCTTGGCCGACGCATTGGATCTCTGTGCGTATCAACACAAGGAGGGCTTTGTGCCCAACCTAGACTCTGCTCTTTCGAATCTAGAGACTTGGCTACGTCAGCTTCCTCGGCACGTGGCCTAACCACTCATTCGAGGCGGACGGCTACGCCGCCGCTCAATTCCAGCGTTAGACACTATGGAATATACGCTTCACTACCGATCCACACGCGCCGAGATTTGGCGCTGGTACTGGCGCTCTTGGAGAACCAAGTATTGGTGGCAGCAATGCCTAATGGCTGCCTTCGGAACTATGATCGCCTTCGGTGTCTCTGCGGCGCCCTTCAGCTTTCGTCAATTCGGAACGTCCTTCGCCGTCGTTCTGCCTCTAGTCGTAGTTGGTTTGGCGTTACGCACGCAAGTCCTATTCAAAAATGAGGAGCGTGTCCTCTCTGTTGGCCCATCTGGGTGGTCTACCCGTATCGGTAGGAAATCAGGGGCCCGGTCGTGGGCGGAAGTTGCAACGGTCCAAGAAGCCCAGGATGCTATTGTCATTGTTGGCACCAATGGCAATGGGCTCATCATTCCTTCTCGGGCTTTTCCAGACGCAGCCTCCAAACAGCAATTCTTCAAAGACGCTCAGGGTTGGCACGATGGTCGTGGCGTCTAACTACTCGTTCGAGGCGGACGGCTACGCCGCCGCTCAACTCCAGCGTTAGAGCGCATGAAACAGACCTCTGCGGCAAATCTGGCATTGCTTCTGGTGGTCGTTGGCTGGGCGCTGGCGTATTACGGTGTTATGTCGCAGCTAGGCGATCCATCGCCTTCCGTGCCACACGCGCAAATCGAAGCTGCTCGGCATGTATCACTTGTCGTATTGTACATCGGTGTAGTGAGCATCCTGGCCGCGCTATGGCTGTCCGGTTACAGCTTCTCCGCAGCAAAAGTTCGTGCCAGCGTTTGTGTCGCCCTCATCTTGCTGCCATCAGTCGTTGTGGCATGGAGCACGTTCTAGGTGGCAGTGCGCTCTAACCACTCATTCGAGGCGGACGGCTTCGCCGCCGCTCAATTCCGGCGTTAGGGCTCATATGGGCGTTTCCCCGACGATCGAAGCGAATGTTCGCTCAACCTTCTCTGAGCATGACGCCCGTACAGCACTCGCCTTGCTCACCAGCATGCTTGAGCCGACCCAAACTCCTGAGTGGGCTGTGGCTCGCGAGCGCGTTCAAATCGCAGCGCTCATGCTTGCTCGCGGCAACCTCGACTCCCTCAAGGCCGCGGTCAAGCAATCTCAGGTAGATTGGCGCGACACGCTTACGTCGGCAGGTCGGGTTCACCCCCGATTTCACGGACACTTACGAGAAGGCCGATGCGGCCGATGAGGAGTGTTCATGTCGAAGCGAAGAAAATTCAGCAGCGAGTTCAAGCGTGGCGCGGTTGAACAAGCTAATCAGC
>NZ_JALBWO010000047.1:0-135510 GCF_050026815.1 Rhodanobacter ginsengiterrae | reverse complement strand
TGGACGCCGCGCCACCGCCCGGCCCGGTCACTCCGTGCAGGTCGATGTTGTGCGGCATCTTGCTGTCCGGCGCGTTCTTCAGGTGGAACTCCACCGTGTCGCCCTGACGCACCCGGATGAAGCTGCCTGGCACGGTGCCGCCGAAGGTCCAGAAGGTGTAGCTGACCCCTTCGGAGATCGGCATCTCCTTCTCCACCACTTCCAGCTCGACGATCACTTTCGCCGGGTAATTGCGCTGGAGCGGTGGCGGCACATGCGGCGGGCTGGTCAGCACCGCGTGGATCGGTTCGCCCTGGGGCGGGCCGAAGTCGCCGTGGATCGATGCCACCGACGCCGCGCCCGCCGGACTGGTATCGGCCTTGGCCGCGGCTTGCGGTTTGCCGGAGCATGCGCTCAGCGTAAGCAGCGCCATGGCAACAGCGATGAGGAAGCGTGGACGTGACATGGGCGATCTCCGTGAGTTCTTGCGGCCAGCCTAGGCCGTCTCACGAGTACCCGCATGACATAGGTCATTCGAGATGCGATTGGCAGCCCCGCTGCGTCATCCTGTCACCTTGCGTGCAGTCAGCCCGCCTTGCCATCCGCCCGCGGTGTCAGATAGATCCAGGCCGAGCGCAGCACCCACGGCAGGAAGGCCAGCAGCCAGCCGTAAGCGGCAATCACCAGCCACAGGTAGACGTCACCGCCCAGTTCGGCACGGATGCGCAGCAGCGCCACCACCTGCAGCAATCCGAAACACAGCCACGCTACCTTGCCCATCTGCATCGGCCGGCCGGAGTGGCCCTGGGTGACCCGGGTGACCATCGCCACCAGCATCGAGCCGAAGAAGCCGATGCCCAGCGCATGCAGCGGCGCGCGGCCCAGGATCAGCTGGCCATTGATGGCCTGGACCACGTCCTGGATCGCGAACAGCACGAACGCCACCGGCAACCAGGCGAACGCCAGATGCAGCACGGCGAGGATACCCGGCTGCATCGCCTGCCACGGCCGCCAGCTCAGCGAGTGCCATGCAAACACCAGCGCCAGCGGCACATCGACCAGGCACAGCCAGCCGAGCAGGCCGCGCCAATCCAGCAGCAGATGCGCCAGCAACAGCACCCACACCACCGGCATGCTCCAGTCCGGCCGGATCACCGCGTAACCCTTCACCAGGTTGCCGGTGAAGAACGGCAGCATGCGGTGCATCACCGAGAAATAGATCGGCAGCAACAGGCCGAAGGTGCCCAGCTTGATCGCCAGCAAGGCGCACTCCGCCGGCGCACCGAACAGATAGGCCAGAAAGATCGCCAGACCCAGCGCGCCCAGGCACAAGGCGGCGAGGCAGGAACGCGCGTGCCCCTTGCGCTCGGCCACCGAAGCTCGCAACACCCCGGCCAGCGTGGCAATGCCGATCAGGTAGCCAAGCAGCATCACCGCGATGCCGAGCTTGAGCAGCCATGGCAGATTGAGCAGCCCGACATTCGCCAGCACGTAACCGCCGAACACGCCACCGGCCACGGGCAGAAACCGCGTGCGTGGCAGGTCGGGGCGGCCCAGCCACTTGGGAAACGTGGTCATCAGGAAGCCGAACATGAACAGCGGAAACAAGCCGTACTGGATCAGCATCGCGTGCGCCCAGCCCGGCGGAATCGACGGTTGCGGCCAGCCCGCCAGACCGAAGCGCATCCAGGTCAGCTCCACCGCCCACCACGCCATGCTGAGCAGCACCGCGACGCTGCCCGCCAGGAACAACGGCCGGTGCGGCGCGGAGGACAGCAGCCGGGTGGCTTCGGCGAACACCGGCGGCGTGCTGCCGGCAGATGGCGATTCGGACATGGCGATGGCCACAGATAATGAGAACGATTCGCCATGCTGACACAGCGCCGATACCGCCGACCATGACCTGCATCAACCGCGCCAAAGGCTTGCCGTGACCGCCCCATGGGCCGCCGATGCATCACTCGCCTGCGGCTGCTTTTCCGAGCGTATGCTGGCGGGACTTCGCCGGGTCACGAAGCTCAGGGGATCCCATGACCCATCATCACTGGGGCAATCGCCCCGAGGGGAACCACCATGAAGCGCATCTCACCATGGCTGCTGCCAGCGTTCGCGTTGCTGTGCATCGGCGCCGTCCAGGCGGCGGAAAAGGATCAGGCCAACGTGGTCCGCGACTACACCGACACCGTGGCGCCAGCCGATCAACAAGCCTATGAGACAGGCATCAAGAGCTACAACGCCTGCCTGGGCGAGCACGGATCGAAAACCACGTGGACCGCATGGACCCATGAAACCGGCGACGTCTTCAGCTATTCCTACGTGACCGACCCCATGACCTGGGCCGGCTTCGACGCGATGCGCGAAGCCAGCAAGGCCTGTGATGCCACGTTCCGGACGCAGGTGAATCCGCACCTGAAGGGCGAGTCCAGCGTGTTCATGAAGGGCGATCCCGAGCTCGGCAATCTTCCCGCCGGATCGCTCGGCACACCGGCGCTGATCGAGGTGACCTACTTCAAGCTGAAACCCGGCCAGCGGATGGCCTTTCTCGACGCGGTCAGGAAGATCTACGTAGCCGCCGGAAAGGCCAGATGGCCGGGCCACTCCATGCTCAACGAGGTGGTCGATGGCGGGCCGGACGCACCGGACTATCTGCTGGTGAGCCCCAGCAAGAACTGGGCGGAGCTGGGCAAGGAGGTCGACCCCACTCTGTGGAAAATGCTCGAAGGTGTTTACGGCAAGGCCGATGCCGATGCGATCCGCAAGACCATCCGTGACTCTGTCGAGAAAAGTTCGACGCACGTCGACGGCTACAACGCGGATCTGAGCTATCGGCCAGCAGCCAGGTAGGCAGCTGCCCACCCACTCGAGCGGCTGTTGCCGGACCTTCCTCAATCGGGCAGCAAGGCCTGCCCGATCTGGCGCAATGCCTTGGGATTGAGCAATTCCAGCTCACGCCCCTCGATCGCGATCAGTTTTTGCGTACGGAAGCGGCTGAGCACGCGACTGACGGTTTCCGCCGCCAGACGCAGGTAGTTGGCGATGTCGCCACGTGACATGCTGAGATGAAACTGCGTGCCGGAGAAACCGCGCACCGCGTAACGTCCACCCAGGTCCAGCAGGAAGGCGGCGACGCGCTCGTCGGCGCTGTGATCGCCGGCGAGCAGACTGGCGGTGCCCAGTTCCTTGCTCAGCATGCGGAACAAATGCTGCTGCACGGCCGGCACCCGCGAGGCCAGCGCACTCATCGCCGGAAACGAGAAGCGGCAGAAATACGCGGTATCCAGAGCGACCGCGTCGCAGGGAAAATGCTCGGGGTAGATCGCATTGAGCCCGATCACTTCACCCGGCAGGTAGAAACCCAGGACTTGTTCGCGGCCTTCCTTGTCGACCATGCGGGTCTTCACGGTACCCGAGCGCACGGCAAAGATCGCCCGGAACGGGTCGCCGGTGCGGAAGATGTACTCGCCGGCACGGAACGGGCCGACGTGCTCGACCAGGCATTGCAGCTCGGCCAGCTCGGGCTTGTCGTAACCGGCGGCGATGCATGCGTTGGAGAACGCGCAGGTACCGCAGAAGCGCGTTTCGTCACCGTCACCGTCGTCGGCCAGCGGGCCTGGCGGCTCGGGCTGGCGACCTGGGCCACCTGTCACGGGCTTGAATTGCATGATGGTGATGAGGCCGGGTTGGGGCTGCGTCGGTGATCAGATCACTCGCGAAAAACGCGGTGCCTGCGCCGCTTCGTCCAGATAGGCGTCGAAGCACATGGCGATGATACGCAACAGCAACCTTCCCCGCGAGGTGACCCGGATTTCCCGCGCGCTCTCCCGCACCAGCCCATCCTCGATCAGCGCTTGCAGCCGCTGCTGTTCCCGTACGAAGTATTCGTCGAACACCAGCCGGTGGCGTGCGCCGAACGCGTGCTTGTCCAGCACGCCGTGGCACATCAGCTCGTTGATCAGCTCACGCCGGATCAGGTCGTCCTCGTCCAGCTGCAGCCCGCGCATCAGCGGCAGGCGGCCGGCATCCAGCGCCGCGTCGTAGCCGATCAGGTCGCGCGCGTTCTGCGTGTAGCTGTCGCCGATGCGGCCGATCGCGCTGACGCCCAGGCCGAGGATGTCGCAGTCGCCATGGGTCGAATAGCCCTGGAAGTTGCGTTGCAGCGTGCCGGCACGCTGCGCCAGTACCAGTTCGTCGCTGGCCTTGGCGAAGTGGTCCATGCCGACATAGACATACCCGGCCGCCGACAGCTGTTCCAGCGCGCTGCCGAACAGCGCCAGCCGCGTCGCCGCGTCCGGCAGGTCGGCGGCGTCGATCTGCCGCTGTGCCTTGAACATCTCCGGCAGGTGGGCGTAGCCGTAGACCGCCACGCGATCGGGGTTCAGTGCCACGATCTGCTCCAGCGTGCGGCTGAAGCCCTCCACGCTCTGGAACGGCAGCCCATAGATCAGGTCGACGCTGGACGAACGGAAGCCGGAACTCCGCGCCGCGTCCAGCACCTCGCGGGTCTGCTCGAAACTCTGGATCCGGTTGACCGCCCGCTGCACCACCGGGTCGAAATCCTGGATGCCGACCGAGATGCGGTTGAAGCCAAGCTTGCCCAGATTGCGCACATAGTCGCCGTCGGCAAAGCGCGGATCGATCTCGATGCCGTACTCGCGATCCGCGTCGTGGCTGAAGCTGAAATGCTGCGCCAGCGACTCCAGCAGCTCGCTCATGTGCGCGGCATCGAGGAAATTCGGCGTGCCGCCACCGAAGTGCAGCTGGCGTACCGGTCGGTCGCGATCGAACAGCGGCGCGATCAGTTCGATCTCGCGATACAGCCGTTCCAGATAGCGGTCGGCCTGGCTCAGGTCGCGGGTGATCACCCGGTTGCAACCGCAGTAGAAGCATGGGCTCATGCAGAACGGCACATGCACATAGAGCGACAGCGGACGCGGGATCGGTTCTTCGTTGGAGGCGCGGATCACCCCGCGCAACACCGTCTCGTCGAAGTCGGCCCTGAATTGCGGCGCGGTCGGGTAACTGGTGTAGCGCGGACCGGCCACGTCGTAACGGGCGATCAGCGCCGGGTCGAATTCGGGAGTGCTTATGGGGATGGCCATGCAGCGAGTCTGTCCTCGCGCGCGGCCCGGCGCCTTGATCCGGATCAACTGCGGCGCTGGCCGCGACGCGACGCCGCAGGGCCGCCGTGCGGGCGCCGCCGGCGGGCCCCTGCGCGTTCCATCAGCGCTGGTACGGCGCGATCTGCTGCTCGATGGAGCCGAAGATCGACGCGCCGGCCCGGTCGGTGACGTCGATCTTCAGGCGATCGCCAAACTTCAGGAACGGCGTGCTCGGCTTGCCGTCGCGCAGAGTTTCCACCGTGCGCTGCTCGGCCAGGCACGATGCCCCCTTGCCGGTATCCTCGTTGGCGATGGTGCCGGAGCCGACGATGGTGCCGGCGGTCAGCGGGCGGGTCCTGGCCACGTGGGCGACCAGTTCGGCGAACGAGAACTGCATGTCGACGCCGCACTCCGCTTCGCCAAACCAGGCATCGTTCAACCAGGTGCGCATCGGCAGGTGCAGCTTGTCGCCCTGCCAGGCATCGCCCAGTTCGTCGGGGGTCACCAGCACCGGCGACAGCGCCGAACGCGGCTTGGACTGCAGGAAACCGAAGCCCTTGGCCAGCTCGCCCGGGATCAGCCCGCGCAGGCTGACGTCGTTGATCAGGCCGATCAGCTGGATGTGGTCCGAAGCCTGCGCCGGCGTCGCCGCCATCGGCACGTCGTCGGTGACCACCACCACCTCGGCTTCCAGATCGATGCCGAAATCCTCGCTCGGCACCACCACCGGATCGCGCGGGCCGAGAAAGCCGGCGCTGGTCGCCTGGTACATCAGCGGATCGGTATAGAACGACGTCGGCACTTCCGCTCCACGCGCACGACGCACCCGCTCGACATGCGGCAGATAGGCCGAACCGTCGACGAACTCGTAGGCGCGCGGCAGCGGCGAGGCCAGCGCGGCCATGTCCAGCGCAAACACGCCCGACGCTGCGCCGTCGTTGAGCTCTCCGGACAGTGCGTTCAAGCGCGGTGCGAGATTCGACCAGTCGTCCAGCGCCGCCTGCAGCGTCGGCGCGATGGCCGTGGCCTTCACCGCGCGGGTGAGGTCGCGACTGACCACGATCAGCGTGCCGTCGCGGCCGCCTTCCTTGAGACTTGCGAGTTTCATCAGGTGCTCCTAGCCACAACCTTCGAAGTAATCGACCTGCGGCGGCACACCCACGCGCCACCGCGTCACCTTGCCATGCTCATCGGTTTCGAACAGCAGCACGCCGTTGCCTGCGGGCGCCGCGATGCGCAGGTATTTTGCACCGTCCACGTACTTGTGTGGCTGCGTCGCGATGCGCGCGCCGTACAGCGTGCGAATCTGCGCCTCGCTCATGCCGACCTTGCCGCCACCGGGCGCCGCTTCCTTCGCCACGCCAACGTCATAGCGCACGAAGCGGCCGTTCTCGAACATGAAACCGAAATCGCGCGGCAGCGTGACCCACGCCGGCGACTTGTAGAAGCAGCTCGAATCCGGCGCGGCCGCAGCTTTCAACTTGCCCGCCCAGGCCGCGTCGAACGCGGCTTCGTCCATGCCGAAGCGCAGCTCGCCATAACCGTCGTAACGCGCCAGCGTATCCACGACAACTGCCGTGGTTGCCGGCACAGGCTGCGCGACGGCAGCCGCGCTCGCCGGTGGCGGCGGAGTGGATGGCATCGAGGTATCGTCCGGCCCGCAGCCGGCCAGCACAAGCGCAGCGGCCATGATCAGCCAGCGTGCCGTCACGCCTTGCCGTCCGCGCGGAAATGCCTGGCGATGCCCTGCCAGCAGCGGTAGTAGTCGCCCTGCAGCTGCGGCGCGTCGAGCGCCTGCCGGGTGGGGCGGATCACCTTGCGCGTCTCGAACATGAAGGCCATGGTGCCGCCGATCACGTCCGCCTTCGACAGGTCGGCATTCGACGCCTTCTCGAAGGTGGCTGCATCCGGACCGTGCCCGCTCATGCAGTTGTGCAGCGAGGCGCCACCGGGCAGGAAGCCTTCGGCCTTGGCGTCGTACACGCCGGTGATCAGGCCCATGAATTCGCTGGCCACGTTGCGATGGAACCACGGCGGCCGGAACGTGTGCTGCGCGACCAGCCAGCGTGGCGGGAAGATCGCGAAATCGACGTTCGCCGTGCCCGGCGTGTCGCTGGCCGAGGTCAGCACGGTGAAGATCGACGGATCGGGATGATCGAAACTGATCGAGCCGATCGTGTTGAAGCGGCGCAGGTCGTACTTGTACGGTGCGTAGTTGCCGTGCCAGCCGACCACATCCAGCGGCGAGTGACCGATCTTCGCGGTCCACAGCGCGCCCTGGAATTTCGCCACCAGTTCGAACTGGCCTTCCACATCTTCGTACGCCGCCACCGGCGTGAGGAAGTCGCGCGCATTGGCAAGGCAGTTGGAGCCGATCGGACCGAGGTCCGGCAGACGCAGCAAGGCACCGAAGTTCTCGCAGACGTACCCACGCGCCACGTCGTCGAGCAGCTCGACGCGAAAGCGCACACCGCGCGGGATCACCGCGATCTCCTGCGGTTCGATGTCGATCACGCCCAGCTCAGTAGCCAGCCGCAAACGCCCCTGCTGCGGCACGATCAGCAGTTCGCCATCGGCGTTGTAAAAGAAGCGCCCCTGCATCGAGCGGTTCGCCGCGTACAGGTGAATGCCGATGCCGCCCTGCTCGGCCGGACCGCCGTTGCCGGCGATCGTCAGCAGGCCGTCGAGAAAGTCCGTCGGCTGCTCCGGCAGCGGCAACGGATCCCAGCGCAACTGGTTCGGCGTGGCCGGGGCCTCGTCGAAACGGTTGTGCAAGGTCGCGTGCGGCAGCGGCCGGAACGGCTCATGCACCGCCGCCGGGCGAATCCGATACAGCCAGCTGCGCCGGTTGCTGTGGCGCGGCGCGGTGAACGCGGTGCCCGACAGCTGCTCCGCATACAGGCCGTGCGCCACCTGCTGCGGCGAGTTCTGTCCTTCCGGCAGCGTGCCGGGAATGGCCTCGCTGGCGAATTCGTTGCCGAAACCCGACTGGTAACCCTTGCTGACGGCGATCGCCATGGGAACAGCTCCTCAGAGGAAACCGCGCTTCATCTGGTCGCGCTCGATCGACTCGAACAGCGCCTGGAAATTGCCTTCGCCGAAACCTTCGTTGCCCTTGCGCTGGATGATCTCGAAGAAGATCGGGCCGATCGCGTTCTGGGTGAAGATCTGCAGCAGTTTGCGCTGCTTGGTTTCGGGATCGGCGTCGATCAGGATCTTGTTCTTCGCCAGCCGCGCCACGTCCTCGCCATGGTTGGGCACGCGCTCGTCGATCACTTCGAAGTACGCATCGGGCGTGTCGAGGAATTCCACCCCGGCCTCGCGCATCTTCTCCACCGTGGTGTAGATGTCGTCGGTGAAACAGGCGATGTGCTGGATGCCTTCGCCGTGGTAGGCGTCGAGGTATTCGTTGATCTGGCTCTTCGGGTCGTTCGACTCGTTCAGCGGGATGCGCACGATGCCGTCCGGCGCGGTCATCGCCTTGGACACCAGGCCGGTCTTGGCGCCCTTGATGTCGAAGTAGCGGATCTCGCGGAAGTTGAACAGCTTCTCGTAGTAGTCCGACCACTTCTGCATGTTGCCGAAGTACAGGTTGTGGGTCAGGTGGTCGATGAAGGTCAGGCCGAAGCCGGCCGGATTCTGCTCGGCGCCCGGAATCGGCGCGTAGTCGGCGTCGTAGATGCTGCCGGCGCTGCCGTAGCGGTCGACCAGGTACAGCATGCAGTCGCCGATGCCCTTGACTGCCGGCGCATCCACCGCCTTGCTGGCGGCCTTGTCGGTGATCGCTTCGCCACCGTTGCCCAGCACGGTGGCGAGCACCCCGGCTGCCGGCTTGTTGAAGCGGATCGCGAAACCGCAGGCGCTGGGGCCGTGCTTTTCGGCGAAATCGGCGGCGAACGAAGCCGGCTCCTCGTTGAGCAGGAAGTTCACGCCGTTCTGCCGATACACGGTGATCGCGCGCGTCTTGTGCTTGAGCACCGCGCTGAAGCCCATCCGCTTGAACAGGTCGTGCAGCTCATCGGCGCGACCGGCCGGCGCGGCGAATTCGACGAATTCGAAACCGTCGATACCCATCGGGTTGTCGAACGTGGTGACCTGCATGCCAAGGTTGGGCTGGGCGTTCATGGCGCTCTCCTGAATGTCGGTGCACGATGGCAGTACATGAGCGTGCCACCATCGGTGGTAATCCCACGTTATAGTTTCATATGTAACCATTTGCAAGGATCACCGCCGCAATGCCTGCCAAGCGCCGCCCTGCCCCCGCCACTGCCGAGCACGCCCCACTGCAGCTGGAGCACTTCCTGCCCTACCGCCTGTCGATCCTGTCCAACACGATCAGCCAGGCGATCGCCGACGACTACCAGCGCCGCTACGACATCTCGGTGACCGAATGGCGGGTGATGGCGGTGCTGGCCCGCTTCGACGGCCTGTCGGCGCGCGAGGTGGCCGAACGCACGGCGATGGACAAGGTGGCGGTGAGCCGCGCGCTGGCCCGGCTGGTCGCCTCCGGCCGGGTGGACCGCGCCACCCACGACAACGACAAGCGCCGCTCGGTGCTGAGCCTTACCGAGGCTGGCTGGGCGATGCACGACGAAGTGGCACCGATGGCGCGAGCGCGCGAGCGCGACGTGCTGGCGAAGCTCGATGCCGAGGAGCAGCGCTGGCTGACACGGATACTGGACAAGTTGCTTTGACGGGATTCGGGATTCGGAAAAGCGGCGACGACGCCAGCTCCATGCTTTTTGCAAATGCCGAATCCCGGATCCCGGCTCTCAACGCACCCCATGCATCAGCTTGTTGATCAACGGCGCAAGCAGGAACAGCAGCACGCCACCGCCGAGCAGGATCCAGAAGCCCATGGTGTAGCCGGACAGCGCCGAGTCCACCGTCATGCCCGCCTCGCCGCTGACATGCCCGGCGAACAGGCCGGCCAGGTTGTTGCCGATCGCGGTGGACAGGAACCAGCCGCCCATGCCGAGGCCGACCAGCCGCACCGGGGCCAGCTTGGTTACCATCGACAGGCCGATCGGCGACAGGCACAGCTCGCCGGCGGTCTGCAGCACGTAGCACAGCACCAGCGTCCACAGCGGGATCAGGCCGTCGCCGCCGACCAGGTGGGACAGCGCGTACATCAACACGGCGAAGCCGAGCGCATTGCCGATCAGGCCCAGGCCGAACTTGCGCGGGATCGACGGCTCGATGCGGCGCTTGTCCAGCCATGCCCACACCAAGGTGACCAGCGGCGCCAGCAGCACGATGGCCACCGGGTTGACCGACTGGAACCAGCCGATCGGGAAGTCCCAGCCGCCCAGGTTGCGGTCGACGATGTGCTGCGCGAGGAAGTTGAACGAACTGCCGGCCTGCTCGAAGAACATCCAGAACAGCACGTTGAAGGCGAAGATGATCAGCATCGCGATCACCCGCTGGATCTGCACGCGACCGGTGCGGATCGCCTCGACCACCAGCATCACGCCCACACCGACGAACAGCGCGGTCAGCAGCCACTGGATCGCCACCGCGCCGGCCTTGTCCATCAGCAGGTAGACCAGCGGGATCGCCACCAGCACGCCGAGCGCCACGTACACCACGCGCATGCGGCTGGCCTGCTGCGGCGCCGGGCGGCCGACCGGGCCGAGCTGGCGGCGGCCGAACCAGAACCACACCAGGCTGATCAGCATGCCCACGCCGGAGGCGGCGAACACCACGTTGTAGCTGTGGTGGCCGGGCGTGCCGAACACCTCGTTGGCGAGGATGCTGGTCAGCACCGGCGCGATCAGCGCGCCCGCATTGATGCCCATGTAGAACAGGGTGAAGCCGCGGTCGCGGCGCGAGTCGCCCTGCGTGTAGAGCTGGCCGACCATCGAGGAGATGTTCGGCTTGAACAGGCCGTTGCCGACGATGATCGTGGCCAGCCCGAGCATGAATACCGCGTGGATCGGCACCATGATCATGAACAGGCCGGCCGCCATCACCACCGCGCCGAGCAGGATCGAGCGCTGGTAGCCGAGGATCTTGTCGGCCACGTAGCCGCCGAACACTGCGGTGGCGTAGACCAGCGCCAGGTACGCGCCGTAGGTGCGGCTGGCGTCCGCCTGGCCGGCGACGTCGCCGTTGTAGAACTGCGCCACGATGTACAGCGTGAGCGCCCAGCGCATGCCGTAGAACGCGAAGCGCTCCCAGAACTCCGACATGAACAGCATCCACAACGGGCGCGGATGACCGAGCAGCTGCGGGTAGTCGGGTAGTGCTCCGGTGTCGCCGGAGCGTGCGGTGTTGCCCATGCGGTGAAACTCCTGGCTGGTCAGTCGATCGCAAGATATTGCGAACGGCCAGATGTAACCGGAGCCAGCGCACCCGTCAAATGCGCTGCAGCACGAGCGGTGCGAAACCCGGCGTCAGCGCACGCCGTGCATCAGCTTGTTGATCAGCGGCGAAACCAGCAGCAGCACCACGCCGGCACCGGCCAGCAGCCAGAAGCTGAAAGTGAAGCCACTCAATGCCGATGCCGCGGTCATGCCGCTGTCGCCGCTGATTCGCCCGGCCAGCAGGCCGGACAGGTTGCCGCCCACCGCCAGCGACAGGAACCAGCCGCCCATCGCCAACCCGACCAGCCGCGGCGGCGCCAGCTTGGTCACCATCGACAGGCCGATCGGCGACAGGCACAGCTCGCCTACCGTCTGCAGCACGTAGCACAGCACCAGCGGCCAGAACGGAATCAGACCCTGCGCGTCGAGCAGGCGCGCCAGCGCGTACATCAGCACCGCGAAACCCAGCCCGTTGAAGATCAGGCCCAGGCCGAACTTGCGCGGGATCGACGGCTCGCTCCGGCGCGCGGCCAGCAGGCTCCAGACGATGGCGACGAGCGGCGCCAGCACGATGATCGCCAGCGGACTCACCGACTGGAACCAGCCCACCGGGAACGTCCAGCCGCCGAACATCTGCCGGTCGACCAGGTTCTCGGCGAGGAAATTGAACGAGGTGCCCAGCTGGAAATAGAACATCCAGAACAGGATGTTGAAGGCGAAGATGATCAGCATCGCCACCACGCGATCGACCTGCACCCGGCCATGCCGCACCGCCTCGACCAGCAGCATCACGGCGACGGCGGCGAACAGGACGCCCAGCACCCATGACAATCCCTTGGTGACGAACGCCAGCAGCAGGTACACCAGCGGCACCGCCACCAGCATACCCAGCACTACCCACACCACGCGCATGCGGCTGGCCGCCTCCGGCGCAGGTCGGCCCACACCCTTCAGGCCACGCCGGCCGAACCAGAACCAGAACAGGCTGAGCAGCATGCCGACACCGGCGGCACCGAACACGATCCGGTAGTTCTGCTGCATCGGTGTGTCGGTGAAATAGCCGGCCATCCAGCCGGTCAGCAGCGGCGCCAGCAGCGCACCGCCGTTGATGCCCATGTAGAACAGGGTGAAGCCGCGATCGCGCCGCGGGTCGTCGCGCCCGTACAGCTGCCCTACCATGGTGGAAATATTCGGCTTGAACAGGCCGTTGCCGACGATCACCATCGCCAGGCCGACCAGGAACATGTCGCGACTGGGGAGCATGACGACGAACAACCCGAGCGCCATCATCAGGGCGCCAAGCAGGATCGAGCGCTGGTAGCCGATCACCCGATCCGCCACGTAGCCGCCGAAGATCGCCGAGGCATAGATCAGCGCGGTGTACGCGCCGAAGATGCTGCTGGCCCACGCCTGGCCGGACGCGTCGCCGTTGTAGAAATGCGCCACGATGTACAACGCCAGCGCCCAGCTGACGCTGTAGAACGCGAAGCGCTCCCAGAACTCGGTCATGAACAGCATCCACAACGGACGCGGATGGCCAAGCGTCTGCGGATAGTCGGGTGCGGCGCTGGTCTGGGCGGTTTCGTTCATGGGTGCTCCCGGATTTCAGGTCGGCACATCATGCCGGGATTCGTCCCCGGCTGCGCAGCCGTCAGCTGCCCAGCACGGTGCGCACGTCCAGCAACTCGGGAAAGAACTCCAGGTCGAGCGCTTTTTTCAGGAAACTCACCCCGGACGAACCGCCGGTGCCGCGGCGATGGCCGATGATCCGCTCGACCGTCTTCATGTGGCGGAAACGCCACAACTGGAAACTCTCTTCCACGTCCACCAGCTGTTCGCACAGGTGGTATTCGGGCCAGAACTCCGCGCGATCCTCGTAGATGCGCTTGAGCACCGGCAGCAGCGCCTCGTTGCGCCGATAGGCCCGGGTCCAGTCGCGCTCAAGCAGCTCGGCCGGCACCGCGTGGCCGCGCCGCGCCAGGTAACGCAGGAACTCGTCGTACAGGCTGGGCGCCTCCAGCACCGCGCGCAACTCCGCCTGCGCGGACGGATCGTGCGCGAATACCTTGAGCATGTCGGCGTTCTTGTTGCCCAGCAGGAATTCGATCTGGCGATACTGCAGCGACTGGAAGCCGGACGACGGCCCCAGCACGCCGCGGAACTCCAGGTATTCCGCCGGCGTCAGCGTCTCCAGCACCGCCCACTGTTCAAACAGCTGGCGCTGCACCTGCTTCACTCGCGCCAGGATCTTCAGGCAGGCGTCGATGTCGTCGGCCTGCAGATGCAGCACCGCCGCCTTCAACTCGTGGATCAGCAGCTTCATCCACAACTCGGACACATGATGCTGGACGATGAACAGCATCTCGTCGTGATGGGGTGGCTGGCTCAGCGGCTGCTGCGCCGACAGCAAGGTATCCAGATGCAGATAGCCGCCATAGGTGATCTGCCCGTTGAGATCGGTCTGGATGCCCGCTTCAAGATCGCGCTGGTTGTCGCTCATGCTGTTCCGTCACGTCTTCGGAAAGCGATCATGGTAACGGCTGCGTACCCTCCGATACCTTGATCAAGAACAAGCCACACACTTCACCGCTACCGCTGTGCTCCCTCCCCTGCTGGCAGGTGAGGGCTGGGGTGGGGTCAGGCCGTACTCCCCTCGCACGCCATTCCCAAAGCCACGCCACGACCTGAAAGCAAGACCCGACACGGCCTGGAGGCATGCCAGAGCAGGCAGAGACCGCCGTCCCATACGCCCTCGAATGCTGCGCTGTACCTTGCAGCGCAACATGCCAGCCTGTTATCAAGCGCGGTCTTGTTCGGTCGTTTGTGCGTCCGCCGCTCTGCCGCGGATTCGCGATCTGCCAGGTTTCCCCCCTCTTTACCTCAGCCCGGAGCGAGTCGTGACCATCGCCGCCAAGTTTGAAATCGAATACCTGCAATACCTCGACGCCGAGGGCAAGCAGGTCCGTGACGACCTGCCCGAGTTCGCCAACGATCTCGAGCACATGGTCAAGCTGTACAAGCTGATGCTTTCCACCCGCGTGTTCGACGCCAAGTCGATCGCGCTGCAGCGCACCGGCAAGCTGGGCACCTATGCCAGCTGCCTCGGCCACGAAGCCGCGCACGTGGGCATCGGCAGCGCGATGCTTCCCGAAGACGTCTACGCACCGAGCTACCGCGAATACGGCGCACAGCTGTATCGCGGCGTGCAGCCGCGCGAGGTCTACATGTACTGGGGCGGCGACGAGCGCGGCAACGACTACCAGCAGGAGCCGGCACGGCACGACTTCGCCTGGTCGGTGCCGATCGCCACGCAGTGCCTGCATGCCGCGGGTACCGCGCTGGCGTTCAAGATCCGCGGCGAGAAGCGCGTGGCGGTGTGCACGATCGGCGACGGCGGTTCGTCCAAGGGCGACTTCTACGGCGCCATCAATATTGCCGGTGCGCAGAACCTGCCGCTGGTGGCGGTGATCGTCAACAACCAGTGGGCGATCTCGGTGCCGCGCAAGATCCAGTCCGGCGCGCCGACGCTGGCGCAGAAGGGCATCGCCGCCGGCCTGTTCTGCATCCAGGTCGATGGCAACGACATCATCGCCGTGCGCAAGGCGATGGAAGACGCGCTGGAACGCGCCCGCAGCGGCCAGGGCGGCAGCGTGCTGGAACTGGTCACCTATCGCCTGGGCGATCACACCACCGCCGACGACGCGCGCCGCTACCGCGGCGAACAGGAAGTGAAGGACGGCTGGGCGAAGGAACCGATGATCCGCCTGCGCAACTGGCTGGTGGCCAAGGGCGTGTGGGACGACGCCAGGGAAGAAGCCTGGAAGCTCGAGTGCGACGACTGGATGGACAACGAGGTGAACGCCTACCTCGAAACCAAGACCCAACCGGTCACGGCAATGTTCGACTACATCTTCGCCGAGGTTCCCGCCGATCTCGCCAAACAGCGCGATTACGTTCTTTCGCTTGAACAGAAGGGCCACTGAGTCATGGCACAAATCACTCTCATCGAAGCGGTCACCCAGGCGCTTGCCTATGAAATGGCCCACGACGATTCCGTCGTGGTGCTGGGTGAAGACGTCGGCGTCAACGGCGGCGTGTTCCGCGCCACCCAGGGCCTGCAGGAGAAATTCGGCGAACTGCGCGTGCTCGACACGCCGCTGGACGAAACCACGATTGCCGGCGTCACCGTCGGCCTGGCCGTGGCCGGCATGAAGCCGATCGCCGAGGCGCAGTTCGAAGGCTTCATCTACCCGATGATGGAGCAGATCGCCTGCCACGCCGCGCGCATGCGCAACCGCACCCGCGGCCGCCTGACCGTGCCGGCGGTGTTCCGCGCACCGTGGGGCGGCGGTATCCGCGCACCGGAACATCACTCCGAAGCGAACGAGCACCTGTTCACCAACATCCCCGGCTTGCGCGTGGTGATGCCATCCTCGCCGGCACGCGCCTATGGCCTGCTGCTGGCGGCGATCCGCGATCCGGATCCGGTGATGTTCTTCGAGCCCAAGCGCATCTATCGCCAGTACAAGGAAGAGGTGCCGGACGACGGCGAGGCGCTGCCGCTGGACGTGTGCTTCGTGCTGCGCGACGGCACCGACGTGACCCTGGTGAGCTGGGGCGCGCAGGTGAAGGAAGCGCTGGAAGCGGCCGATGAACTGGCGGAGCAAGGCATCAGCGCCGAAGTGATCGATGTGGCCACGCTGACTCCGCTGGACTTCGACACCATCGCCGAGTCGGTGCAGAAGACCGGCCGCTGCGTGATCGTGCACGAGGCCCCGAAAACCGCCGGCTTCGGTGCGGAAATCGCCGCGCGGCTGGCCGAGGAATGCATGTACGACCTGCTCGCCCCGGTCGAGCGCGTCACCGGTTTCGACACGCACATCCCGCTGTTCCGCCTGGAAATGAAATACCTGCCGAGCGTGGAACGCGTCGTCGACGCGGCCAAGCGTACCCTCGCGGCAAGCTGACACTCTTTGCTCCTCCCCCTGCTTGCAGGGGGAGGCTGGCGACCAAAGGGAGTCCTTTAGGTGAGGGGGTAAAGCTCTTGATCCAAGGTCCCGCGGCAAAGAGCACCCCACCCCGACCCTCCCCTGCTTGCAGGGGAGGGGGCCAAACCAACACACATTCTGGAAATCCGCTCATGGCTGATATCAAGACGTTCTACCTCCCCGACCTCGGCGAAGGCCTGCCCGACGCGACCGTGGTCGAGTGGCACGTGAAGGTGGGCGACACCATCAAGCTCGACGCCCCGCTGTGCGCCATGGAAACCGCCAAGGCGGTGGTCGACGTGCCTTCGCCGTACACCGGCAAGGTCACCAGGCTGCATGGCGCGCCTGGCGACATCATCGAGACCGGCGCCGCGCTGGCCGAGTTCGAACCCGATCCGAACGCGAAGCAGCGTGCCGAGTCGCAGGACACCGGCCACCAGCATGGCCCGAAGAAAAGTGTCGGCAGCCCGGCCGCGGATGACAGCAGCAAGGTCGTCGTTTCCGACGAAGGTGGCGAAGTCGAAACCGGCGGCAAGGACCGCGAAGATGAAGGCACCGTGGTCGGCGCGATGGTCAGCGGCAGCCACGTGCACGTCGAACAGGCCGCCAGCATCGGCGGCGTGAAAGCCGTGCCGGCCGTGCGTGCGCTGGCGAGGAAGCTCAAGGTTGACCTGAGCCGCGTGCGTCCGAGCGGCGCCGACGGTGTGGTGACGATGAAGGACGTCAAGGACGCCGCCGCGAACGGTTCGGCGGCGCTCGACGCTGCCCCGGCGCGTAGCGTGCCGGCTTCCGCCGGCCGTCACCTTGCACCCGAACTGCCGCAACCCGAGCCGAGCCGCAGCCCCGTGTCGCTCGCCGGCAAGCCGGTGCGCACCGCGTCGCCGTCGCAGACCGCCAGCGGCCAGCCGGAGCAGTTGAAGGGCGTGCGTCGCAACATGGCCCGCGTGATGGCCGACGCGCACGCCCAGGTAGTGCCCACCACCCTGGTCGACGACGCCGACCTGCACGCCTGGATCGGCAAGCAGGACATCACCGCCCGGCTGATCCGCGCGATCGTGTTCGCGTGCAAGACGGTGCCCGCACTGAACGCCTGGTTCGACGGCAAGAACCTGACCCGTACCCTGCACCCGCAGGTGGACATCGGCATCGCGGTGGACACCGACGACGGCCTGTTCGTGCCGGCACTGCGCAACGCCGACGTGCTCGATGCCGCCGGCATCCGCGCCGCGATCAAGCGCCTGCGCACGCAGGTGGAAGACCGCACGATTCCGGCGTCGGAACTGTCCGGCCACACCATCAGCCTCTCCAACTTCGGCATGTTCGCCGGCCGTTACGCCACGCCGGTGGTGGTGCCGCCGACCGTCGCCATCGTTGGCGCCGGCAAGCTCGGCCATGATGTGGTCGCGGTGATGGGCGGCATCGAAGTGCATCGCCGCATGCCGATCAGCCTGACCTTCGACCACCGCGCTGCCACCGGCGGCGAGGCGGCGCGCTTCCTCAAGGCGATGCTGGACGACCTGTCCCTGCCGAACTGAGCAGGCGACCCATCGGCAAACCATCAGGGCGCCCTCGGGCGCCCTGATGGTTCATGCCCAGGGCGGGCACTGTGCGCCTGGCTCAGGCCCGGCGACGGAAGCGATGGGCACGTACCCGGACCCCTGGGCCGACTCGCGTCAACCCACCGTCCAGCCCTCCTCGTTGGTAATGCGAATGATGGCCTCGAGCGCGGGCAGCATGTGGCAGGGCAGGATGTCGCGCCCCTTGCACATGATGCTGGTGGTCATCATGCCCATGGGCGGTTTTGCTGCCTTGTGCACATCGCACATCGCGCAAAACCGATGGATGGCGATGGCCTTGGAGGAGTGGTCCGTGGGGGCCGGCGGCGCGTCATATTCGTCCGGCAAGCCCAGCATATGACCATATTCGTGGGCGAAAATATTCATCCACATGTCGTCATTGAAGCTGGTTTCGAACGTGAGGTCGCACTCCAGTTCGATGAACCCCGCGTTGGGCAAGCCCAGATCATTGACCAGCGATGGATCGATGCTGACCGGGTTGCGCACGCCAAATGCGATCAACTGATCGCGCACGGCGCGCATCTGCTTGATCACCTTTCCAGCCGACGCGCCATTGGCGGTGTTGTAACGTGCCTTCACGATCAGCGGGACCAGTGGACGCGAGGGCGGCCCGGTCTTGATACGCAAACCCAGGTTGGCCAGAGCAACCTTCAGTTGCGGAGTCAGGGTGCCATACGGATCCAGCGCGATGGCATTCAAGCCCAGCGGCAGGAACAGCGCGCTGATCCGGCAGCGCTCATCGCGCGACACGTTGCCGGCCTCGGTCAATTTGACGTTGATCAGGCCCGTCGATTCACTGTGGACCATGGCGCTTGATTGCGCGGCAATATTGCCGGTGTCGATCTGGCTCAGGCCCACATAGGAATCACAGCGCGCAAGCCCTCCCGGACCGTAAGCCGACGAATAGCGCGGAACGTTCATCAGGACGGTCGCCTCGCTCCTGGTCGTCACGAAATGCACATTGAACAGCACCGAGACACGCGGCGTGGGATTCTTCTTGCGATTGACAAGAAAATACTTTCCATCCCAGTGCTCCCTGACCGCCGCCTTGGCCCCCGCTTCAAACCTCATGATGTCCTGTCGGTTCCAGGACACACCCTCGACGGGACGATTTTCGTAGTTCGGAAAGACCTTGACCGTGATGGTCATGAAACCCGTTCCATCCACATAGGTGACGTCAAAGGCGCCACGCCCTGTCATCGGAACAAACGACTTGAGATCAGCCATGACACACATCCTCCCCTTGGCTATCCAGCACGGAACGCTTCCTGTCGGCAATTATTGCGGAATATCCGCGCCGCTCCCGCCGACATGATGAAGAAATCGCTTCGCCATTGACCACACGGGCAAGCCGTGTTTCCGCCGCCCCTCGACGTGCCGCCTTTGCCTCGCCACCGCATCCGCCCAGTACCCGATGCCGACCTTCCAGCGCGGCCGTTCGCGCTCAGTAATCGCGCACGTCCAGCAGCATGAAGCAGCGGGCGCTGTAGTCGCCGCCGCGGGGCCAGGCCACTTCGTTCAGCGCCAGCGTTCCGGCCGTCCACAGTTCGTTGTCGAGCAATGCCTCGCAGCGCGAGTCGCCGTCTTCGGCGTGGCTGTGCACCAGCCGCAGCCAGTGCAGTTCGGGGCTCAGCGCTTCGCGCTTCAGGGCGGCCTCGATCGCCAACACTGCGTCGGCCGGCATGCCGGCGACCTCCGCACCGCGCACGTTGAACGGCCCGATGAACACGTCCCAGGTACGCACGCCGATCTCCCACGCCGTGATCTGCATGCGGCGATCGTCGGTGACGTACCAGCAGGCGGCCAGCAGCAAGTGGAACACGTTCTGCTCGAAGGTCTTGAGTGCATCGCGATAGCCGGCTTCGCCACCGCCAAGGCCAGCGAAGCTTTCCTCGATGCGCCGATCCTCGCCCAGCACCACGTCGACATCGAGCCGTCCCGGCTCGCCCGCCGCGCCTTCGTGCCACTCGGCGCGGATCGCAGGGAAGTCGCCATCGGTGACCAGCCAGCCGTCTTCGTCGGCCTCGAGTTCAACATCGTGCCGCTGGAACAGGCGCAGCAGGTATTTTTGCAAGGTCACACTGTCCATCATCATTCCTGCAACTCGTCTGTTTTCGTCGAAGGCAGTTCGCGCCAGGTCAGGTACACGCGCAGGTCGAACTCCCACTGGTGGTAATCCGGCAGCATGTACGTGCACAACTGATAGAACGCCTTGTTGTGGTCCATCTCTTTGAGGTGCGCCAGTTCGTGCACCACGATCATCTGCAGGAATTCCGGCGCGGCGGCCTTGAACAGGCTGGCCACCCGGATTTCCTTCTTCGCCTTCAGCTTGCCGCCCTGCACCCGCGATATCGCCGTGTGCAGGCCCAGCGAGTTGCGCAACACGTCGAGCTTGCTGTCATACAGCACCTTGTCGATGCCCGGCGCGTTCTTCAGGTGCTGCTGCTTCAGCGCGGCCACGTACGCGTACAGCGCCTTGTCGCTCTGCACCTCGTGGCGATCGGGATAACGCTTCGCCAGGTGCTCGCCCAGGCGCTCCTGCGCGATCAGGTCGCGCACCTTGTCCTGCAAGGCAACCGGATAGGCCTGGAGATACTTGAGTGGAAGCATCCGCGTATTCTCGCACTGCGCCGGTTCGCGCGCGCAGCCTGCGGAGACGCCCCATGCATCACAGCCGACTGAGCACCCTCGTCATCGACTGCCAAGTCGACGATCTCGCGCCGGTGGCGCGCTTCTGGAGCGCAGCGCTGGGCAAGCCGATTGCCAGCATCGACCAGGACGGCGACGACAAGTATGCAGAGCTGCAGACGGCAGCGGGTGAGCCGATCATCCTGCTGCAGAAGGTGGACCACGCCAGCCGCGTGCACCTGGACATCGAGACCGACGACCTCGACGCGGAAGTGGCGCGGCTGGAACGGCTCGGCGCACGTCGCATCGCCTTTGCCCATGAGCGCTGGTGGGTGATGGAGGCACCCAGCGGTCACCGCTTCTGCGTGGTGCGACCACAGCGCGAGAGCTTCGGCCCGCACCTCAACAGGTGGGACTGATCGAACGCTAGATGTCGAAACGGTAGCTCAGCTTCACCAGCAGCTGCTCGTCGTCGCGCAGCGAAAAGCTGTTGCCGAATGCATCGGCGGCATGGCGCGCATAGCCATCGAGCGCGTAGCCGCCACGACCGTAGACCACATACAGATAGGACAGCGGGGCCAGCTCATAGCGGTAGCGGATCTGCAGGCCGAGGTTGCGCAGGCTGAAGTCGTCGACTGGCTCGTTGCTGGCGACGACGCGCCCGTTGGCGCCGACGCGATAGCCACCACGCACGCTGGCGTCCAGCCCGATCGCCTGCAGTTTCACGCGCAGCTCCTGGCGGCTGTCGATGGCCCAGTCGAAGCCGGCATCCAGTTGCAGGGTGTGCTCGTCGTAGCGGCCGATCAGGTTGTCGTGCTGCCATACCAGCCAGTCCGGCAGGTGCTCGTAGTACGGACCGGCGTAGACGCTGAATGCATCGCTGATGAAATAGGTGGGGATGAACTTGATGTCGTAGCCAAGCTGGCGGTTGCCGCCAAGACCGCCACTGACCACCTCCGCATCCAGTTTGAACGCCCAGTCGCCGTGGCGCGGACTGATCCGTTCGTAGGCCAGGTCGAAGGTCGGTGGCAGGAACAGCGCGCCATTGCCGCGGGTGAGCAGGTCGTCCCAGCCCGCGCTGTTGACGTTGAGCTGCACCGTCTCGGTGGCGCCATTGCGCAGATTGCTGTTGCGGCTGATGCGCAACTGGCGGCGCAGGCGCAGGCCGTGGTCGTTGTCCAGCGCATCGATGCGGAAGCGCCACTCTTTCGAGCTGTACGCCGAGTCGGCAGGCAAGGCGCTATAGCGCTTGCGCACTTCCCAGTGGCCGTAGTTGAAGTTGTTGCGGTCGAGATAACCGAAATCGTTGATCTGCAGCTGGTCGCCGAAATGCATGCCCAGCCACTGCTGGCGCCAGCCGTCGCTCATGACGTAGTCGGCGAGGATAGTGCCACCGCTGTCGCGCGTGCGCGTGCCCGACTGCAGGATGTCGCTGCCGACCACGTTGGTGGCAATCGTCAGTTGCGGCGTCGGCTGCCAGTGATGATCGACCCCGAGCACGGTCGCTTCGCGATCCAGCCACGGCCTATCGACGCGGGTCAGCAGCATGCCCAGGCTCTGGTCGCCGAAATCGTGGGTCAGCCGCGCGGCGCCGAAGAAGCGACCCGCCTCGCCATTCTCGTCCGCGGCCAGCACGCCATAGCTGGTGCTGCCAAAGCTGCCATTGAGCTTGACCGCCGCGTTGATATCCGCAGCGCCGTGGCCATCATCGGAGGGACCACCCACGCGGCGGGTATAGACCAGCTGGCTGTTGTCGTCGAGCAGGCTGAAATCGAAGATGCCCTGGTTCTCGGTGAAGAACGGCCGCTTGTCGCTGACATAGGTTTCGGTGGCGCCGAAATTGACCACCAGGTCGTCGCTCTCGACCTGGCCGAAATCGGGATGCAGCGCGGCGGTCAGCTGGAACTGGCCGTTCGGCTTCCACAACAGGTCGGCGCCTTGCTGGAAATGACTGCGATCGCGCACGTTATCGTACAGCCCGGACACATACGGCGTGATCGCGAACAGCGACTGGCTGTACTGCGGCACCTCGATGCGGTTGAAGTTCGACAGGAAGCGCGGCAAGGTGAAGCTGGCCACCGGCCACGCATCGCGTTCGCCGGTCGAACCGGTCACGCGATCGAGATAGACACCAAGCGTGCGCTTGCCGTCCTGCGCCGCCTGCATCGGCGCGGTATACCAGGGAATCAGGATCTCGACGCTCCAGCCCGCGGCATCCTCGCTCACCGCGTGCTTCCAGCTGCCGTCCCAGTCCTTGTTGAAGGCGATTTCGTTGGTGATCACCGCATCGTTGATGCCGTCGGTGGAGCTGACCACGAAGTCGTAGCCTGTGCGTCCGTCGCCATTGAAGTCGACCATCACGTTGACCCGGTCGACCTGGTCTTCGAAGTCACGCTGCACACGCTGGTGCGTACGCGGCACGCCCGCCGGCTGGTCGCAACGGAATGCCACCGCCAGACCCTTCGGCGTGGCCAGGATCCAGGCCTCGGTATGCAGCGATCCGGGTTTGCCGCTGAGCGGCTGGGTCTGCCGGAAATCGGTGACGTGCCGCGCCCCTTTCCATTCACCCGGCTGAATGTGACCATCGATATCGACGGCCAACGCCGGTGCGGAAACCGCGGCCAGGCTGAACAACAACAGGCATGCCATGCGCATGTCGGAACTTCCATGGGAGACAGCGCAGAATCGCGCCTGGGTGACGATGCACTTGTCACCGGGGATAGATGCGCAGCTTGCCGTCAGCGTTTGAATGAGTCGACGGCCATTGGTCACACCATGACTTATGGCAGGTCGTCCGCCGAATCAGCGCCGGCGTCCCCACAGCGCATGCCGCAACAACATCGCCAGCAGCAGCACGACAGTGAAGGCGGCATAGCCGTACAGCGCGGGCAACACCTGCTGCCAGATCGCCCCGCTGGCCCGGCCAAAACCGTCGACGGAGGGTAGCTCGACCCGGTCGAAGCCGATCACCGCGCACTGCGCGGCGGCAATCATTGCCAGCAGCATGGCGGCGACATCGAAGATGCGTCGCGCAACGACGCGGGGCAGACTTTTCGGATAGGCCCAATAACCCCAGCACAGCACAAGCAGCCACGGGGTCAATAGCAGGATGGCAAGATAACGCATCGTTCAATCACTCTTTCGGCCAGGGGCGCGCCGGCTCAGTCCTGCGCGGCAAGCTGATCCAGCGCTTCGCGCAATCGCTTCAGTGCTTCGTCGCGGGCCTGCTCGTCGCCGTAGTCGGGCGTGCGCGCCACCGCCTCGCCATCCAGCTCCAGGCTCATGCCCAGCGACTGGATCTGCAGCATTGCCGCAGCGGCGCCCAGCGACCTGAGCTGTTTCTGCAATGCGCCAGCGGGCTTCGGGTCGGCAAACGCTTTCGACAGCAGCAACTCCTCGCCTTCCGCAGAGAACAGGCGAAAACGGAACTGGCCATCGGCGTCGCGGAAGCTGGCAAAGCGTGGCAGCTTGCCCTGCTTCGCCGCTGCCTTCGAGGGGCCGGCAGCGGCCGGGGCCGCGGTGGTCATTGCACGCAAACCCAGCACCTGGCGCAGCGATACCAGCTTGGGTGTGGCGATCGCACGCGCCTTCTGCGCGCCCTGCTGCAGGATCGTCTCGATCGCCGCCGGGTCAGCCATCAGCGCCTCGTAACGTTCGCGCATCGGTGCCACATCGGTTTCGATACGCTCGTACAGCACCTGCTTGGCGTCGCCCCAGCCGATGCCATCGAGCAGAGCCTGGCGGAACGCCGCCGTCTCCGCGTCCGTGGCGAACGCGCGAAAGAGGGTGAACAGCGCGCAATCATCCGGGTCCTTCGGCTCGCCGGGCAGGCGCGAGTCGGTGACGATGCGCATGATCGTCTCGCGCAACTGCTTCTTGCCACCGGCGAACAAGGGAATGGTGTTGTCGTAGCTCTTCGACATCTTGCGGCCATCCAGGCCCGGCAAGGTGGCCACCTGCTCCTCGATCAGCGCCTCGGGCAGCACGAAGAATTCATGCCCGTGCAGATGATTGAAACGCTGGCCAAGGTCGCGCGCCATCTCGATGTGCTGGATCTGGTCGCGCCCGACCGGCACCTGGTTCGCATCGAACGCCAGGATATCGGCGGCCATCAGCACCGGGTACATGTACAGGCCAGCGGTGATGCCGGCATCGACGTCTTCGCCGCCGGCGACGTTCTTGTCGACTGCCGCCTTGTACGCATGCGCGCGATTGAGCATGCCTTTGGAGGCGATGCAGGTGAGGAACCAGGTCAGCTCCGGAATCTCCGGAATGTCCGACTGGCGATAGAACGTCACCCGCGCGGGGTCGAGTCCGGCCGCCAGCCAGGTCGCGGCGATCTCCAGACGCGAACGCTCGATCCGCGCCGCATCGTCGCTCTTGATCAAGGCGTGGTAGTCGGCCATGAAGTAGAACGCGTCCACGTCATCGCGCCGGCTGGCCGCCACGGCCGGGCGGATCGCGCCCACGTAATTGCCCAGATGCGGCGTGCCGGTGGTGGTGATGCCGGTAAGGACTCGGGTGTTCATGCTGTGCCGCGCAGTTAAAACGGCAGTTTACGACATCCGGCAACTCCGCTCGACCAGTCGAAGCGGTGCGCCCATCACACCCAACCGACGATGCTCAGCGGATCAGCGTGGACTTCCCGAACAGCGACTCGACCAGATCCACGGCCAGCTTGGCGGTGGCATTGCGCTTGTCGAATGCGGGATTGAGCTCGACGATGTCCAGCGACGCCAGCCGTCCGGTATCGGCGATCATTTCCATGCACAGCTGCGCCTCGCGATAGTTCGGGCCGCCGCGCACGGTGGTGCCGACACCCGGGGCGATGCTCGGGTCGAGGAAGTCGACGTCGAAGCTCACGTGCAGGTGGGTGTTCTCGTCCATGTCGGCCAGCGCCTCTTCCATCACCCGCTTCATGCCGACTTCGTCGATGTGCCGCATGTCGTAGACACGCATGTCGGCGCCGCGCACGAGCCGCTTCTCGCCCTCGTCGACCGAGCGGATGCCGATGTAGCGGTACACATCCGGCGTGGTCGCTGGCGTCATTCCGCCCAGGCCGGTCAGTTCGGCCGGCCCGGTGCCGCACAGGCAGGCCACCGGCATGCCATGAATATTGCCAGTGGGCGTGGCATCGGAGGTATTGAAGTCGGTGTGCGCGTCCAGCCACAGCACGCGCAGCTGCTTGCCCTCGTCATGGCAATGACGTGCCACCGCCGAAATGGAACCGATCGCCAGGCAGTGATCGCCACCCAGCATGATCGGCACGCGGCCCGCCTGGAGTTCCTGGTGAACAGCCGTATGGACGGCCGTATTCCAGGCCACCACTTCGTCAAGATGACGATAGCCCTGCTCGGGCGGCAGCCAGGGATTGAGTGGACCCTGCAGATTGCCGCGATCGATCACCTTCAGTCCGCGGCGCTCCAGTCGGCTGGCCAGATTGGCCACCCGCAACGCTTCCGGACCCATCGCGGCGCCGCGGTGGCCGGCACCGATATCGGTGGGCACGCCAATCAATGAAAGGGTCTGCTGGTCCATGGTTCGCTTGTTCCTGCATGCGTTGGGGCGACTGCGCCGTTGCGCGGGCGCGTGCCGTTGAGGTCGGTGAGGCGGGCTGTGCGCGGGGCGGGAAGCCGCCATCACGACAGGGATCGTCGCCATCTTTGCGGGATGGGTTTTCGCCGCGGAACGGGCCTGCCGATCCGCCGAAGTCTAACGGAATGACAGCACGGACGTCGCCGCCAGACTGCTGGCGAACCAGGAAACATGAATTCCACAAGCCAAATTGCCGAAGCTTTCGTGAGGTTGCGGGCAACGTCGCCTGCTGCGCCGAAAGCCGCTGGCTCAATGCTTCTGCCGACTCATGGTGTAATCACAGCTGCCAGTGCGCTGACCGGCATAGGTCATGTCCATGACCACGTCATGGCCGCGCATGTTGCTGTCGGCGTGCAGGCTGCCGTTGATGTCGCCGTCGGGTTGCAGTTCGAACTGCGCGTCACCGGTCATGCTCGGCGGGTTGCCGCCGCAAACCACGTGATAGCTGATGACGTTGCCGTTCTGCCGATAGTTGCTGACCACGCAGTCCTTTTTCTGCTGCAGCATGGCACGCATGTCGTGATCTTTCGAGGTGCAGACGTTCTGGGTCACGGTGCGAGCCGGCATGTCGCCCAGTCCCGCCATCTGCATCTTCATGGTGATCGTCATCGTCATCATGTTGCCGGAGTCGGACTGCGCCGCGGCCGTCGTGGCAAGCATCCCGAATGCGCAAAGAGCGCTCATCCGCAGCATCGAGAAGGTGGACATGGGTACGCTCCGGCTGATTTGGGAAGAATTGAGGCACGACGGCGGCAAGCCATCGGGCCGACCTTGACGACTGGCAACTGATTTCACCGGCATGCACAGCCCATAGCCTGGCGGAGGCGCACGACCCATGCCGCCGCCACGGCCTCGACTGGCCACATGAAACCAGTCAGGCCCGAGACCAACCGAGCCGTGAACCCATCGAGCCCTCGAACTCATCCGGCACTGGCCGGTTCAGCGCATGCCCGCCTGACGATCACGCGCCAACTCGTCTTCGCGACGCGATCGCCCGGACGAACACCAACTCACCAGATCGGCACCCTCGCGCGGCACCGAACTTCGGTGGCGGGAGTCGTGCAAGAATTTCCCCATCAGCATCCCTGCAAACAGCGACACTCCACGCCAGAAGGCGGAATGTGCAATTAGCGTTTGCATTTGATTACCCCGAACTGCCCCTGTGCAGCCTCGGGCCAAATCCTAGCAAGGTTTTGCATCTGGCGCACATTTCACCGGGCGCCCGCCGAAGCCCGTGCGTGGCATGGAATGTGCTGGATAATTCACTACAGCGGGCGGGAGCCTGCGGATCGCCTGGGAAAGTAGGCCTGGAGCAAGATACGCGGGATCAGGCTGCAGCTTTCTGGGCCGGCGCCGCGCAACCGTAGTGCACCAGGGCGATGGTGAACCCGGTGCAGTCCATCTCCACGCTCACCGCATGTCCCGAATTGGCGAACTTTTCCCGTGCCAGCCCCCGCGCCAACCTGATGGCATGCGCGAAGCGCAGCCTGTCGTAGAGTACGGTCTCGGCGCTGCAAATGCGCCACAAGCCATGACTGGCTTCCTTGATGGTCAGTACAATCTGCATGGCCTCGCCCTCGTTCAGGGAACCGGCCCGTGCTGTCATTGCCCCCCCCCTTGGCCAATGCAACTTACGTCCGGCAGGCATCCAGTCTGCGCAGACAGCCAACGGGAAGATGTCGGCGCGCACCTACGAGGGTTGTCCGCCATGGGCGCGCCATGACCCCAAGGTCGGGATCGGCAACCAACAACTTCGCAATCATTCAACCGATCTCGCGAAGGCTTTCCTGTTCGGGATGCGGCACACGACCGTAGCTGGCAAGAATCACCGGCTGGGAATACTCATCCTTGTCGGCGTCGGCACATTGTGCATAGACCAGCACGCCTTCGCGCTCGGAAGCCAACTGCTCGCCACGCGTCATCGCCAATTGCTCCAGGCCATGGAGAATCGGTTTGTCGGCAATCATCCGGCCACTCACCTCGTGGTACGCCTGCACCACATAGAGCTTTCCCATGATTTGTCCTCACGTACTTCCGGGGAGTCGGCAGCGTGGACAGCCCCTTGTGGAGGATTCGCGATGATCGTGTCAGCCCGCTGTGAACGATTCAGCAAGGGAATTTCTCCGCTTGCCATCGCGACAGGCCCGCGCGAGCCAATTCGTCGACTGTCCGCAGCTGACGAACGCGGCCAGAGGACGGTGTTCGCGCAAGATCGCCGAAACGCTCAGGGCCGCCCCCGAAAGGGGCGGCCCTGAGTCTTGGGTGTCGATGGTGCCGGCAGCAGGAGTCGAACCCGCGACCTACTGATTACAAATCAGTTGCTCTACCAACTGAGCTATGCCGGCAAGGCGGGGAATTCTAGCAGGCCGCACCGAACCGCGCGCTCAGAAACAGCCTGTGCTGTGCGAGGCGACGCCACTGGCGGTGACCCGGCTGCGCCAGTCGAAGGTGCCACCGTCGGCGACCACCAGGTCCAGCCAGTATTCCGGCGCGCTTTCGCTGCGCTCGGTCATGCGCGGGGAAAAGCCGGCTGCCGCGACTTCATCGCGGCGCTTGCGTGCGTTCGCCGGGTCCTTGAACAGGCCCAACGAGACGGTATTGAGCTGATCGCCCGAGCTGACCACGAAATAGTCGTTGATGTTCCGCGCGGACAGCCGTCGCGCCACCTCCAATGCCTGGGCGCGACTGCCGGCAGCCGGCAGATAGACCCACCAGCCACTGGTCTGGCTGGCCTGCTCCTGGCGCGAGCGCATACGCGTGGCCTGCCCGGCCAGCGCCTGGCGCGCATTGCGCAAATCCTGCGGGGTCGCGAACGGGCCCAGCGCCACGCAGCTGTAACTGAGATTGCGAGGCGCCGGCGTGGCAGCGGAGGGAACTGTCGGCGGGGGCGCCTCTGACGTGGTAACCGGCATTTCCGACAACAGGCGCAACTCGGTCACGCCGGGCTCGGTCGGCAGCCCGCCACGGGCATACGGTTGCCCCAGCAGCAACCACGCGCCTACCGCGATGTTGAGTGCGGTCAGCAGTACGAACAGCAGACGCAGGAACATCCAGCCTCCATCACCAGCCACCTTCGCGAGAATCCCCAGGCTCCATCATTGCGTATCTGCCCAGATCGCCAGGCCGCGCAGTACGGCATCCTGGCTGAGTCGGGCTGGCAGCGACAGCAACGGCAGCAGGGCCGGTGCATCGCCGCCGCCCAGGATGAGTTCGGGTACGGTACCAAGTCGACTGGCCGTGCGCGAAGCGAAACGTTCCACCAGCGCGGCAGCAGCCTGCCAGCAGCCGGAGGCCACCGCATCGGCCGTGTTGTCGGCCAGCTCCACGATCGCCCCAGGATGCTCCGGCCTGACCCGCGCCGTCGCGTCAAGCAGCGACTGCTGCATCAGTTGCGGACCCGGCGCGATCAGACCACCCAGATGCTGCCCATCGGCAGCGAGTGCATCCAGCGTCAAGGCGGTGCCGACCCCGGCCAGCACGCACGGCGCGAAGCCAGCGGCATGCGCCGCCACCATCACCAGGAAACGATCCACCCCGAGTCGTTGCGGTTCGGCATACGCATTGCGCACGCCGCAGGCCTGCGCCGGTGTGCGCAACCAGCGTATGGCAAGGCCCGACAGGCGCCTGACCAGCGCAGCCACCTGCTCTTCGCGGGAAGCATCGACGACCGATGCTCCGATCACCCGGATCGGTCCGGGCATGTCGGCCCATGCCGCTTCCAGCGCCCGGCCAACATCCTCACGCCAATCCACCGCGCCCGCTGCCAACCAGTCCGCCGACCGCGCCTGCCATGCCCATTTCACGCGGGTATTGCCCAGATCCAGCAGCAACCTCATGCGCGGCGCACCGTGACGTCGGCGCTGTCGACACGGCGCGTACTGCCGTCTTCGAGGCGCACTTGCAGCGCCCCACGGCTGTCGACGCCGGCACCCACGCCGCTGAACGTCTCCAGCGCGCCACTGAGTTGCAATGGCTGGCCGCGCAACAGATCGTGTCGCGCATAGTCCGCGCTGAAAGCGGCAAAGCCGTCACGCTCGAATTCCCGCAGCCCCTCGACCAGCGCCGCAATCAGCGTCGCTGCCATCAGGTTGCGATCCGGCGGTGTTCCGCCCGCCAGCTCGGCCAGATCGGCCACGGGCTGACCGGCCTGCCGACGCAGTGCCGGGGTCAGTCGCAGATTGAGGCCGATCCCGATGATCGCCGCACAAGGCCCCTGGTACTCACCACTCAGCTCGACCAGGATGCCGCCCAGCTTGCCAGCGGGCCGCGCTTCGCCCCGCTCGCCGCCAGCTGCCAGCAGATCGTTCGGCCACTTCAGGCCCGCGCCGTCGATACCGAGTTTTTCCAGCGCGCGCAGGGCGATCACGCCGACGGCAAGCGACAGTCCGGTGAGCGCGGCAAAACCCGCCTCGAAACGCTTGAGACAGGACAAATAGATGTTCATGCCCGGTGGGGAGAGCCATTCACGGCCACGGCGACCACGCCCGGCCTGCTGGGTTTCGGCCAGCACCACACTGAAATCCTTGGCCGTCGCGCCGCGGCGCTGCAATTCGCTGGAGGTGGAATCGATCTCCCAGTGCACTTCCAGTGCAGCCAGCGCGGCAGCCACGGTCGCTGGCAGCGCAGCGCGGATCCGCGCCGCGTCCAGCATCTGCAATGACCAGGGCAGACAGTATCCGGCCACGCCTCGCGATTCGACCGGCACGCCACGACGGCGCAGCGCCTCGACCTGCTTCCAGATCGCCGCCCTGGTCACCGCCGAGCGCCCGGCCAGCGCTTCGCCAGACAACGGCTCCCCGGTTGCCAGCAAGGCCAGCAGCTGCGCCGGTTGCATCAGTGAAACCCGGCCGTGGCGGCCCTGCAATCCGGGCAGGCACGGCGAAAAGGAAGGCAGGACAGGTTTGGCATCGGCGGATTCTAGCCCGGCCGACCGCCCTGGCGGGACCCGCCCGCCGTTTCTGCCCGCCGGCCGACCCGCAGCACTGGCATGCTCGTGACGTTTCTGAGACGATCTGGAGTCTTCGCTGTGGGTCAGGGAGTTTGATCGCCATGCGTGCCGTTCATTGGTTGGTGGGTTGCGCCTTGTGCATTGCCGGGATCGGCGGTGCCAGTGCGGCGAGCGTGGATTCCCAGGATCTCGACAATTCCCCGCGCACCCTGCTCGACAGCAGCTCTGCGCACGACGGCAACACCAGCAGCGGCGGTGATGCGACCGGCCTCGGCCACGACTGTCCGCCAGCGAGCAGCACCGACAACAGCGGCTCCAATCCCGGCAATGCTCATTCCGGCGGCGGATCCTCGACTGCACCGGCGCCATCCCGCCGGCCGCATCTGGGCTGGCAATCGCTGCTGCCTGGATCAATCCAGTAAGCCTCGGCGTCATGCCGGGACATTGGCTGCAGTCGCTGCGGGCGCGCTTCGAACCTGCGCCGATTGCCGATCCGCTGTGGCGACGCGCGCTGGGTGCCTGCGCGCTGGCACGTCGACTCGATCCCGAACGGCAGCAACGGCTGCGCCGACTGTCGGCGCTGTTCCTTGCACGCAAGCGTTTTCACGCACTCGCAGGCGCGGTGCTAGACGACTACTGGCGCCTGCTGATTGCCATGCAGGCCTGCCTGCCGGCCCTGCAACAGGGCACGGCCAGCTTGCGCGGTTGGCGCGAGGTGCTGATCTACCCGGGCGAGTTCAAGGTGCGTCGCAGTCACCACGCCGAGCGCAGTGGCGCGGCCACCGAAGGCGAGGACGCCCATATCGGTGAGGCCTGGGAGCATGGCCCGCTGGTGTTGTCGCTGGCCGACGTGCAACTGGATCTGGAGCAGCCCTGGGACGGCTACAACGTGGTCGTGCATGAAATGGCGCACAAGCTGGACATGCTGGACGGACCGCCCGACGGCGTGCCGCCGCTGGTGGAAATTCCCCGGCGACGCTGGATCCAGCAATTCCAGCTGGCCTACGAACGCCTGTCGGCGACACCCGAAGACCGTTGCGACATTCCGATCGATCACTACGCCACCGAAAGCGCCGCCGAATACTTTGCGGTGGTCAGCGAGCTGCACTACTCGCGGCCGGCTTTGTTGCGCGAGGCCGAACCGGCCATTGCCGACCTGCTGCAGGCCTACTACGGCCGCTCGCCGGCGGAAGGCAGCGAATCACCCGGATTCTGCGGCCCGCGCTGAGGCACCGCTCAGGTCGCCGCCAGGCTCACGCTGAAGCGCGCACCGCCGAATTCCGGCGAGCGATCGACCACCAGCTCGCCCTGATAGGCATGGATGATGTCCTGCACGATCGACAGACCGATGCCGTGGCCTTGCACCCGCTCGTCGCCGCGCACGCCACGTTGCAGCACCTTCTCGATCTTGTCCTCGGCGATACCGGGGCCGTCGTCTTCCACGCTGAGCAGCAGGCCCGAGCGTTGCCGGCCGGCTTCATGGCGCATCCGCACCACCAGCAACACGCGATGACCGGCCCACTTGAACGCGTTCTCCAGCAGGTTGCCCATCAGCTCCAGCAGATCGCCCTGCTCGCCGTAGAACACCGCGCCGTCCTCGATATCGAATTCGCACAACACGTTCTTGGCGGCGTAGACCTTCTCCAGGCCCTGCACCAGGTCCTCCGCGTGGCCGGCGATCGGCACCGCACTGGCGAAGGTCTGCCGGCCCGAGGTGGCCGCGCGTGACAGCTGATAGGCGACCAGTTCGTTCATCCGCCGCACCTGATCGAGCACGCTGTTGCGCCGCGCCGCGTCATCCTCGCCGGTGGCCGACTCCAGCTGCGAGCGGATCACCGCCAGCGGCGTTTTCAGGCTGTGCGCGAGATCGGCGAGAGTATGTCGATAACGCGTGCGCTGTTCGCGCTCGGTGGTGATGAAGGCGTTGATGCGCTCGGTCAGGCCGGTCAACTCCAGCGGATACTGGCTGTCCAGTTGCTCGCTGTCGCCGCGTTCGACCCGGCTCATGTCGCTGGCCACCTTGCGCAGCGGGGTGAGGCTCCAGCGCAACAACAGCAGCTGCAGCACGATCAGCATCACGCCGAGGATCGACAGCCAGATCACCAGGGTATGGCGGAACACCGCGTTCTCGCCCTCCAGCTGGTCTTCGGTCTGCGCCACCATCACGGTCAGCCGCACGGATTTCTGGTCCAGCGTGTCGAACGCCACGCCGTAGCTGTAGTAGTACAGCCGCCCCATCCGCGTATCGATCGGGCCGACGAACATGCTCCGGCCCGGCTCCAGTGGCTTCAGGAAAGTGAAATCCCGCCCGATTGCCGAGGAGGATTCCCAGTGGTAGCCGTTGTCACCCAGTGCCACCGCGTACAGACCCGAACCGGGACGCGAGAAATTCGGGTTGGGCGCCGTTTCCGGCGGCAGCAACTTGCCGTACCGGTTGACGTCGGTATTGGTGATGTAGGCAATCGCGAAATTCTCGAGCCGATCCTGCAGGCCGCGCAGCGCGCGCGCCTTGGTGGTCTGGGTCAGGGTCAGCCCGACCAGGCCGAGAAAGCCGGCCAGCACGAAACTGGTGGCGATCGCCGCACGCGCTGCCAGAGACAGCGGGCCGTGCGACGACCTTCGCTCACTCGTCGTCGCCGTCGGTGCGCGGGATGGCAAAGCGGTATCCGCGTCCACGTACCGTCTCGATGGGTTTGAGGGTGCCTTCCGGATCGAGCTTGCGCCGCAACCGGCCGATGAACACTTCGAGCACGTTGGAGTCGCGGTCGAAATCCTGCTGGTAGATGTGCTCGGTGAGGTCGGCCTTGGAAACCAGCTCGCCGGCGTGCAGCATCAGGTATTCCAGCACCTTGTACTCGTAGCTGGTCAGGTCGACCAGCTTGCCTTCCACCGTCACCGTCTGCGCGGTGGTATCGAGCTTGATCATGCCGCAAGCCAGGATCGGCTTGGACCAGCCGCTGGCACGACGCACCAGCGCGTTGATGCGCGCCAGCAGCTCCTCGACATGGAACGGCTTGACCAGGTAATCGTCGGCGCCATGCTTCAGCCCCTCGACCTTGTCCTGCCAGCTGCCACGCGCGGTCAGGATCAGGATCGGGTAACGCTGGCCGTGTTCGCGCAGCGCCTTGACCAGTTCCATGCCGGACATCTTGGGCAGGCCCAGGTCGATGATCGCCAGGTCGAACGGCACTTCGCGGCCGAGGTAGATGCCCTCCTCGCCATCCTGCGCCGCGTCGACGGCAAAACCGTCCCGTTTCAGGCGTGCCGCCAGCGTCTCGCGCAACGGCGCCTCGTCCTCCACCAACAGGATGCGCATCAGCGTTTCTCCTTGCGGCCCGCGTTCTTGACGGGCGGATTCTTGATTGACTGGGTCGATGGCGAATTCTTGCCCGATTCGGACGAGACCACCACCACCTTGACGTGCCCCTGCGGCGTGAGCACCTTGATCCGGTACTCCTGCCGACGCCCGACGCCGCGCTGTTCGGCCGACAGGATCTTGCCGCCGGTGTCCTGCTGCACCTTCAGCACCGCCTGATCCAGCGTCACTGCCGCCGCCGATTGCGCCATGGCCGCGCCGGCCACGCCCACGGATAGCGATATCAGCAGAGTGGTGATGAAGTTTTTGTGCGTTGTCATGCGTGAGGTTTCCGCCTGGCAGCTGTCCAAACACCCAGACTAGGCAATCAGGCCTGAATACTGACCGGATGGCCGGCGCCTGTCACGCCGCCGCACATGGCAGCGCCGCCCGCTCCAGCAGATCCCAGCCCGCACCTGGCAAATGCGCACCCTCGCTGATCGTGCGCCGGAACGCCCGCGCACCCGGCTCGCCCTGATACAAGCCGAGCAGATGCCGGCTGATGTGCTTCAGCGCGGTGCCGCGTGCCAGCTCCGCCTCCACGTAGGGACGCAGGTGCTGCAACACGCTTTCGCGGGTGGGCAGCGGTTCGCCATGCAGATCGTGCTCGATCCGCGCCAACAGGTAGGGGTCGTGGTAGGCGGCGCGACCCAGCATCACGCCGTCCAGCTGCGCCAGGTGCGTGCGCACCTGTTCGACCGTGGTGATGCCGCCATTGATCACTACCACCAGTTGCGGGAATTCCCGCTTGAGCCGGTACACGCGCTCGTGGTCGAGCGGCGGGATCTCGCGATTCTCCTTGGGCGACAACCCCTTCAGCCAGGCCTTGCGCGCATGCACCACCAGCACCCCGACGCCCGCCTCCAGCATGGTTTCGGTGAAGTGCTGCAGCCCGGCGTATTCGTCCTGGTCGTCCACGCCGATGCGGCATTTCACCGTGACGGGGATGCTGACCGCATCGCGCATTGCCTGCACGCACTCACCCACCAGGGCCGGCTCCAGCATCAGGCAGGCGCCGAACCGGCCGGACTGCACCCGGTCCGACGGACACCCGACGTTGAGATTGATCTCGTCGTAACCGGCCTCGGCGCCGAACCGCGCTGCCTGCGCCAGCTCCCGCGGATCGCTGCCACCCAGTTGCAAGGCCAGCGGATGCTCCTGCTGGCTGTGCTCGAGCAAGCGCAGCTGCTTGCCGCGCACCAGCGCCGCACTGGTCACCATTTCGGTATACAGCCGCGACCGCGGCGACAGCAGCCGATGGAAATAGCGGCAGTGGCGGTCGGTCCAGTCCATCATCGGGGCCACCGAAAGCTGCCACGGCGAGGCGAGGCGGCCCGCGAGTGCGGGTATGCCACCCGTGGCGAGGTGGTGGTTTTCGGTCATTTCGGAACATCTCGGGAAGGCTTGCGGGGTGAATGCTACGTCACCCCGACGTCTGCTCCTATTCCCGCGCCCTTCGCTAGGCAGGCTTGTCCACCTTCGCCGCCTTCTTCGCCGGCCGGGCGCGGGACTTCTTCGCCGCTACCGGCACTGCCGCGGCGGCGCCTGCCACCGACGGCAGCGAGGTTGCGGCCGCTTTCCCGGCCTGCTGGCCATTACCTGCCTGCAGCAACTGGCACAGCGAATCGAAGCGACAGCAGCATTCGTCGTAGTTGCCAGCGTCGCCGGTGACGCCCAGTACCGCATGGTGATGCCATCCGCGCGGCGGCAAGGCGGCGGGCGCGGTGCCGGTCGATGGCCAATCGAGCAGGCCGTTGCCGGCCACGCGCGCGGGGATCAGCCAGTACTCGCCAGTGGCGTAGACGCCCCCAGGCTCGAAGGTGACCTGGATGCCGTCCTCCAGCGCGATCGGCGCGCCCTCGACCACGGCCAGCACGCCTTGCGCACCCACCGCATCGTGCTGATCCCAGCGACGCAGCAGCGGGTGCTGACGCGGGTCGTCGTCCAGCGGCCATGGCGTGATGTTTTTCGGCACATTCAGGATAGCGCTGCAGCCGGCCAGATCGACGGCGATGACCTGCAGCAGCGGGTAGGCGCGTTGTCCCAGCGTATAGTGGTCGTCGACCAGTTCGACCCAGTCGTTCGCCGCCAGCCCGAGCCGCGCATCGCGACCGAGCCGGCCCAGCGTCACCGTCAGCGACGCGCTGCCGTCTTCCGCCGTTGCACCAAGCGCATGGCGCGTGACCGGGAACACCACCGAACCGTTCTCGCGCGACCACTTGAAGCTCGCCGTGCCGGCCGGGCCAGGCTGGTGGATCTCGACCCGGTACAGCTGGTTCTCGCAACCGCGGTAGCGCGCATCAGCGGCGATCACGCAGGGATCGTTGTCGGACTCCTGCGGCGCCAGTTCCGCGCGCAGTCTTGGCAGCGCGTATGTCGCGCGTGCGCCGAGCAGTTGACGCAGCAGTGTGCAGGGCGAGGCGTTACCCTGATCGCCGCCGTCGAGGCCCTTGCGCAATTGCGCGACCTCGGCGAGCTGCTGCTTGATCGCAGCCACGTCGCCCGGGCTGCTGGCGACCGCCTGGCGCGCCTTCAGCGCCGCGGTGACGTCATCCAGTTGCCGCTGCGCCCGCATCCGGTCGAGCAGGCGCAATTGCCATACGACCTGCGCGCGTGAAGCGGTATCGACGCCGTCCAGTGCCACGTCAGCGATGCCAGGCGCCTCCACCGCGCACAGGTGCCGTTCCCACACATCCAGCCACAACGCAAAACCCGCCGGCGGATTCTCGAAACCGCTCTTGCCGTCGGCAACGCCATAGTCGGGGGTCGGCGCATACGGTTGCTGCGCCAGCGTGCAGATGGCCTCGTTCACGCACAGGATGCCGTCGACGTAGAAGTGCCCCGGCGCCAGTTGCCAGTCGGTCAGTGGCAGCGGCTTGCTGCTGCCGTCCGCGTTGGGAGGGCTGCTGCTGGTGATGGCGAAGCCGCCGCCAGCCGCCCAGCACGGGCCGACCAGGTCGCGCACCAGCGTGCGCAGCAAGTGCAGCTGGATCTGCGCCTGCTCATTCCAGTCCGCCTCCAGCAGCACGCGACCCTGTTGCTGGAACACCTGGCTGTAGTGCCGCGACGGATCGAAGCTGACGCGTGCGAAGTCGCCTTTCATGTCGATCTCCTAGCTCGCAAAGAGGATGCCGGCGTCCGTGCCCGCCGGAACGTATTCGGCCAGCCGCGCCGCGAGGTTCGCCTCGCGTTGCGGTTCGTACAGGTCGTGGTAGACGCCCATCGCCGAGCGGTCGGACGCGCCCTGGCTGATCTCCGCACAACAACCGTCGGCCAGGCGCAGGTAGTGCGGCGTGGCGTACCGCCGGCTGCGGAACTGCGGCAGCACGCGCAGCCGTTCGCGCACGCGCTGCTCGGCTGTCACCGCGGCCAGCGCCAGGTCGGGTTGGCAGTGAAAGCGCCGCGGCGTGCGCGAACCGCCCGATACGTAGCAGAAGCGCACGCAACCCTGCTGCCGGCGCAGCACGCGCAGCGGGCTGGCGAAGATCGAGTCCTCGGCCAGCGCGACGCCGTGCGCCTGCACCTCGCCGATCACCGTGCAGCGGCGGAAGCTCGCCTCGACATACGCCACCGCTTCGTCCGGCGCGCCCAGTGCCACCCGCTCGACGCCGGTGGCGTCGACGATGCTGTCGCAGATGTCCAGCAGTGGCGGCTCGCCACGTCGAGCCGGACTGATCACCGCGATCGCGCCGAGAATGCTGTGACTGACACGCAGCGCGGCGCGCGTCCCGTCCAGCGTCACGCTGGGCTCGCCCGGACGCTTGGGATCGCAATCGCAGTGCAGCGCCCAGCCCGGCACCAGGGTGCAATGGCGAATCACCAGTTCGCACAGGTCGTCTGTCGCGGGACTCTCTTCCGCCGGGCCCTGCACCTCGATGCCACGACCCACGATCATCAGGCCGTCGAGCAGCACGCGGCTGCCGGCACCGCCGCGGATGTTGAGCGCATCCGGCTGGCTGGCGCGCACGTCGAGCAGGCGCAGCACCGGTCGCGTGTGCTCGGCCGCGCGCAACTGGATCGCTTCACCGGCATCGAGTTGCAGGTCGATGCTGCCTTCGTACACGCCGCTCTCGGCCAGCTCGATGATCAACGCATGCAGCGGCTGTTGCGCCGGCGCGGCAGACTTTGCCTGCGCCCATGCGGCCAGTGCCGCGGCAATGCTGCCGTAGTGGCCCGGCGGCCAACTGGTGTTCGGATCGCGATTCGGCAACGCGGTGTGCACGATGTAGCGCGCGGCGCCTTCCAGCTCCGGTGTCACCCGGCCGTACTCACCACCACCAAGATCGGCGGCGAAACCGTACAGGTACGACACCCACACGCCCCGCTTCAGCCGCTGGTTGGCGGGAAACAGCAGCCGGCCCCGCTCGGGATCGATGGCCACGCGACCGCGCGGTACCTGGTAATGCCAGTGCGACAGATCAGCCGGGATCAAGGTCTCGCGCGGCACCGGCATGCCCTGCCCTTTGGCCGGCCAATCCGGCGCCCAGATCTGCACGCTGTTGCCATCGCCGTAGAGTTCAGCCGACACACTCGCGTACTCGGCCTGCGGGCCGCGCTCGGCAAAGCGATAGCGCCGCAATGGCAGCGGCAGATTGCGCTCGTCGGCGATATGGGTGGGCTCGGTTTCCTCGACCGGGCGCTGGAACAGCGGCGTGTCGTTGCCGAGCACGCTGAAGCTGAAACAGTGCGGGCCGCGTTCCTCCACGCAGTACGCCGACGTGCTGGTCACCGGATAGCTGCGCAGGCGGCAGGCGAACACGCCGACGTCCGGGATGTTGTAGCGACCACGCCGACGCCGGCTGCCCATGCGTCGCAGGTCGACGCTGTGCGCGAACGGGTCGAACGCGCCGCTCGCCCAGCCGATACGCTGCAGCCGCCCCGGATCGCGCAGGTCGGCCGTGCCACCGCGATGCGGATGCTGGTGGTCGAGATGCTGCATCCAGCCGAGCCGACGGTAGAACTCGACCGCGCGCCCCGGCCAGCCGGCCGCGTCGCGGGACAGGTCTTCCAGCAGCGACAGCGTGCCCTTGCGCCGGCGCGCGTCGATCGTGTTGGCCACATCGGCGCGCGGCGCCAGCACGCGACCGAGACCCGCCGTGCACGCATTACCTGTCGCATCCAGCGTGGCGACTTCCGGCAGCAGGGTGTAGCCGAGCAGGTCGCCGATGTACGGCACCACCCAGTCGTCGCAGGTCTCGATGAACCAGTTGTCGTACAGCCGCGCGATGTCCTGTTCCAGCACGTTGGCCTGGGTCGCCAGCACGCGCAGCAGGTCGCGCAGCGGATAACCCTGCTCCGCGTCGCGCATGCGATGGATCGCGGGCAGCAGGTCGTACAGCCGGTCCGGGCGCGCCGTCATGACGTGGCCTCCTGCAGCAGCAAGGTGTCGGGGATGTTCGGCGGCAGATAGGCGAGCTGCGCCGGCAGCAACCTGCCGTCGCCGTTGTAGCGCGCGGGCAGCACCTGCACGCGCGGCAGTGGCGTGGCGGGCGTCGTTGCAAGCGCTGCCGCATGCGTCATCAACGAAGCGCCGTCACCACCTTTGCCGTTGTCACCCGCATCGCCGAAACCGGCCAGCAGGGTCGCCTCGTCAAGGCTGCCGAGCGCATCCACGTCGACCCAGGCCACACCGCGCACCGCCTGCATGCAGGCGACGATCTCGCTGAGGTAGACGTTCTGCGCCAGTGCCCGCCGCTCGAAGCCGAACGCATCGAGCAGCGCCGCGCGCAGCTGCGGCTCGACGACTTCCCACGCGTGGTCCGGCGCCAGCCCCACCTTCGCGCTGAGGGTCAACGCCAGCAGTTCGCGCACGTCCAGGCGCAACGGCAACGACGGATCGCCGGACTGCTGCAGCGCCTGCAGCAGGTTGCGATAGAGATCGGAGGTAGTGTCGATCGGCGCGTCATCGGCACCGGCGATGGTCACCTGCACCAGATTGCCGAGCTTGCTCGCCGCCGCCTTGCCGACGCCACCGAACGTGCGCGCGAAGTCCGCGTAGTCCGCCACCGAAACCAACCGGTCCAGCGCCAGCACCGCCAGCGGCACGTTGCGGCGCGCCTGGTCGCGCGTCTCCGCGTCGGCGCCGCCGGAGGCGCGCAGCGGGTTGATCACGTCCTTCACGCCGAGCGGCCGGGTCGCCAGCAGGCTGACCTGCCGTGCGCGCACATTGCCCGGCGTGCCGATGCCGTTGCGGTAGGTGGCGACGATGTTTTCGATGCCGGTCGGTGGACGTGCGCCATGCGTGCCGTCACCGAACTGCACCGTGGTCTTGCCGCCGTCGTCGATGGCGGTGACGAAGCTGCGCTCGGCCGCGCCGACGAAGGCGAGGTTGCGCGTCTCGTGCCACCGCATGTCGTTGACGCGCAGCGTGAGCGTGCTCTGCACGCCGTCGACGGTGGCGGCGGAAACATGGGTCAGCGGTGGCTGCTTCAGCACGAAGGCCCGCATCGACGCCGCGCCGCTGCCGCTGCCCAGTACCTCGCGGCGGCTCTCGCCGTGGGTGGCGCGCACTACGTTCGCCTGCACCTGCACGCTGTCGCGCACGTAGCTGTATGCCAGGCCCTGGTTGGCGAACACCAGGGTGCTGTGCACGGTGTCGCCCGGCAGGTTCGCATTCGTGCCCTGCTCCACCGCGGACAGCATCACCAGCTCGGCGGCCGTCACCGCGTCGGTGCCCGGCACGTCGCTGCGCTGGCCCTCGACGATCACCCAGCGACCGGCCTTGAGCCCGTCGACGGCGGTGGCGAGGGTGAGGCGGGTGGCGCTGTCCCCGGTCGTACGCGGCGTGCCGTTATCGGCGACCCGGCCGACCGTATCGGCGATCGCCAGTTCGGCCAGCGGCAACGGTTCGCTCTGCGCATGCACCTGCGTGCCGCGCAGCATCGCCATGTCCGGTGCCCGCCACACGGGCGAGCCACCACCCGTCAACGGATCGTCCAGCACGATGTCGGTGGTCTTGCCGCTGATGCCGTAGTCGCTGCGCGGATGAATCCGCACGCTCTTCACCTTCGCCACCGCGGGCACGTCATCACTGCTCGGCTGGATCAGCAGATAGCTGCCGGCAAGCACGCCGTCGTAGGCGTTGTCCAGTTGCACGCGGTCGTCATCCTCGGCCGCCGTCCAGTCGCCGTCGGGCCTGGACACATATGGCACCGTCGCCTTGGTGTCGGCGTCCGTATTCAGGCCCAGCCCCATGATGTGCGGTGCGTTATAGCCGAACAGCGGCGCGGACACGTGCAGCGCGTGGACGCCGCTCAGTGCCGGCGAAGGCTCGCCCTGCGGCACGCTGGTCCAGGCGCGGTAGAAGTTGTCGGCCAGCCGCGCCTCGAAATTCAGCAGCAGCTGCGGTCGCACGTCGCTGGCCTTGCCCAGTGCGCTGGCGACGTTGCGCTGCAGGCGGAAACGGCTGGCCGGCTGCAAGGTCGGCGTGAGCGTCAGCGCGCCGAACAGCGCGCCGAAGCCGGCCGGCGGACCGGCGGGCGCCGGAACCGTGCCGAACGCCGCGTCCACCGCGCTCTTGAAATCGTCGACGGCCGGCGGCCCGGCGGGAATGCCATCCAGCCGGCGACTCATCAGCACGTCGAAGCTGCCGCCGTTGTCGCCGCCCAGCAGCAGATCCCTGCGCGCGGACTCGATGCCTTCCAGCCATCTTTCGCCATGGGGCCCGGCGGCCGATGCGTTCAACGCGGCGATCGCCTTGCTCGCCGCCGCCACGATCGCCACCGTCGCCGCATCGACCGGCTGCAACAGCACCCTGCTGCGCCCGCTCTGCTGCTGCACCTCGACCGACTGCACCAGGCGGATCGCCTGCACGCCGCTGGCGAGGTCGCCGAACAGGAACAGCAGGCGATCGTTCGGCTTGAGGTTGCTGGCGGTGCCGGCGATCCACAGCTCGCCGAGGCCGGCGACGTTGTCGAGCGTAATGTTCTGCGGCCGGGTCAGCCGCGGCTGCAATGCATTCCATTCGAAGCGCGCATCCAGTGGCTCGGCCGTCTCGAAGGTCTGCATCTGTTCGCCGGGGGCCGGAACCGATTGCGCGCGCGCACCGGCGGGGATGGTCACCGGCGGCGAATCCTTCTCGACGGTATAGGCGAGGTAGACGCTGGCGGCGACGCCGGGGCGCAAGCGGTAGTCGACCAGCCGCGCCAGCTCCAGCACCGAGCGACGTTCGGTGGCGGTGCGCAGGTAGCCTTCGTTGGCGATGCGCTCCTGGTAGAACGTGAGCACGTCGGCACCGACCGCCCACGCGTCGAGCAGCGCCATCGCCGGATCGTCCTGCTCGCGCGTGCGCAGCGCGGCCAGCGCCGGCAGTGCGGCAGCGCTCAAGTCGCGTTGCATGGTGGCGCGGAAGTCGGCGTAGGTGCCGACGCGATACGCGAGGCTGTCCAGCCCCGGCCGGTTGGTCAGCGGCAACGGCGTGCCGGCGACCGCGCCGCAACCGCAGGCGCAGGCATGCTTGCCACAGGCGCTGCAGCAGCTCATCGGCCACCTCCCAGCGTGAACGCGATGCTTCCGTGGTCGGGATGATCCGGATCGTTGTCGACCTGGGCGATTTCGTGCGCGGCGAGATGCAGCACGCCATCCTCGGGCACGCCGTCGTCGTCGCCTTCGGCACGGGCCAGCGCGGTCACCTCGACGTGGGCCACGCCGGTGATCGCCTGCGCCTCGGCCAGCAGGGCGCTGGCGAACACCGGCGCGCCCAGTTTCAGCCGGTCCGGATGGAAGAAGCCGGGCCTGCCGTCGCGGCGCAGGCCCGAACTGAAGCAGCCGCGCAGCTCGGCCTCGACGTGGGCGACAAGGAAGTCCGGCAGCACGCAGACGAACAGCGCGATGCGCAGCGGCACGTAGCGAGCCGCACGCACCTCGACGTCGTGGCCGATGCGGCGGTAGCGCTCCAGTTGCGCCCTGAGCTGCCGCGCCAGTTCCGCCGGCAGGCTATCGCGGCCCAGCGGGTCGACCACCACGTCGGCGGCGTACCAGCTGCCGCTCCACGCCAGCGCAGCGGCGGCACCCTGCAGTTGCGGCGCCTGCGCGGCGAAGCTCGCGTAGTCGTCGGCGACGATCGCGCGCAGCGCTCTCGCACGGAACGCGCCCGGCGCGTACAGCTTCACCTCGGCCAGGCTCTCCGGCGCGGTGCCGCCACTGGCCGGCAGCGGGTTGCGCGGCTGCAGCTCGGCGGACAGCGCGCCCGACTTCAACGCCAGCCACACGATGCTGTCGCGGCCCGCGTTGCCGGCCGGGCCGTTGCCGACGCGCGAGGCGGCGCGGAGGAAGTCACCGGCCTGCGGCTGCGCGCCCAGCATGCCGTCGCCGAAGCGCAGGTGCGCGGCGCCGTCGTCGTCGATCTCGACCACGAAGTGGCGGTCGTCAGGGCCGCTGGCCAGCAGGTCCCGGCACGGTTGCCACTGCCAGCGCGGATCCGGCGTGCCGGCGACCAATACGTCGCCGAGCGCGCCGCCGTGGACGGTGAGCTGCGGCAGCGCCTGGCGTGGATCGCGCGCCAGCAGTTGACACACCGGCGCATGCGGCGGCAACGGCTCGGCCCAGGTCAGCGGCGTGTCCGGCAGCACGTGGCGGGTGTCGGACGGCGGACGGCGCACGTCCGGTACGGCGCCGTCGCAATGACAGCAGCCGTATTGCGTGCTGCCGGGCACCAGCCAGCAGTCCTCGGCCAGCGTGCCGCAGCGCGTGCAGGCATCCGGCATCGCAGCGAGCGCGGCGGTCAGCCCGGGATAGTCGCCGTCGCTGCCGTCGGGCATGCAGATCGCGGCGGACGTGCACTGCCCGCGCACGTGCTCGCCGTGGTCGACCAGCAGCACATTGCCGCGCGCCAGGCTGACGTCGTGCAGCCATGCGCATTCCGGCGCCGGCCTGCGCACCGACAGGCACAGGTCGAACGGCAGTGCGTCGCAAGGATCCCATGCCACCTCCAGCAGCAGCGTGCCGTCGAGCGGATCGATGGACGTCCGGACGTCCGTGAGGCGCACCGCGTGCCGATGCGCCGGGTCGGCATCGGCCGGGTTGCCGGTCTGCGGTCCCCGCACTTCCTCGAAGATCAGCAGGTCGCCGACGGCCAGCTTCAGCGCGCGCGTCGGCGCGCTTGCGGTGTCCGTTGTCGCCAGCAGCACGACGGGCGGCGCTTCCGGCGTGGGTGGCGGCGTGTCGACCAGGGTGGCCCGTGTGCTGCCGCGCGGCAAGCAGCACAGCTCGTCGCCCCAGCTATGCAGCCGGATCGCGCTGTGCGCGGCGACCACGTCGAACGTGGTCATGCCGTCCAGCGGCATCGGCTCGTAGATCAGCGCACCCTGTGCGCGCGCCGCGTCGAGCTGAGCCGCGTCGATCACGCCGGGTTGCGGATGGCCCTGCCCCGGCGGCGGCACCAGCAGCAGCAGGCTGGCCAGTTCGAGGCTCAGATCGTTGCTGCTGGCCAGCGTTACCAGCGCGCGCGCGTTGCAACCCTCGTGCATGCGGTAGTCGACCAGCCGCGCATGCCGGCGCACCGAGATGCGCCGACGCGCGGTAGCCAGATAGGCCTCGGTGGCGACCGCGTCCTGGTAGTAGCTGAGGTGGTCGGCGGTATACGCCAGCGTCTCGACCAGCGCGATGCCGATGTCCGGCGCATGCCGCTCCTGCCACGCCGGCATGTCCAGCGCGATGCGATCCAGGAACAGCTGCCGGAAGCTGGCATAGTCCTTCGCCAGGTAGTTGATTTCCGGCAGCGGCAACGGCGTCGGCACGCACGTGGTCGCATCCGCGCAATCGAACGTATTCGCGCAGTCCAGACGAAAATGCAGCGCCACGCAGGCATAGCGCGGATCGAAGCCCGGGTACGCCAGCCAGCCGGCGGGATCGCTGCCCGAAGCTGCGTCCACCAGGCACAGGCAGTACGCCGTGTGGTCGCCTTCGCGGTCGAGCACCACGCGCAGGCAGGCGTCGTCGTGCATGTCCGGCTCCAGCTCGGGGTTCACGCTGAGCACGCGCAGGCCGGTGATGCGATCGCCGCCGCTGATGCGCATGTTCGCCACGCCGAGCCCCTGCGGAATCTCGCCGAACAGGTGCACACACAGGCTCGTGCCGTCGTCGCCGACCTCGACGTAGTCGATGCCGTTGAGCGTGCCGGACAGGCGCAGCTTCTCGCGCCGCGCCGGCATGCTGCACGTCGGTGATGCGGCACAGCCGATCACGCCCAGGCTTGGGCTGCGGCTCGCGGTGCTCATGGCAGGCTCCGCGTGAAGCTGTCGCTGCGCGTGTCGCCGCTGGCGCGCACGGTGTAGCTGAGGTCGACGCGCAGGGTGGCGTCCTCGCTGCTCACTGCCAGTGCGCCCACGTCGATCACGTCGCCGAGCCAGCGCTGCAACGCCGCCTGCAGGGTGAACTGCAAGGCGGCGGCGAGCTCCGGGCTGTTCGGCGCGAACACCAGCTGCAACAGGCCGCTGCCGAAGTCCGGCCGGTTCACGCGCTCACCGGGGCTGGTGAACAGCAGTTGCTCGATCATGTCGCGCACATGGTCGTCGTCATCGGTTTCCGCACTGCGGCCGCGATTGTCGAAGTGGAACGGGTGGTCGATATTTCTGGCGATGTTCATGGCCTCGTCCTCACATCGCGGTGGCGCGCGTCTGGCTGGCGACGATCAGCAGTGGCGTGCCCGTCGGCGCGCAGATTGCCTGGCTGTCGATGAGCAGCAGCGGTTGTCCGTTGGAAGTCACCCGGGTCGCGGCGGTGACGAACTGCGCGGTGACGCATGGCCCGTTCGCCCCCGGTGGCGGCGGCAGCGCGCAGCCGGCGACCAGCCACGGCGCGGCGATCGTCACGCTGGGCTGGCCGCTCACGGTGACGCGCGGATTCGGCGCGGTGGCCTGCGCCTGCCCGCCGTGCGAACAGAGCACGCTGGCGCCGACATGGATGAGGAAGCCCGGCATCGTGCATCTCCCTAGGTCACGACCAGTGCGCCGTTGTTGACCGTCACCGTCGGCCCGGCCAGCACGATGGTGGCGCCCTGGCCGTTGGAGATCGTGATGCCGACCTCGTTGACCATGATCATCGCGCCGGTGACGCTCTTCAGCAGGATGCCGCCGGCCGGCCCCGGCACGTCGCTGATCGAGATCGCGTTCTGCAGGCCCGACTGCAGCACCACGCTGGGGCTGGCCGGATTGCCGGCCAGGGCCAGCGCCGGCACTTCCGCAGCGCTGCCCCAGAAGCCGCCGACCCAGACCGGATAATCCGGATCGCCCTGCTCGAACTCGATCCACACGCCGGCGCCGATCTGCGGCACCACGTAGATGCCACTCTGCTTGCCGGCGATCGGCACGCACGGCAACGCCCAGCTCGACGGAGCCAGCCCGGATACGTCCGGCACCATCGCCTGGATACGCCCGCGCTGTTCGGGATCCACGTTCTGGATCACCGTACCGCGGTACTTGCCGTAATAGCGGTTCATGCCAGCACCAGCGGCACGGTGGAGAGCAGCCCCTTGCGAGACAGCTCGAAGCCCTGCTTGTACTCGCCGCGCTTGATCGTGTGGCGCACCTGGCTGACGTAGTGCAGCCCGTCGAACGCGGGGCCGACACCGCGCACGCCGACCAGCTGGCGCGGCTTCAGCACGCGGCCGTAGCGGGTCACGTCGAGGCTGCCCTTGCCGGTGACGGTGTCGGCGGATTTCGCCGCCTCGGCCATGCCCAGCAGCATCGCGCGCATCGGCGAATACTTGGCCGTTTCATCCAGCGGGCGAAACCGCTGCGGCGGCGGATCGAGCAAACCCAGCGGCGGATTGAGCGGGCCGATGTCCGGGATCGGAATCGGCAGCGGCACCTTGGTCTGCTCGTTCTGGATGTAGACGATCGGCAGGCTGCGCGCGTTGCCGTCGTAGCTGAAGCTGAGGCTCTCGACATTGCTCGCCGCATCCATGTCCGCGTTCAACGCCGGCTGCGGCACGCCGACCTTCACCTTCGGCCCCCAGTACGCCGTGCTCATGCCTGGCGCCGGGCCGGGATCGAGGTAGAACACGTAGCCGACGCGCTCGGCCAGCGTGCGGATGTATTCCAGGTCGCTGCCCTGCTGGGTCGGCACGCGGTTGGTCGGGATCGGCACGTCGATCGCGATGCTCGGGATCACCAGCGGCACGATGCCGAGGAACGCGTACTTGGCCAGCAGCAGCGCCACGATCGCCTCGGCCGGCATCGCCGGATACGGCAGGCCCGGCAGGCCGGAGAATTCCAGCTTGCTCATCACCGCGGTGAGGTCGTCGCCGGTGACCTGCAGCGTGGTGTGGCGCTGGTCCGCGCCGGGCAGCACTTCGGTGCGGGTCACCACGCCGTCGATCAACACCTGCGGCATGCCGTTGAGCGTGACCACCACGATCACCCGCAGCAGCGGCACCACCCCGCCGCCGCTGAGCAGGAACAGCGTGTGCAGCGGCGACTGCACGCTCAGCGTGAACTGCAGGGTGAACGCGCCGGCCGCTTCGTCCGGTGCATTCACCTCGATCTGGGTCAGCGCATCCAGCACGATCTGCGGCACCGGCACCGGCACCACCGGGCCGACCAGAAGTGTCAGGTGGATTCCCTCAAGCATGCGGCACCCCCGGGATGCCTTCGGGCAGGGTGATGCGCAGTTGTTTTCCGACCGTGTCGGTCAACTCTTCCGGACGCAGTGCGCGGTTCGCATCGCATAGCCGCCAGAACTGTTCGGGATCGCCCAGGTAGCGCGCCGTGATGTTGTCCAGCCGCTCGTTCTGCGCTACCTGGTGCCACTGCAGCAGGGCGAGGTTTTCCGGCGCCGGCACGAAGCGGCGCTTGAGGTGCGTCACCGGCGTGCCGTCGGCGCGCACGAAGGTTCCGGTGGGTGTCAGCGCGTAGCGGCTGGTGGGAGGAAAGATCACATTCATCATGGCACTCCACTCAAGCCGAGCGCGGAAAGCTGGCCGCCGGCACCGCCGGCCAGGCGCTCCTTCTGCTGCAGGTAGCTCATGAACAGGCTGGCGGCCTTGTGCCCGGACGGCACGTCGTTCACCGACAGCACGCGCAGGCCGAGACTGACCTTGGCGCGGATCGGATTCAGCGCGGTATCGAACGCCTCCTCGGTGATGCTGAATTCGGTGACGCGCACCGGCAGGATGCGCGACTTGCTCCACACGAACAGCGCCAGCGGCGTCTCCATCGGCACGATCTCCAGCGTGCCGATCTGCGCCAGCACATCGTTCGCGCGCAGCTGCCCGCTGGTCGGATAGACCATCGTCTCCAGCGCCGCCAGCTGCGCGAAGATGCCGGACTGCGTGATGACGCTGTTCTGCTCAGGAAACTCCAGCTGGTCGGTGGCGTCGATCTCCGCCTCCAGCTTCAGCGTCTCCACCGGCGGCCCCTTCAGGCGCAGCACCTCGGAGCGATCACCGCCGTCCGCACTGACCGCCTGCACCTGCAGCGAGCGCGTGAGCGAATCGGGGTTGTACTGCAGCGCGATCACCCGCAGCACCGCCGAGGTGCCGGCATCGATCAGCACGATGCCGCCCTTGAGGATCCGCGGTGAGCCGGGAAAGGCGCTCATGGCACGTGGCCGAAACCGAGCAGCTTGTCCATCCGGCTCAGCACATAGGAGAAGCCCTGCACACGCGGGCTGTGGTTGCCCTCGATCGTGTACAGCATGCCGTCCTGCACCGAATGCACCAGGCCGGTGTGACCGAGCCAGCCGGCCAGGCTCACCCGCCACCACACCACGACATCGCCGGGCACCGGCACATAGCCGCTGCCCGGTGCGTTGGACCAGTCCTGCTGCTTGAACTCGGCCAGCAGGCTGCGCGCGCTGGCGACATAGGCGAACGGCATCGCCGCCTTGTCGCCACCGCTCGCCTGCATGAAACACCAGCTGACGAAACCGGCGCACCACGAGTTGCCTTCGTCTAGACCGGTCGGTGCGAGGTACTTGCGCACGAATGGGCCGCGATTGTTGCCGCCAATCTCGCGCGCGTTCGCCTTCAGTTCGCCGATCGCAGCGGCGAGTGCGGCACGACCGCGTTTGCTGCCGCCACTCGTCGGCAATGTGGTGTAGTCAACTGCCGTGGGCGTCCTGATGAATGGCTTCGGGTTCTGCAGGCTCCACCATGTCAGCGGGCCGGCCACGCCATCGACGACCAGCGGCTGACCGTGCTGATCGAGATTCTGCGTCTGGAACGCGCGCGTCGCCTGCCAGGTCCTGGTGTCGAACATGCCGTTGATGTCGGCCGCGTAACCACGCTGCACCAGCAGCTGCTGCAACTGCCGCACCTGCGTGCCCTGATCGCCCTTGCGCAAGGTTTCCATCGTCATCGCTCCGTTGGCCGCGCGGTGCCGCCCATCCTGGCCACGTGCAGCACCGCGGCATTGATCTTGATGTCCGGGTTGAGCTTCTGCGCCGATTGCTGCTGCGGATCGGTTGGCGCCGTTGGCTGTGCGCGCAGGCTATCCACCATCACCATCTTGAGATCACGCCGCTGCACGATCATCACCGTGATCGCCGCCAGCGCGAACACGAACAGGATGAAGCCGCAGATCAGCATCAGCTTCTCGTAGCCCGGCAGACCGTCGAAGATGCTGTCGAGGATGCTCATGACTTGCTCACTGGAATGAAAAGTGTCGACGCAGCCTTTGCGGATGCTTTCAATGGCAATTTCGTGCTCGTCATTGGACTGTGACCTTTGGACCGCGCCCCAACGCGGCTCGCACGGTGCTGATCTGCCCGAAATAATTGGGCTGCCGTATCACCACTACGCCTTGATCCGAAAAATCCTCGAAGGTGTTGCCGGGCTTCAGGACAACAGCGACTACGCGGGGAACTCCCAGACGCAGCAATGTCTCCCTGGCCTCGCCCCACGAGGTGTAGGTCGTGAAAAGCACGAGACGGGTTCCGTCGGCTTCGCTGACCAAGATGCCCTCGTCGCTTTCACTCATGACAAGCGGTGGCTTCGCAGCGATGCTCTCTACCGCAGCCCGTACATCGGCAACGAAGGGGCGAGCACGGTCGGGCGACATGGCAATGTCGGTGCTCTCTCCAATCACGGTGCTTCCGAAATGGGGATAGCTCGCTGCATTCGCCCCCAGAAATGCGAGCGCGTCCGAATGCTCGTTCGCCTTGACTCCGAGGACGGGACCAAGACGCTTGGGCAAGAGGCCACCAGCCCGATAAGTGTCCTGATGGCCATAGGGCAGTCGCGAACGATCCGGTGAGGTGTCTTCGAGAAGGACGACGTCTCCGGCACGAAGATCGGATCCGTCCTGCCACTCAATCGCCACGTAGGGGCGCGCGTCGGCTTGAGCCGGTTCCCGACGCCCCACCGCTCTGTAAGCGTCTTCGCGCACGTGAACAGCCCCGGGCAGCGGATGAGATCGGTTGAGCGACCAGAACGGTGCCAGTGCGACGACACCGACAAGCCCGACCTGGCTCAGGCGATCCACTTGAAGTTTCGATTCGTGAACCAGATCCGAGGAGTCGCTGCTTGTGACGGAGAAGTCACCCAATACTTTGTAGAGACCAATCTCGCGCAGGTGCTCGGCGATCTCCTCGTCGGTCAATGCGGTCTTTGCATTTGCCTCGGACTTGCTCATCCAGTGGATCCATAGGTCAATCTCTATCGCTTCCTGCGTTCTTTTCAGCACTGGCGTATCGACGGTTCCAAGGAACAATTGAAGTTCGCTTTCGACCTGTTTCACAACCTGACGCAGGTTGCTCAGATCTTCGCTTGTAACTGGGCTCGATGCAGACAGTCGACCACTTGTCGATGGCTTCGGACGCGGATCGTGCCCGGCAGCAGAGGCCGGAGCCAATATCACGTCAAGCATCAACCTGTCGAAATGCGAGACCGCCAACCCCGCCAGGGACATACCCTGCCAAGCCTGCGCCAACTGATCCATGTATTTGCGCGCAATCAGGTTGTCGCTCACCTCTGCCGGTAGTTCGAAAACGGTCTTGTCTTCAGCCGGCGTCAGCGCCTCGACGGTGACGATCTCGGCCTCTTTCTTGGCAAGCTCGATGACGACTTCACTCTTCTCGGCCACCTTCGCAACGTTGTGAATGATCTTCGAGACTGTTTTTCCCAGCAGGTAGCTTCCTTCCAGCAACTCTCCACCGGCCAGCCCAATACCGACGACCACCACAAATTCCAGCGCCGTCTTCCATTTCTCGTTCTCGGCTTCTTTCTCCTGTGCCTCGGAAAGTCGCTGGGTGACGGCCTTGTAAGCCCCGTCGTACCTTGAGATGTACCCCCTGACGTCGGTGCTGACTCCTTTCAATGCATGGTTCCACCGGGTGAGAAACGCGTCGAGTGCATCCACGAGCGCGCGTATCGCTTCGTCGGAAGGCGGCGCCGTCTTGACTGGTGGCGGCGCTGTGCCGCCAGGGCGGCGCTGCAGAGATGTCGCGACAGGATGGCTGCCGGTCACCGGTGCCTGCTGTACGACATGGGTCAATTCATGGGCGATGAGTCGACGACCCTCATGCGTTCCGGGAGCAAACCGGCCGGCCGCGAAAACCACGTCGGATCCCGCGGCGTAGGCCTGGGCGCCCAACTCCGACGCCGATTGCGCCGCGCTGGCATCAGCATGCACCCGGACTCGCGAGAAATCGTGACCGAAGCGCCCCTCCATGTCCTTTCGCAGTGCAGGCTCCATAGGACTGCCGGTACTCGCCAATGCATGATCCACGCTGACGGGCGCTGCCTCGGCCTGCCCATTCGGTTGTCGTGAAAGAGGCCGGATACGCAGTGGCGCCTGGACCGGTAGCTGATGATCCGCGGCCATCACCTGATCCGCGATCCGCTCCGCTTCCTGCTCGTAGATATCCGCAACCTCATTCACCTGGAACTTGGCCTGCACATCCGCGCGTGTTCTCTTGCCGCATTCGGCGCATGCGCCACCATTGGGCGTATGCGTGCCACACGAGCACTTCCGCTGCAGGGCACCACCCGTCGATCGGTCAGAAACCGGTTTCGCTGCTGCCTGGGCGATGCGCTCGGTCATGGTGACTCCTAACAGGACACCGGGGCTTTGGTGACATCGACCTTCGGCGTGGCGCCCTTGACCACTGCATTGCAGGTTTTCGTTGCCGGCCTGCCCATCAGGGCCAGCCCGGGCTCGGCGGGCACGCCGTCGATCGGGTTTCCGACCTTGACGTCGGACGTCTTCGACTTGACCTTGCCATCCGGGTCAGACGCTGTCGGCGGGTCGATCTGCAGGCAGAACTTGATCTCCCAGTAGAACGACTTGAGATGCTCGACGGTACCGTCCGGATAGATCACCGAAAACGTGGTGAAGAAGAAGTCCTGCCAGGCGATGCCCTGCGCGTAGGTCTTCGGCGTCGCCATCACCATGCCGGTGCCGGGCTTGTCCGAGTAATCCACCTTGGCGTGGAAGGTCTTGCCGCCGCCCTTGCATGCCGGCGTCGCCTGGTAACTGAAAACATCGCCCACGTTGAAAACATCCAGTGCCGGCTCGGCCGCCCTGATCTCCGTACTGCTGTCCGAAGCGATGAAGGTGTTGGGCGTATCCCTGAGCCCGTACACGATCCGCTCCATGTCGAAAGGTCGGCACAGCTGGATGAAGCCGAACTGGAACTTGTCGCAGTCGCCCTTACCTTCGACGTCCGCCTCGCCAGCGCCCACCAGGTAGTCGTCCAGCGTCAGCTTGATGAGCTTCTCGTCATGGCTCAACGCCACCTTGGGTGCAGCGCCAAGAGTGAGCTTGACGTTCTTGACGCGCGATCTGTAGTCGGGCGCCGCGCCCTTGGCTGTCTTGTCGTCAGCCGGCTTGGTTTTTGGAGGCGGTTGAGTGCCCTTGGGATTGCGTGCATGGCGGAGCGACGCGAGCTCGCCCGATCGTGGGGTGGAATCCGCAAGCCCCGAAGTTCCACCAGCATGCAATGGCATGCGCGCGAAATCCCGACCGAGGGCGCTGCGCGCATCGGCGCCGGATACAGGGCCAGACGACGCTGACGGAAGCTGCGCCACAGCCGCGTCAACGGCGTCATCCTGCCGACTGCCGGCCAGTCGATGTTTCTTGCAGGCCGGACACTGACCACCACCGGGCGTATGGGTACCGCAGGCGCAGCGACGACGCATCGAGGACACTGCGGGACTCATCCCCGCAAGAGATCGTTGGGCATGGCTGACTGCGCGATCGTTCATCGTGATGCTCCGCGTGACGGTGCTGTCGGGGGAGCTGCACCGAGGACCTGATGTACGGCCCTGGCGAGACGCGGTCCGAGTGGATCTGCCGCAGCGGCGGAAGGCGGCAGCGTGCCCGGCGACAACGACGCCACTGCGCCGACGCCTGCAAGCATGTCGAGCGCAGTCGGGTGTGCCAGCAGTCGCTGCAGTTCACGCGTCATCGCGATGCCCACTGCCGCGGGCCGCTCGCCGCGGAGGAGGGCTTCGTCGATCACCAGCCGCTCGATGTGCAGCACGATGCTCATGGCTTGCCTCCCGCACTTTCCAGCCAGCGGAAGTCCGCTTCGTTGACCGGCTTGTCGAGCTTGCGGTATTCGCTGCGGGCGGCATCGAGCAGCAGCGGCATGCCGATGGACACACCGGCCTTGGCCGCCATGAACGCGGCGTTGAGCGCGATGCCCTGGATGCTGCCGCCAGTGAGTGCGAGTCGTGCCAGCCGGTCCAGGTCCAGCGCACCCATCGCCGCCTGCGCGGGAAACACCGAGGCCCAGATCGCGCGGCGTTCGGCCACGCCGGGGAACGGAAAGTTGATGACGAAGCGCAGCCGGCGCAGGAAGGCCGTATCGAGCGCGCCCTTCATGTTGGTCGCCAGGATCGCCAGTCCGCGGAACGACTCCAGCCGTTGCAGCAGGTAGTTCACTTCAATGTTGGCGTAGCGGTCGTGGCTGTCCTTCACTTCGCTGCGCTTGCCGAACAGGGCGTCGGCCTCGTCGAAGAACAGGATCGCGCCGCCGTCCTCGGCCGCGTCGAACAGCTTGCGCAGGTTTTTCTCGGTCTCGCCGATGTACTTGCTGACCACCGCCGACAGGTCGATGCGGTACAGCGACAGGCCCAGTTCCTTCGCCAGCACTTCCGCCGCCATGGTCTTGCCGGTGCCGCTCTCGCCGGTGAACAACGCGCTGATCGACAGGCCGCGGTTCATCCGCTGGCGGAAGCCCCAGTCGTCGTAGACCGTGCTGCGCTGGCCGACCTGGTCGGCGATCTGGCGCAGCACGGTCTTTTCGCTGTCGGGCAGTTTCAGATCGTCCCAGCCGGCCTTGGGCTCGATCCGCTGGGCGAGCCGGTCCAGCGCCGGCCGCGTCTGCGCCAGCGCGCCCTGCCACAGCGTCTGCGCCAGCGCTTCGGGTTTCTGCTCGACTGCCGCCAGCGCGGCATGCGCGATCTGCTCGATCCGGCCGAGGTTGAAATCGAAATGGCCGGCCAGGTGTTGCGGCTGTGCACCGGCGGCATCGCCGAGCAGTCGCTGCCACAGCGTGCGCTGCTCGACCGCGGTGGGTTTGGCTACGTCGACGCTGAGCGCGTGCGTCGTCGCACTCGCCCACGGCTCGCGCGCATCGACGAAGCTGAGTCCGCCGGCACGGGCAAGGAAGCGTTTGACCAGGATCGCGGCGGCATCGCCGTGATCGACCTCGGCCGCATCGAGGTACAGCGCCAGCGGCAACAGCTGGCTTTCGCGCTGCCACAGCCGCAGCAGGGTTTCCTGCTCGGCCGTCGCACTCGGCAGCAACTCGGCCGATAGCCGGTACGCCTGCGCGCCGAAGTCGGCGGCGATCGTCTGCGCGATCGCCTGCTTGCTGGTGCTGTCACTGCCGAGCAGTTGCACCACCGGCAGCGTGTCACCCACCGGCACGTGATGCAGGCTATCCAGCAGCTGGTCGGCAATCGCGCGCTGCGACGGCGGCAGTGTCGCCGGCGGCAGCGCGGTGAGCAGCGGGGTCAGCCGGTCATCCAGGTAGTTCATGCCCTTGACGAAATTGACCACGCGCTCGTCGGCGCTGAGCGCTGCGCCGATCAGTGGCTGCGCACCGGGCTGGTGGATGTCGAGCAGGCGCCAGTAGCGCAGCGGTCGCTCCGGCGACAACGCATCCCAGCTCGGATCGTCGAGTACGGCGAAGGCCAGCGCGAAAGTCGGATACGGCTTGGCGGCATCGTGTTGCGCCTGCGCGCACAACGCGGGGAAACGCGTATCCAGTTCCATGCCGATGCACAGCAGCAGCAGGTCGCGCTCGAACGCAGACAGACCAAGCCGATTCGCGAGCACGCTCAAAGCCGGCGTGTGTCGGCTGTCGTCGGTGACGCTGCTGGCCGGCGATGCCGCCGCATCGGTTGCTGTGGCGCCGGCATCCGGCACGTCGACGACGAACGGTTGTGCCGCTGGCGGCGTGTCGACGACCTGCATTTGCGCGTTCGACAGCGGCATGCGTGCCGGCTGACTGCTGAACATCCGTGCGAACCACGAATGCTTCTGTCCCCCAGGTGCATTCACCGCTGGCGCGGATTCCATCAGCGCGGTGGCCGCCGCAGCGGGGGCTGACGGCGTGGCGGGCGCGGCATGCGATTGTACGGCCCGCTGCAATCGCGCACGCAGATCCGCCAGCGCCGTAGCGAGATACTGGTCGTTCGCTTGCAGCCATGGAGCGTAGTCGGTCATGTCACGATCACTTGCTGGCTGCTGGCGAATGCCGGCACCCTGCCGCCGAAATCGACCGGAATGCTGTCGGCGCCATCGACGCGAAGGCGCACGGTATAGGTGCCAGCCGCCACACCCGGCACCTGGAACACCAGCACGCTGGGCTGATGCATGTCGGCCGGGTTGCTGATGCTTTCCGGCGTCAGCAGGCGATCGCCGAACAGCAGGAACACCCGCTGGCCGGCACGCAGGCGTGGCATGCAGGTGAGCTTCAAGGCGAGGTCGCCAGCCGCGGCGCCGAGCGGGCTGAGCGTGATGATCGGTGCCAGTACCAGCGGCAGTTCGTTGCTGAGCAGCGGCGGCAGGCCCGGCGGTTGCACCAGCAAGGCCACGGTGTAGATGCCCGGCGCCCAGCGCGACGCGGCATCCGCATCGCCGGAGGTATCGGCAAGGTGCACGCGCAACGTGCCGGTTGCCTCTCCGGCCAGCGGTGCAATGTCGATCGGTGCGTCGAGACGCAGGCTGCTGAAGCGTGCCAGCGCGTGGTCGGTGGTGAGCTGACGACCGCCCAGCACGATGTCCTCGCCGAGCCGTACAGCTGCTTGCGTGCGCGGATAGGTCAGCGTATCCAGCGCCGCGGCGGCGGATGCGGTGGCGATCACGCCACGATCCTGCGGGCCGCGCCGCAGCACCGGCAGCGGCGCGCGGATCGCCGCCTGGCTGTCGATCAGCAGCACGGCCGCCTCGTACGCGGCGGAGATACGGTAGTTGGTCTGGAATGCCGTCCACAGCCGGGACAGCTCATCGACACTTTGCGGCAGTGGCGTGACGCGCACGCGCTCGATCTGATTGGCCAGGTCGTTGTCCGGCAGCGCATTGCGGATGTCGTTGCCGTCAAGCACGCTGCGGTCATGCAAGGTGCTCATCGCGGCGGCCAGTACGCGATGGCTGAGCGCGTCGCTGTCGTTTTCGCCACGGCCCCACGCAGTGATCACGTAGTGCAGGTTCAGCGCCAGCGGCGGCGGCGCCGTTTCACCGGGGCGTACCTGACCGGGCATGTCGAGATTTCGCCATGCCGCATTGGCGACCACCTGATACAGGTACAGGTTGAGCTGCGCCTTGCTGATGCCCTTGCGTGCCACATCCGGCGACTGCAGGGTCACTTCCAGGTCGCCCAGCTCCGCATCCAGCGCCGGCATCTGCGCCAGCAGCAGATTGCGCAGCGTGCGGGTGGTCGCGGCGATTGCCAGGACATTGCTCATGGCGACGCCTTGCCGCGCTGGCGCAGATAGTCGTCGAGGCTGCTCGGCTGCGGGCCGTCGCGGCGACGGGGTGGCGTGGCGGCAGCCGGCGCCGCGCGCACTTCGAGCCGACCGATGCTGACGTGCACCACCGGCTCGCCTGATGAGCTGCCCGCGCCGGCCGGCCCGGCGGGTGAGCGGGATGCAGCCGAGCGGCTGGATCGAGCTGGCGCGGCCGCTGCGCCGAATACCGGCGTGGGCGCGGGCAGCAAGGCGCCGCTCGACGGCGGCGACTGCGGCGACGGCACCACCGTCTCCGTTGGCTCAGCCGCGATGCGCGTCTGCCGCGACCGCACTGGCAGCGGCGCGGATACCTCGGCCGGGCGCAGCACCGTGGACGACGCGACAGGGCGCCCGATGACCGGCGACGGCGTTGGCGCGGCAGCGCCGATCGGCGCCGGCTGCACCGCGGCGCGCGGCAAGTCGGCGACGGCGCGCGGCGGCGCAGCCACCGGCTCGACCGCCGACGGCGCGACGTGCGATCCATCAGCCATCGCCACCACCGGCGCCTGCGGCAAGCGTGTCGGTACGGTGGTAGGCGCCACCGTGGCGGCTGAGCCTGTTTCGCGATGCCGAGGCACCGCCTCGCCATCGTCGGATGGCGGCATGATCGACGTGCGTTGCGACGGCTCGAACAGCGACGGCAAGCGCGGCACCAACGCCGTCTCGCTGCCGAGAGCCCGTGCCGCCAGTCGGTCGAGGAAATCGCTCATGACGCGCACAGCTCCAGATAGGCCTGCCGGCGGCGCGGGCTCAAGCTGAGAATGTCCTCTTCAGACCAGTGATACGCGCACGCCAGTGTGTCCACATCGCGCAGCATGTGCAGTGCCCAGGCGTGCAGCTCCTGCCACAGGAAGCGTGCGATATCGAACATCGGTTGCCAGTCGTGGCCGCAGTCCGGACAACGAAAGGCCAGCTGCAGGTCCGCCTGCGGATCGGCCTGTGCCATGGCCTGTGCGATCTCCCCCTGCAACAGTGGCGGCAGGCTGTGCACGTCGCGTGCTTCGCCGGCAGCGGACGCGTTCAGCAGGCAGCGTTCGATCAACAACCGCCGTGCATCCTCGGCACCGTTGCATTGCTCCAGCGCCAGCAGGTCGTTGCTGTCGGGCAGACGGAACTGCACATGCACGCCATGGGCAGGCGAAGCATGCTCGAGCGTCGTTTCCGCGCTACTGGCTGAGGTCAGCAACAGATCATCGCAGCGGAATGTCGCCTCGACCGGGGCCGCACATTGCGGGCAGTTCGCCACCGCGCGGATCTCCTCGCCGAACAGGCGCGCGCGCAGTTGCAGCAGCAATCCATCCCGGCGCCCCAGCGGCAATGTCGCCAGCGCCTCGGCCGGATACTCGTCGCAACTGCTGCCGAGCAGCAGCAGGCCGCACGCCGCGGCAGAAGGGCCGCTTCCGCGCTCCCAGACCTGCAGCAATTGCGCGGGCGTGGGCGTGCGCATGGTGCTCAGCCGGCGGGTACGGTAAAGCTCGGCTCGGCCGGCTCCGGCACGCTGACATCACGCTCCCAGCCTTCGTTCTCGAGCTTCAGGTGCTGGATCGCGACCGCGTTCGCGTTGGCGTCCAGATCGGGCATCGCCTGGAATTCCGACACCCAGCAGCGATACAGCTTGTAGGCGAGCGCGAGCTGGCCGGCCTCGTTGTAGACCTCGAGGATCAGGTCCTTGCGGAAGTCCTTCAACGAGACTTCCGCGCCCAGACCGGCGCCGAAGTTCCACACCTTGTTCGCCCACTTCTCGAACTCGGTGTCGTGGGTGACCCCGCGTTCGATGGTGATGGCATCGTATTCGGTGCGGCCAGGCGACTTGCGCGTGCTGCTGGGGTCGCCGCCTTCGCGATGCTTGACCACTTCGGTGGTGCGCTTGAGTCCCGACACCTTGCTGACGCCGGCCACGTAGCGACCGTCCCATTTCACCCGGAACTTGAAGTTCTTGTACGGATCGAAGCGCTGCGCATTGACGCTGAACTGAGCCATGGAGATACCCTCAAGACTGGATCTGGCCGGCCATCTGCTGCAGCTGGATGACCACGAACTCGGCGGGCTTGAGTGGCGCGAAGCCGACCACGATGTTGACGATGCCGAGGTTGATGTCGTTCTGCGTGGTGGTTTCCTTGTCGCACTTCACGAAGTACGCATCGTTCGGGGTCTTGCCCTGGAATGCGCCCTGGCGGAACAGGTTCTGCATGAACGCGCCGATGTTGAGGCGGATCTGTGCCCACAACGGCTCGTCGTTGGGCTCGAACACCACCCACTGGGTGCCGCGATACAGGCTTTCCTCGATGAACAGCGCGGTGCGCCGCACCGGTACGTACTTCCATTCCGAACCGCGCTCGTCGTTGCCCTGCAGGGTGCGCGCGCCCCAGACCACGGTGCCGTAGACCGGGAAGTTGCGGATGCAGTTGATCGCCAGCGGATTGAGCAGGCCGTTTTCACCGTTGGTGAGCATCGTGCTGACGCCGAGCGCACCGGTGACGCTGGCCTCGCTGCCTGCGGGTGCCTTCCACACGCCGCGCGTGGCATCGGTGCGCGCGTAGATGCCGGCCACGAAGCCGCTCGGCGGGAAGACGCGCGGCCGGTTCTGCTGCAGCGGATCGGCGGCAGTGATCCACGGGAAATAGAATGCGGCATTGATCGCGTCGTCACCGGTGATGCCACCGGGGCCGTTCTGCAGCGCATCCGGCGTGGCGCCGTCGGCGCTGTCGGCGATCAGGAACGCGCGGCGGTCGCGACAGAACTTCTGCAGATTGGAGATCACCCCGACGCTGGTTTCACCAGGCACGCACAGCAGGTTGAACAGGTTGACGCGGTCCAGCTGATACAGCCCGCCGCTGCCGGACAGCGGTTGCAGCGCCGTCTCGAATGCGGGATCGTTGGGCGCCAGCACGGTGCCGTCGAGGCCACCGACCAGTTTCGCCGCATCGGGAATGTTCCCGCTGGCGGTATCCGCCGGCGGATCAGTGGCGCCGCCCTGTACGGCGGCGGTGACGTAGGCGGACTGATCCGCCAGCACGCTGGTAACGAAGCGCGCGTCGTCGGATTTCATCGACAGGTTGTCGAACACTTCCACCGCCACGCCGGTCGGGTCGACCGACCAGTTCGCCACGGTCAGGCGAAACCTGGTGGCGTCGAAGGTCGATTTCCTGATGACGATGGCGAAGTCGTTCGCCCACCGACCCTCACTACTGGCCGTGACCAGCAGCTTGCCGTCGAGGGTCACTTTGGCCGCCTTCGCGGTGCTGTCGAGCAGTCGCACGACATAGGCCTGCTGGCCGCCGTTGGCGAAGAACTGGCTTACCGCGTAACCGAGCACACTGCGGCTGTCGAGGCCGCCGTACTTGCGCGCGAAATCGGCATAGCTGAGCACCAGGCCGGCACGATCGGTTGGCCCCCTCGGCGCCCAGCCCGCAAACGCCGCGATCGAGGTAGCCACCCCGGTGATGCTGCGTACGCCGCTGGGAATTTCCTCGATGTAGACGCCCGGATAGGTGAGCGCAGATGGCATGGGATGGGTCCTCCGTCGTGAAAACACGGGGCGCAGTCAGTGCGGCTGCGGCCGCTTCTTGTGCTCGTTCAGCGCATACAGCACCTCGCCATCAGGGAGCCGATTGCAATGCAGCAGCCCCTCGGCCACCAGGTCGCTCAAGACATGCTCGATACGCTGGCTGTCACTTTCATAACGCTGGCGCGGCAGCCACCAGTTGACGATGCCGCGGAGGGTATCCGCCGCCTGCGGGTGAGCGTGCAGGTAGTCAAGCACCGAACGCCCGATCTCACCCTCGCCGCCCGCAAGGCAGCCGGCGCGCAACCGTCTCGTCATCGCATCTCTCCGCACCCACGCAGACGCTCGCAACGAGCGTGCCAGTTGCCGCAAGCCGCAGAATGAGCCCACCACGCGTGTCGGCACCGCACCGGCCACAAACAGCGGGTCAGGAGTGACCCGCTTTGCCGGCGCACCGGGACGGATTGCACCCGGGCCAGCGGCGCCCGCGGGCAAGTCAGGTCGAACAGGTCCAATGCGGTCATCGGATTGAAGGTCCGGTACGACAGGCAGTTCGAGCGCAGCAGATGCCCGAGCTCATCGGCACGGCAACCGGCGAGGTCGCCACCGCGTGCGGACGCACGGCGCTGGCCTTGCCCGGTGGATGCCCCGGAATTCGCCGCTTTCGAAGTTGCCATGTCCACTGCTCTTCGATGGTGTCGCGGTGGGTACTCGGCGCAGACGGCTGCGGTCCGCTTACGGATGCGGGGTCGGCGGTTGCACGGCCAGGGCAAACGCGATCAGCCTGGAGTCATCCAGCCCCAGTCGCTGGTAACCATTGGTCGCCTTGCCGTACACGCCCAGGTTCGCGGCGAATGCCGCATTGATGCAGGTTCCGACCAACTCCGCCGGATTGAAGTCACGCTGGTAGTAGTCGGCGATCTTGACGTAGGGCGTGCTGCCGGTCGGCGCGCTGGCTGCCGCCACCTCCACATAGGGCGCAAGGGTGGATACGGCAGGCACGCCGTTTGATCCGCGCTTGATGCCAAAAGCGAAGACCGCATGCTGGTTGGGATGAGCGGCCAGGTACTGCACGTGCACCTGATCGCCCGACTGATAGCGCAGGAAGCCACAATCGTCACTCGCCGACACGCCGCCGATGCTGGGCTGGGGCAGATCGACGCGCACGCCGTTGTTGTCCACGTGCACGCGCAGCACGTAGGCGCCGCCCGCTTCCTCGGCAGCGGTGGCCAGGCGCGTGGTGGTGCCGTCGGCGTTGCGCGCCAGGAAACGGAAGCTGCCGGCCCCGGGCATGACCTGATTGCCGGCCGGATCGAAGACCTCGATCTTGACTTCAAAAACACCGGCGTCGTCCGTGGCGTTGTCGGCCGACAAGGCGGGTGCCGCCAGCTCGGTATTCCAGCTCGCCCCCACTTCGCTCAGATTGCCGCTGGTCCATTCGCGCACGAGGACGGTGGCCGGGTCGGTGCCACGCGCCGGCGGGGTCTGCGGCTTGAACTGGAACAGGCCGCTGTGCGTGCCGAGCGTCACAGGACCGGTCGGATAGCTTTCATAGGTGGGCAGGCGATCGGAATATTCCATCCGATAGCCGCGCGCCAGCGGCGTGCTGATCGGCGTCCAGGTCGGGTCGGCGGCGCCGGTGTTGGGCGTGCCGCTCAGGCGACGCCAGGCATAGCGGTAGTACTTGATGCCGCTGGAGGGAATGAAGTACGAATCGTCGTGAATGAAGTTCAGCGTGCCGCCGAACGGTGCGTTGTAGAGCCACCCGAGCCAGGAACCGGTCTGGTAATCGATCATGCCGTCGGGCCGTAGCCAGCCGGCGGGCGCGCTCGGCGCCCCTGGCGGAATGCCCCAGATCGGCGCGTTCGCAATGGCGTACGGCAGCACGAACAGCGTGACACCCGGGGGAACGTCGTAGGGCGGCTCCTCGCAGGCCACCGCGCGCGGCAGGTTGAGCACGATTTCAGTGCCGCAGACATAGTTCCAGTAGGTGCCGCAACCGATCCCCGGGCGATAGACGGTGGTCCATGCGCCGCCCTGGAACTGCTCGACCCAGAAGTAGACGTCAGGCTGATCGGCGCAGGCGTGGAAGATCAGCGCACCGAAGCGCCCGTCGCAGTCGCTGTCCACGGTGGTGAGGCAATCTTTGCGAAAGTAGATCCACAGGTAAGCCAGATCGCATAGATGGATGGCGATCAAGCTGGACAGTTCGGCCAGTTGATGACGAGCCTGCGCGGCTGAATTGGCGGTGGTCAGCGCTGCGGTCCGAAATGCCATGGAATCTTTGCTCGACAGCGCCGACGCCAGCTGCGGCGGGGCGCTGACCGTCGCCGAGAGCACCATGCGATTGCCGATAGATGGCGTCTTTGTTCCGGCCAGCGGCCCCGGGTCCGGGCCTGGCGGTACCGGCCCGGGCACCAGGTGCAGTTTGTCCAGCAAGTCGTCACGCAAACGCAGGATGTCGCGATCGGGAAGCTTCTCGATCACCAGGCGGATGCGGTCGATCTCGCAAATGTGTACACGGGCGTGGCAGACAGGCAGCTCACTGAGGCTGCCATCCGGCAAGGTGAACCGCTTCACCAGCCGGCCGCGCACGAAACAGCGGCACCACTTCGGAAAGATGATCGCCGGAATGTTCAACTCCAGCACGGGCTTTTCGAGCAGCAGCCGCAGCGACCGCGCATAGCCGCCGATGCGCTTGAGTGAGGCCGCCGTCGGCGCCGGCTGGTCCGCTTCCGTGGACGGGCCAAGGATCACTTCAAGGATTTGGCCGTCCAATTCGGATGGCACCTCCACCGTGGCGACGCCGTCCTTCAAACCTGAGCGGCCGAGCAGCCGGCCGCGCGCGGTGAAGGCGTAGGCGTCGATCGGCGGTGTCTCGCCGTGGTCACTGAAACGAACCTTGATTTGCAGGCGAACGGATTTCTCGGAATTCATGGCGAACCTCTGGCGATGGCGATGCGACCCGGACTGCATCCGAGCTCGTGCCTTGTTCGGGCACCCACTCGGCATATGCGAGTGAAGAGGCATCGACCATGCCAATGGCAGCCAGGCTGACGGATGGGTTGGCGGGGCGGCGCATCGTCCAGGGAGGACGAGTGGTCGGGTCAGTCGTGACCCGTTTCGGCGGCGCGATGGGGACAATCACACCCATGCGCCATCTGCCAGCGAATGCGCAGGCGAAGACGAATCACTGCGGCCGGAACGGTTTCGTATCGATGCCGTGCTTCAGCAGCAACTTGCCAAGCTGGCGACGCTCGGTTCCGGACAGGCGCGCAGCCGCGCTGATATTGCCGCAGGCCTGCCGCATCAGCTGCGTGAGGTAGTCGTGCTCGAACTTCCGGATGGCATTGAACTTGGCCGCGCTGAAACCGAGATCGGGCTCATTCGCGCGACGCCGCGGCAGCGACGCGGTGCCCGTAAATGCGGGCTCGGCGGCGATCAGGTCGGCGAGGCTGATCTCCGTACCCTCGCTGGCCATATAGGCGCGCAACACGATATTGTCCAGCTCGCGTACGTTGCCGGGCCAGGCGTAGGCGGCAAGCGCCTCGATGGCGTCGCTGCCCCAGTGCTTGGGCGGACCATGCAGCCGCTGCGCCACCGCCTGGATGAAATGCCTGGCCAGCAGGGCCACATCGTTTTCGCGCTCACGCAAAGGCGGCAGCCGCAGGTACAACGCGTTGAGCCGATAGTGCAGATCGCGCCGGAAACGCCCGGCGGCCACCTGCCGTTCCAGGCTGGCATTGGTGGCAGCGATGATGCGTGCATCCGAGACTCGCGTCGCACCGCCGCCGACCGGTCGGTATTCGCTGTCTTGCAGGAAACGCAGCAGGGTGACCTGACCCTTGTCTGACAGCGCGTCGACCTCGTCGAGGAACAGCGTGCCGCCGCGCGCATGGTCGATCAGACCGGGCTGGGCCGCCTTGGCGTCGGTGAAGGCGCCACGGCCATGGCCGAACAGTTCGTTCTCGATCAGGCTGTCGGGGATCGCACCGCAGTTGACCGGCACGAACGGATGGTCGCGACGAGCGCTGTCGTAGTGGATCTCCCGGGCGGCCAGCTCCTTGCCGGTGCCGGTCTCGCCCTCGATCAATACCTGCACGTCGCAACCGGCATAGCGCCGCAACTGCGCCCGTGTTGCCTGGATCGCCCTGGATTGGCCGAGCATGATCGGCATGTCCACCCCCCCGAGTAACCAACAAGAAACCTGACACGCCAGTCCTGGCGTGCTGCGGAACTCCCCCTGGTACCCTTGTGATCCGGCCGTGGCGCACCGGATCATCGGTGACGTTGGATTATGCGCAGTTTTGGCGCTACCGTCCAAACGATGATCTTGCCGTAATCCCTGGCTGGCGTCGGTGTAGTTCCCGGGTGGTTGTGGATGTAGTACATCGCCTTGGCGATGCCAGGACGGGCTCCCGGTCACAAAATCCAGCGCGCCATGTCTGCGCTGGCATGCCGGATGCAGCGAGCTTGCGAAACCGCGTGCTTTCCGGTCATTGCCAAGGGCGCGACATGACGCCGCAGATGAACGCCCGGACCACGCGCAGGTGCCGTGGAGACAGGCGCGATCGCGCCTACTCGCGTATCCTATGGGGCACAGTCGCCGCGTTCATTCCGGCGCTCGCAAGGCATGGCGGCCGCGGCCGCGCTCCCCCGCGAGTCCCCACTCTGGTCTGCCGGATGCAGGGGCGGCCAACTCCTTCCGATATGGCAACAACGCGAGACGATCGACATGGTGGCAATGGCAACCGAGCACGTGATCGACGTGCGGCACTGGAACGACAACCTGTTCTCTTTCCGCACCACGCGGGACCCGGGCTTCCGCTTCGACAGCGGTCAGTTCGTGATGATCGGACTGGAAACGGAAGGTCGCCCGCTGATGCGCGCCTACTCGATCGCCAGCGCCAGTTGGGAGGAACACCTGGAGTTCTTCTCGATCAAGGTGCCCGACGGCCCGCTCACCTCGCGCCTGCAACACCTCAAGCCGGGCGACCCGCTGATCGTCACGCGCAAGCCCACCGGCACCCTGGTACTGACCGACCTCAAGCCCGGCAAGCACCTCTACCTGCTCGGCACCGGCACCGGCCTGGCGCCGTTCATGAGCATCATCCGCGATCCGGATACCTACGAGCGTTTCGACAAGATCGCGCTGGCGCATGGCGTGCGCCGGATCGAGGACCTGGCGTACGCCGACTACCTGGAGAACCAGCTGCCGCAGCACGAATACCTGGGCGAGCTGGTGCGCGACAAGCTGATCTACTACCCCACCGTCACCCGTGAGCCGTTCCGCCACCGCGGCCGCATCACCGACGCCATCGTCGACGGCGTGATGAGCAACGCCACCGGGCTGCCACCGCTCAACCCGGCAACCGACCGGGTGATGCTGTGCGGCAGCCCGGCCATGCTGGACGACCTCGCCGCGTTGCTGGATGGCCGTGGCTTCCAGGCCTCGCCGCGCACGCGCGCCGCGGGCGATTACGTGATCGAACGCGCCTTCGTGGAAAAGTAGCAGCCCGCTCGCGGACGATGCATTTGCTCTAGTCTTGGCTGGTACATCGGAGCAACTGCACCGCCCGGCCCGTGGCGTGGGCTGCTGCCTCTCTTCCTGTCGGAGCGCCCATGCTCGAGATCGCGCTGTACATCCTCGCCGCCGCGCTGATCATCGGCGGACTGGCCGGCTCGGTACTGCCGGCCCTGCCGGGCATCCCGATGGTGTTCGGCGGCATCTGGCTGGTCGCGGTGCTGGACGATTACCGCCACCTCGGCCTGTGGTGGCTGCTGATCATCGGCGCGCTGGGCACGCTCGGCGTCATCGTCGATTTCGTCGCCGGCACACTCGGCGCCAAGCGGGTCGGCGCCAGCCAGCGCGCGCTGTGGGGCGCCACCATCGGCACCTTCGTCGGCATGTTCTTCGGCATCCCCGGCCTGCTGCTCGGTCCGTTCGTCGGCGCCCTGGTCGGCGAACTGGCGTCGGGTACCAGCGTGCTGCGCTCGGCGCATGTGGGCGCGGCCACCTGGATCGGCCTGCTGCTCGGCACCCTGTTCAAGCTGGTGCTGTCGTTCCTGATGGTCGGCCTGTTCGGCCTGGCGATGCTGTTCGGCTAAGGCCGACCTTTGGCACATGGCAGCGCGAGGCAGGCGCACCTAGTCTGGGCCATCCCGGGGAGAAACCGCATGTACCGACGCCTTGCCTTTGCCTTCGCCGTCACCTTGACCTCAACCGCTTCGCTGCATGCGCAGACCGCACCGCCGGCCTGGATCGCACGCAGCAATGCCGATTCGCAGATCCTGCTCGACGAGATCGCCCGCTTCAGTCCGGAATCGGCCTCGCAGCTCGGCGTGGCCGGTTACGACGACAAGGTCGCCGACCTCAAGCCCGGCGTCGACGAACGTTCGCGCGCCGCGCTGGTCGCGGCGAAAACGAAGTTGCAGGCGCTGCTGACCACGGAGAGGGACGTCAACGTGCGGCAGGATCTGCAGATCCTGATCAAGGCCGCCGACGAACAGATCGAGGGCATCGACCTCAACGACAAATACATGCTGCCGTACAACGACGTCGGCCAACTGATCTTCAGCGGTGAGTTCGGACTGCTGAAGGACGACGTCGCCGCCACGCGCCGTCCATCCGCGCTGAAGCGGCTGCAGTGCTATGTCGGCAAGACCCCCGGCTGCACGCCGATCACCGAACTGGCGAAGGCGCAGACCACCGCCAAACTCGGCGACAAGGCGCTGCTCGGTCCCTACAGGGGCGAAGTGGAGCAGAAGCTGGCGAACACCCGGCGTTACGCCGACGGCATCCGCAAGCTGTTCGCCAAGTACCAGCTGGACAATGCCGATGGCAAGGCCGCGCTTGACGCGCTCGATGCACAATTGAAGGCCTACGACGACTGGGTACGCAGCACCGTGCTGCCGCGCGCGCGCACCGATTTCCGCCTGCCCGAACCGCTGTATGCGTACAACCTCCAGCAGGTCGGCATCGACATCCCGCCGCAGGAGCTGATGAAGCAGGCGCAGCTGGAATTCGTCGAGCTGCGCGGCATGATGCAGATGATGGCCCCGGTGGTGGCGAAAGCCGAAGGCATCGACGCCACCGATTACCGCGACGTGCTGAAGGCGCTGAAGAAACAGCAGCTCGGCAAGGATCAAGTGGTGCCGTGGTACCACGAGGTGATCGGCCGGATCGAGGAGATCATCCGGCGTGAGCACATCGTTACCCTGCCGCAGCGAAAGATGCAGATGCGCCTGGCCTCGGAAGCCGAGGCAGCACAGGTCCCGGCGCCGCACATGGACCCGCCGCCGTTCATCAACAACCACGGCGAGCGGGGTACGTTCGTACTGACCATGGGCAACCCCTCGGCCAGCGCGGATGGAAAGGCCGCAGGCCACGCCGACGCCTACGACGACTTCACCTTCAAGGCCGCCGCGTGGACGCTCACCGCGCACGAAGGCCGACCCGGCCATGAGCTGCAGTTCGCGGCGATGGTCGAGCGTGGCGTGTCACTGGCGCGCAGCCTGTTCGCGTTCAACAGCGTCAACGTGGAAGGCTGGGCGCTCTACTCGGAAGCCGAGATGCTGCCGTACGAGCCACCGGCCGGTCAGTTCATCGCCCTGCAACACCGGCTGATGCGCGCCGCCCGCGCGTTTCTCGACCCGATGCTCAACCTCGGCCTGATCACGCCGGAACGCGCCCACGACATCCTTGTCCACGACGTCGGCCTGTCTGAGGCATTGGCGCGCCAGGAGATCAATCGCTATACGTTCGACTCCCCCGGCCAGGCCACCGCGTATTTCTACGGCTACCTGCGGCTGCAACAATTGCGGCTGGAAACCGAACTGACGCTGGGGTCGAAGTTCGACCGGATGGCATTCAACGATTTCGTGATCGACCAGGGACTGCTGCCACCGGAACAACTTGCCGAGGCGGTGCGCACGCAATTCGTGCCGGCCCGCCGGAAGCGCTGATCGCCCACGCGCCGATGGCCTCGCGGCCGTCGCGCTTGATGTCAGCGACGACGCCGCGGCGGCACCGCGGCGGACTGTCGGCTCACCGCATCCTGCGCACTCTTCGCCAGCCAGCTGGCGAGTTGCCCGGTATCGCGACCGAGCGCAGCGGGCAGCACGATGTAGTGACGGCTCGGTGCCGCGCCGGGCTTGGCGATCAATCGTGACGCACCGGCAAGTTGCAGCAGCGCCGGCTGATCGGCGGGCGCCAGTCTCAACGCCAGGCCGCCCGGCGTCAGCCACGCACAGGGCTTTTCGTCGAGCCAGCCCATCAGCCCGCCGAACATCGGCTTGAAGCGCAGGTCGTGCCGCTTGCCCAGATGCGCGGCAGCGTCCTCGAGCTGGCCACGCATGACCTCGAGTGCCGGGGGCAAGCTCATGCCCGCGCGTCGGGAATCACATACAGCAGCACGGCCAGGAAATGCAGCACGCTGCCCGTCAGCACGAAGACATGCCACAACGCGTGGTGATACGGCAGCCGTCGCCACAGGTAGAACGGCACACCCAGGGTGTAGGCCAGGCCGCCAGCCAGCAGCAGCGCGGTGCCGCCGGTTTGCAGATGCCTGCTGAGCGGCTCGAACGCCACCATGCCGATCCAGCCCATGCCCACGTACAGCAGCACGGCCAGCTTGTGATAGCGCTTGAGCAGGCCAAGCTCCAGCGCACTGCCGGCCAGCGCCAGCGTCCATACCGCGGCGAACAGGCTCCAGCCCCACACGCCCGGCAGGGCAATCAGGGTGAATGGGGTATAGGTGCCGGCGATCAGCACATAGATGGCGATGTGATCTAGCGCGCGCAAGGTCGGCTTCGCGGCGACCAGCGGAATCGAGTGATACAGCGTGGAAGCGGTGTAGAGCAGCACCAGCGAGGTGCCGAATACGGCGCAGGCGACCACCGTCAAGGCATTGCCGTGCAGCGCTGCGAAAGCCACCAGCGTCGCCAGCCCGGCGATGCTGAGCACGATGCCCAGGCCATGGATGATGCTGCTGGCAAGCTCGTCGCCGAAGCTGTAGCTCGGCATGGCAGTGCCGGATAGGGTGGTCATGGGGTTCTCCGGGGACGGGGCGCGCATGGCTACCTTAACTGCGCGTACCCGTCCGTGCCTATCCGTGGCGCATGGTCGCACCGGGAAGCCGTCACACGATTCGATGATGAAGGCGCCGCAGGCCGCGCCAAGGTCCCCGCCTTCACCCTTGCTGCCCCAGGCGCGCGATCTGCAAGGCGTAACGAGGCCCGAAAATTTCCCGAAACGGCTGCGCGACGCATCAAACCCGCATTTGGCCATCCAGACGTCCTGTTGCGCAAGTGCGGTTTGGAGGCATAGGCTCAGGTCGCGGCAGCACGATCCCCCTGCTCACGCAGCGTGACTTCCGCAACATCCCCACCGATGTCAGGAGGTTGCCCATGTCGCCCGCAAGCCTGGCTGTTGCTCACCGTACCCATCCCGACCCCGCCCGCATCGCGGCCATCAGCGCCGCCATCGCGCTCAACCTCGCCGTGATCATGATCGCGTCGAGGCCCTCCGCCCCGGCGCTGTTCCAGGCGATCGAACGACTCAGTCCGATCCCGACGATCGTCTTCACCACGCCTCCAGCACCGGTGAAACAGCCGCCGCCGGTCGATTTGCTGCCATTGCCGCACCCGCCCGTCGCACCACCGACCGTTCACCACCAGGCACCGCCGACCAGTCCACCGCTGGTGACGCCCAGCGCGGTGGGAAACACGGCCGTACCGCCGGTCACCGCGCCGACCTTGCTGCCTGCCGGCGCGACACCCGGACCGGCGGTGGCCCCCGCGCCGGTCGAGGCCAGCCTGGCCTATCGTGCAGCCCCGCTGCGCTTCCCCACCCGCGCCCTGCAGCAACGCATGCATGGCACCGTGATACTGCGCGTGCTGGTCGACGAGACCGGCAAGCCGGTGCGGGTCAGCATCGAGCACGGCAGCGGTTATCTGCTGCTCGATCGCAGCGCCGCCGAGCAGGTGCTGGCCGGCTGGCGTTTCCAGCCGGCGATGGTCGATGGCCAGGCGACCAGCGCCTGGGCGCGGGTGCCGGTGACCTTCGATCTGCGCGAATAGGACAGCCCCGGGAACGGCATCCCGGCCGGCTCCCGAGCCGGCCGGGGTGCCGTTCCCGGCAGGGCGCTTTTCAACAACCTGTTAACGATGCGCGTGATCCACTGGCGCCCAATCACCCGGCCAGGTTGCACGCATGGGCACGCAACGACACCTTCTCAAAACCCTGCGCGCCATCGCGCTGGAACATGCCCGTTCCGACCACCCCGACCTCGCCTCGATGGCCCGCGAACTGGGCCGCGTGGTGCACCAGGACGCGTCGACCATGGCGACGCGACTGGAATCCCTGCGCAAGCGACAGCGTGGCTTCGAGCGCTTCCTGCTGGGTCGACGCAGCAAGCCGCCGATCAGTGTGTGGGTAATGGCCTGGCCACCGAACCATGCTTCGCCCCTGCATGGACTGGCTGGTGCGTGGGGGCTGGAGATGGCTCTGGTCGGCGCACTGGAAGTGCAGTCCGGCCAGCGTGATCGCGAATCCGGCGAGCTGGTGCTGGCGGACCGCCATTGGCTGGGCCCGGGCGACGGCACCTGGTTCGAGGGCGATCCCAACCTGCTTCGTCGTTGCCGCAACCTCTCGCGGCAGGAAGCCGCCTTGTCGCTGCACGTCTACGGCAATGCGCTGGCGGATCACGCCGCTCACGAACCGCGGCAAGCTGCCGGACAGCGGATGGCCGCGCCACCACGCAGCAGCATCGCCGGCCGCCTGCACGGCTGATCCCCCAACCCGACGAGATTGCCATGTTTCGACGCCTTGCCATCATCGGCGGAGGTGCTGCGGCCGCCACCTTGCTCGGCGAACTGCTGGAGCGAACCGCGACGCCACCGCTGCAGCTGGACTGGTTCACCGGCGGTGGCCAGCCCGCGCGTGGGGTGGCCTACGGCACCCGCTCGGAACGCCACCTGCTGAACGTGCGCGCAGCCTCGATGAGCATGTTCGCCAGCAAGCCGCGCAGCTTTCTCGACTTCGTCCAGCGCAGCGATCCCGCCATTGCCGGCACCGACTTCCTGCCACGCTGGCGCTACGGCGACTATCTCGAAGCGGAGGTGGCGCGCGCGCTGGAACAAGGCCGGGCACGCGGTCACCACGTCAACCTGATCCCGTTCGCGGTGGACGCGCTGGTCCCCGAAGGCGACGGCGTCACCGTGATCCACGGCGAGGAAAATCATCGCGCCGATGCCGCCGTGCTGGCGATCGGCGCGTTGCCACCGCAACCGCTGGCAGCGGTCGGTGCCGAGGTGCTGGCCAGCGGCCGTTACGTGGTGGACCCGTGGAAGTTGCTGGCCGACACGGACGCATCGCAGCGGCCGCCACGCAAGGTGGTGCTGATCGGGCTGGGGCTCACCGCCGCGGACGTGGTGCTGGAGCTCTCCGCCCGCTGGCCGGATGCGGAATTCACCGGGATATCCCGCCATGGTCGCTTTCCCGAGCCGCACCTGCACGCCGCCGCGATGCCTGCCGACGACGGCACGGAGCTGGCCGAAGCGATGCGCGATGCGCCGGAGGTGGGCCGCTGGATGCGCCTGCTGCGCGAAGCGGCCAGCCAGCCCGGCGTGGAGTGGCGCGCCGTGGTGGACAGCCTGCGCCCGCACCTGCCCGATCTGTGGGCTGAACTCCCACTGGAGCAGCGCGCGCGCTTCATGCGGCACGCGCGCTGGGTATGGGAGCGCGCGCGCCACCGCATGCCGCCGGCCGTCGGCACGGCGATCACCGCGCTGGAACGCAGCGGACGGCTGCATCGTCAGCGCGGACGACTGCACGCGGTGGATGTCGCCGGTGCCTCGCTGCGACTCGAAGTGGACCATGCCGGTGCCATCGACGCCGTCGATGCCGACCTGGTGGTCCAGACAGTAGGCCTGGACACCGACGTGCGCCGCAGCGACCATCGACTGATTCGCCAGCTGCTGACCAACGCCCACATCAGCGCCGACCCGCTGGGCCTCGGCGTGGGCGCCGATCGCGACGGCCACCTGCAATGCGGAGAGCGGCATTGGCCGAACCTGTTCGCCATCGGCAGCCTGTTGCGCGGAACCTTGTGGGAATCCACCGCGATGCCGGAGATCCGCCAGCAGGCGCGCCACCTGGCCGACCAGCTGCTGGCAGGCTGAGCATGGCGCTCCGCTCGCGATGACGGCCAGCGCGCTCACTTCCTGCATCATCCTGCTGCATGTGCTCGGCATGCTCACCGCGATGCATGCGGTGATGCACGCGCGCACGCCGCAAGGCGCCATCGGCTGGGCGCTGGGCCTGCTGTTGCTGCCGTACGTGACCCTGCTGCCCTATGCGTACCTGGGTTCCAGCCGCTTCCTTGGCTACCACATCGGCCAGCACGCCTCCCGGCTGCGCCATGCGCCGGCCACCCCGCCGGATGCCTCCGTGATCGATCCGGCCTGTGTCCGCTTTGCGGCGATCAGCACCTTGCAGGGACGACCCTTTCGCGGCGGCAACCGGCTGCGCCTGCTGCTCGACGGCGAAGCCGGCTTCGATGCCATGCTGACAGCGATGGCCGACGCACGGCACTGCCTGCTGGTGCAGTTCTTCATCATCCACGACGACCGCCTGGGCCGACGCCTGCAGCAGGTGCTGCTGCAGCGGGCGGCAGCCGGCGTTCGCGTTTGCATGCTGTTCGACGGTATCGGCAGCCACGCCCTGCCGCGCAGCTACGTGGCGACGCTGCGCGAGGGCGGCGTGCAGATCAACCGCTTTGCCACGCACCGCTGGCGCAACCGCTTCCAGCTGAACTTCCGCAACCACCGCAAGATCGTGGTCATCGATGGCGCGCTCGGTTTCGTCGGCGGGCTCAACGTGGGTGACGAGTACCTCGGCCTGAAGCCACCGCTGGCGCCATGGCGCGACACCATGCTGGAGCTGCGCGGACCGGTGGTCACCGACCTGCAGCAGCTGTTTGCCGAAGACTGGCAATGGATCACCGGCAGCATGCCGCCGCTGCTGCCGGCGCCCCCCGGCGAGGGCGACAGCAGCGCGCTGATCGTGGCCAGCGGCCCCGCCGATCCGCAGGAAACCGGCTCGCTGTTCTTCACCGCGGCGATCAACGCGGCGCGCCAGCGCGTATGGCTGAGCACGCCCTATTTCATCCCCGACCATGCGGTGCGCGCCGCACTGCAGCTGGCGGTATTGCGTGGCGTGGATGTGCGCATCCTGATTCCGTCGCGCCCCGACCACCACACCGTGTTCCTCGCCTCGACCCTGCACGCCTGCCAGGCCGTGGCTGCGGGCATCAAGGTGTTCCGCTACCAACCCGGCTTTCTGCATCAGAAGGCCTTGCTGATCGACCGCGAGGCCGCGGCGATCGGCAGCATGAACCTGGACAGCCGCTCGTTCCGGCTGAATTTCGAAGTCGCCGCGCTGGCCGTCGACCACGGCTTCGCCGCCGACGTCACCGCCATGCTGATCGACGATTTCAAGCATGCCCGCGAAGTCGACACACGCGAGTATCGCGATGCCCCCTATCTGCGCAAAGTCGCCATGCATGTGGCACGTTTGTTCGACCCGCTGCTCTAGCTCCCCCGCACCCGGAGTGCGTCGATGCGCCGGCCCTCAAGGCACGCGCCGGCGACGTCCGCTGCACCGACTTCGCCCGGCTCAGCCGCGCTTCCTGGCAGGCCGCCCATGCCACCGATGCATTGTGGCCGTGGCTGTTCGCGCACCGGCTGCCCACACGCTGATCAGGGACCACGGCGCAGTCGACGTTTCCAGTCGCCGCTGCAGAGGGCCCAGGCAACGTAGATGCCCAGGGCCACGCCGAGCAATTCGCACAGGGCGCGCAGGCCGATGCTGCCCGGATCGTGCACCTCGGCCAGCTTCACCTTGAGCAGTTGCAGCGACTGCATCCTGCCGTAGTTGAAATAGAACAGGTTCCACAGGTCACCGCTGGCGGTGAGCGCGGTGGCCAGCAGGAACGACCAGCCGATCTGCGGACCGTAGCTCCAGCCGTTGCGCTTGCCCAGCCAGTGGAACAGCAGAAACAGCACGAACCCCGCCACCGCGGAAAGCAGCCCAGCCTGCACACCACCCATGATTCCGTAACCCATCCACGACTGGTCGTACTGCACGGCGCGCCCCTGACTGATCCTGCTGCGTTCCGCCATTATGGGTCATCGGCAAGGCGCGGGCGGCAGGGATTAGACTGCCCCGATGATTCACCATCGCTCACCCGCACGCGCCAGCCGATGAAAGCGAACGTCTCTCCCCATGCCGCGCTGATCCTGGTCGACGTGCAGCCGGACTTCATGCCCGGCGGCACGCTGGCCTGCCATCAGGGCGACGCGATCGTGCCGGGCATCGACGCCATGCTGCGCGCCCGGTGTTTCCGGCATGTGGTGGCAACCCAGGACTGGCATCCGGCCGGGCACATCTCGTTCGCCAGCAGCCATCCCGGGCGCGCCGCGTTCGAACAGATCGCGCTGTACGACCAGCCGCAGACACTGTGGCCGGATCATTGCGTGCAGGGCACGGCCGGGGCACAACTGCATCCGGACATCGACTGGTCGACGCTGGACGCGCTGATCCGCAAGGGCAGCGACAGCGCGGTGGATTCCTACAGCGGCTTTCGCGAGAACCACGGCCCGCGCGGTACACGGCCCAGCACCGGACTGGCCGGCTGGCTGCGCGAGCGCGGCGTGGATGAGGTGTTCGTCTGCGGCCTGGCGCGCGACGTATGCGTGTCGTGGACCGCGCAGGACGCGCTGGAGCTGGGTTTTCGCGCCAGCGTGCTGTGGGATCTGACCCGCCCGGTCACACCCGACAGCGACGCGGCCACGCGCGGGATGCTGCAGGCGTCAGGCATCGCCATCGTCGAATCAGGCGAGCTGATCTTCCGCTGATCCACGCCCAACCACGACGCTGACGCTGCTCAGGCGTCGTTTTCGCCGCTGGCGCGCACCTGCGGCTCGCCGTCGTCGTCGACTTCCACGCTCAGCGTGATCGGGCGGCAGCAGACCTGGCAGTCCTCGATGTATTGCTGGCTGGGAATCGAGGCATCGAGCAGGATATCGATGGCTTCGCCGCAATACGGGCAGTCGATGGTGCAGGGGGTGAGCATGGCGATGCCTCGGCCAGTGGGTGGCCAAGTACAGCACAGTGCGGCTGTACGAAAAGCCGGCCTTCATCCCTTGCGCGGCGACCAGGCCTGCGGCAGGCCGATCCAGAACAGCCCGTCGCGGGCGCAGCGCGGCGCCAGCTTCAGCAGTTCGTTGTCCTTGCTGACCAGCCAGCGCGCGCCCGCGGCCTGCGCCAGTTCGAGGAACATCTGGTCATCCGGATCGGCGCAGCGCGGCAGCCGCACCTCGGGCGCCGGGGTGGCCAGTGCATCGGGCAGGCACTGCACCAGCGCATCGAAGGCGGCCTCGATGCCCGGACGATCCGCCGCGTTCACCGGTACCTGCGGGTAGTCCAGCACGCGCAGCCATTCGGCGCGGCAGTCCGCCCGCGTCACCGCCTGCACCCGGCCCTCGCGCATCGCCACGTGCAAGGCGGCGGATTGCGCATCGTGGAACAGGAAGATGTCCAGGCACACGTTGGTGTCCAGCACGATGCGCGGCGGTGGCGATGGGCAGACAGTCATCGCGCCATGATGAGGCAAGCGGGCCGCGCGATGCACGGCACGCTTCCCCACCGGGACCGACGACCAAGGCCGAGAGGTTGTGACTGTTCAACCTCTCGGCCTTGGCGAGGGCATGCCGCATGGGTTCAGCGCCCGCTGCCCCCGTGCAACCTGACGCGCCTGCTGACGTAGACGTCACCCGGATCGGCCGGCACCTGGGCAAAGTGCTTGCGTCCGAAATACAGGCGGGTGCCGTCGGCAGACAGGGTGGCGCGGGTTTCCGCTCCGTCCGCCGTGTTGACGGCGGGGTTGTCGATCGGACCGCGCACCGTCCACGGCGCGGCGGTATTCGGGCGCGTCGCATACCAGATGTCCTGGTTGCGCGGATCGGCGCTGCCACGGTTGCTGCTGAAGACGATTTCCAGCCCGTCCCGACGCACGTTGGGCATCAGGTCGGCGGCGTCGGTACTCAACTCGGCCACGCGCACGCCGGGCCCGAAGCTGCCGTCGGCACGCAGGCGACTGACATAGATGTCATGGCTCTTGCTGTCCGGATAGCCATCGCTGGAGAAGTACAGGAAGGTACCTTCGCGGGTTTCCACGACCGACGGGCTATATTCCGAACCGCTGGTATTCGGGCCGCCGTCCGCATAGCCGCCCAAGTTCACCGGCGTCGCCCAACGAGGCTGTCGGCGCCACCACGGCGCCCACCCGTGCGCGGGGCTTTCCCTGGTCAGGAACAGGTCACCGGCCGGCGGGCTGCCGGGCGGTGGTGGCGGCATCGCCTTGCAGCCGATGCAATCCTCGGCGTTCTGCCGCGAGCTGACGAACAGCAGCCAGCCGCCGGGCAACGGCGTGGGGCAATAGTCGGCGGCGGTGGGAGAGTTCACCGGCGCACCGAGGTTGGTGACGTCGTCCCAGCTGCGCATCAGGCCATTCCAGGTAGCGCGCCAGATGTCCAGGCCACCATTGCGGGTGGACATGAAGTACAGGTTCCGCCCGTTCGGCGACTCGATCGGGCAGCCTTCGGCAGCCGCGGTGTTGATCCCGGCTGCGGGCACCGCGTTGTCCCACGGGCCGTAGTTCTCGCCGTAGTTGCTGGCACAGACATTGGCGGACAGGATGACGGCGATGGCCAGTGCGCATTGTTGGTACGTGCGGTTCATGCGTATCTCCTTGGGTGTGGCATGGATGACAGCGGAGAAGACCCCTTCTCAGCGGGCCCGCTGCGCCATGGCGACGATGCGCAGCTCGCCTGGCGCAAGTGGCTGCATCACGACCTGCACGCGACCGACGCCGTGTCGCTGGCAGGCGCGACCGATCCCGGCCATCAGTCGCTCGCGTGCGGCATAGACCTGACCGAGGTTGTGCAGGCCGGTCCACTCCCCGACCTGGCGCTGGGTCGGCAAGCGGGGGGACGTGCACTCGGCAACGAACCGGGTGGCCCGGATCGACGGCAGCGTGGTCGCGCCGTTCTGGGCGAAGGCCGGTATGGTGCAGGCCGCGAACAGGGCGGCGGCGAAGCGGATGCAGCGGTTCATGGCGATCTCCTCGACGGCATGCCGGCACATGCCGGTACGCTCAGGTTCGGGGACGCGCCGTCGCAGGTCTTGAGGCCGCTGTTGGGAAAGCACTGGACTTTGCTTGGATTCCTTGGGAAAACATTGGGGTCGCCCCCGCAGCGCTGGTTTTCGTTCACTCACGTGCGCCGCCCGCCACAGGACGCCATGGACCCGTCAACGCCCGGCCCGCTCGCCTTCGACGAATCCGCGATCGACTTCGCGGGTCGACGACTGCTGCGCGACGGCATCGAGCAACCGCTGGAGCCGAAGGCCTTCGCCGTGCTGGCGCTGCTCGCCGGCGCGCCCGGCCGTGTCTTCACCCGCGACGAGATCCTCGATGCGGTCTGGGGTCACCGCAACATCACCCCGGGGGTGCTGAACCGGGTGATGACCCTGCTGCGGCATGCGCTCGGCGAAGACGCGCAAGCGGCACGCTACCTGCACACCGTGCACGGCGTGGGTTACCGCTTCGACCTTCCCGAACCCGCGCCAGGCGCACCGCGGCAAGCCATCCAGGCACCCGACCCGGAAGCGACGGCACCGGCACCGGCACCGGTGCCGGCGCCGGCCCCCGCCATGCGGCGGCGCGCCAGCGACCGCCGCGCCCTTCCGCGCGGCATGCCGTGGTTGCTGCCGCTGCTGGCGCTGCTCGCTTTCGCCGGCTGGACATGGTGGCCGCGTACGCCGCCTGCGCTGGCGCCGGTGATGGAGCACAGCATCGCCGTGCTGCCCCTGGTCAATGCCGGCAACGACCCGCAGCAGCTGTACTTCTCCGATGGACTGTCGGAGAACCTGATCGACGCGTTGTCCCGGTTCCAGGGACTGAAGGTGATCGGTCGCACCTCGGCCTTCCAGTTCCGCGACAGCAAGGACGACAGCGCGACCATCGGCCGCAAGCTGGGCGTGTCGCACCTGCTCACCGGCAGCGTGCAGCACGCCGGCGATGTCGTGCGCATCAACGCCTCACTGACCCGGGCCGCCGATGGCCGCACGCTGTGGGCCGAGCACTACGACCGCCCGTACAAGAACCTGTTCGCGCTGCAGGATGAGATCACCCAGGCCGTTGCCGCTGCCTTGCAGGTGAAACTGCTGTCGCCCGCGGCAGCCGCGAAGCCGAACGACCGGCCACCCAGCGCCAGCATCGAGGCCTACAGCGCCTATCTGCAGGGCCTGAGGTACTGGCACGACCAGGATTTCCCCAAGGCAGCCGAGCACATGAGCCAGGCCGTGCAACTCGACCCGGGCTATGCGGTGGCATGGGCGCACCTGTCGGGAGCGTGGAGTACCGTCGCCGCGTTCTCCAACGAAGCGCCCGCGGTGGCCCGCGAACACATGCGGCAGTCGCGCATCGCTGCGGACAAGGCCCTGCAACTGGCGCCCGGGCTGGGCCCGGCGCACGCCGCCCGCGCCTACCTGCAGTTCTACAGCTTCGATCACCGGGGCGCCCTGGCCGAGTGCCGCCGGGCCGTGCAGCTGGCACCGGCCGACGGCACCGTCCTCAATGGCTGCGGCTACGTGCTTGGCGGCATCGGAAAACTGGGCGAGGCGATCCGGCTGCGCGAGCAACTCCTTTCGATCGAGCCGCTGTACACCGTCAACTATTACCAGTACGCGAAATTGCTGGCGGCGACCGGTCAGCTGGACAAGGCGACGAAGTACCTCCGCATCGCCGAAGGCCTGCCGCAGCCGGAATCAGCCCCATGGAACCAGCGCATGGCTATCGCCATCGCGCGCGGCGACCTGAAGACCGCGCAGGAGGTCGCCCGGCATCAGCCTTCGCCGTGGCGGGAAATGAACCTGGCGATTGCAATGCAGATTTCCCCGGATCGCGCGGCGGCGGACGCCGCGCTGGCGAAGATCCTCGCTGACAAGGTCGAGGCGAAAACCAGCCCCTACGCCTTCGCGCAGGCCTACGCGTTGCGCGGCGACGCGGACAAGACCCTGGCGTGGCTGGAGCGCGCTCCGGCCCACGACCTGCTTTTCATGCTGGCCGACCCGCTGCTGCTGCGCTTGCGCGACGATCCGCGCCTGATCGCGTTCTGCCAGAAGACCGGCCTGCCAGCGCCGGGCGAGAGTGACGCGTTGAGCATCGACCAGATCCGCGCCGCGGACAGCGCACGCAACCGTTGATGCGCGTCCGCCGCCGGCAGTGCACTGCGCTGCCCGCCCAGGCACGCGAGGCAAGCGGATCACCCTATACAATTCATGCTTTCCGACCGAAGGCGACATCCATGGCCGAGCGCGAGTTCGACAATTACCTGGCCCGCTCCGGCGCCACCCTGGAAGGTTCGCGCTACTCGGCGTGGCTGGCGATCACGCCGCGCGGACACGGCTTTCCCGCGTATTACGCGATCTGCGAGAACCGCAGCTTCCGCGACAAGACCCTCGCCGAGACCGCGGCGGCCAAGGCGCTGGCCGACATGAGCGGACTGGAAGCCGACGGCACGCCGATCTTCCCCGACGGCTATACCGGCTTCGACGACGAATGATCAGGCCGTTCTCCCTCCCCGGCCTGCAGGGGAGGAGCAAACGCAAGGCATGACGCCCCGCGAGCGATCAACCCGCCGCCAGTTCATGCAACCGTGCCACCGCCGCCGGGATCGCGGCGGCCGCATCCACCGTGACCACGCGCGGTTCGTCAGCGCCAAGGCCGTGCTCCAGCTCGTGCGCCCAGGTCACGTGATACGGCAGGTGCACGCCCCAGCCACCCAGACGCACCACCGGCTCGATGTCCGAACGCAGCGAGTTGCCGACCATCGCGAACTGCGCCGGCTGCAGGTCGAACTCGCCCAGCACGCGATGGTAGGTGGCGGCATTCTTCTCCGAGACGATCTCGATGCGGCGAAACAGCTCGGCCAGGCCGGACTGCGCCACCTTCTTTTCCTGGTGGAACAGGTCGCCCTTGGTGATCAGCACCACTTCGTAGTGCGTGGCCACCGCCTCGACTGCCTCGCGGATGCCCGGCAGCAGTTCCACCGGATGCTGCAGCACACTCTTGCCCAGCTCGACAATCCGGTGAATGTCCGCCGCGCTGATGCGGCCATCGCTGATCGCGATGGCGGTCTCCACCATCGACAGCGTCATGCCCTTGGCGCCGTAGCCGAACAACGCGAGGTTGCGCTGCTCGGTGGCCAGCATGCTGGCGTGCACGCGCTGGTCGCCGAGATCGACGTAAACCCCGATGATCCGGGCGAACGCATCGCTGGCCGCGCGGTAATAGCCTTCGCTGTGCCACAGCGTGTCGTCGCCGTCGAAACCGATCAGTTGCAGCATGCCGTGTCCCCGTCTATCGCTCAGCCGACGTCCCGGCCCAGCCGCAGGTTGATGCCCAGCATGGTGGCCAGTTCGCGCATCGGCTCGTTGTCGCGGGTCAGCGTGATGCAGCCGGCGACGGTGTCGCCATCGGTCTCCCACGACCACAGCGTGTAGCCGAACTCGGCCAGGCGGTCGTAGGCGATCGAGAACAATTCGGCCGCGTCCATGTCGTCGTAGAACTCGTCGTCGTCGGGATCGCCATTCCAGTCGATCGACAGGTTCCAGCGCGACGACAATTCGTTCACCGCCTGCACCAGCGAGCGCAGGTCCTGTTCACCGATGATGAAGCCGGAGCGCCAGTCGATCACCCGCCCGATCACGTCGATCGGCTCGACTTCGTCGGGGTCGAGTTCGGCGACGGCTTCGCGATAGTCGCCGAACTGCAGCAGCGCCGTCTCCTCGTCGCCGGGATTGATCAGCAGCAACAGCTGCCACACCTTCGCCTCGACCGAGTCGTCCTCGTCGTCGAACTCGTGGCCACCGTCGAAATCATCGTCTTCGTCGCGCATGCTCAGGCGCCTACCCGCTGGCGCACCTGGTCCATGTCGCGGATCGGGCGGACCTCGATCGCACCGGTGCGCGACCACGGGAAGTTCGCGGCGATGCGCACCGCCTCGTCCATGTCGGCCGCCTCGATCAGGTTGAAGCCGCCCAGGTATTCCTTGGTTTCGGCGTACGGACCGTCGACCACGCTGGTGCGGCCGTCGCGCACGCGCACGGTGCGCGCGGTGGCTGGCGCTTCCAGTTGCTGCGAATCGTGCAACTGGCCTTGCGCACGCAGCGCATCGGCCTTGACGAAGCAGCCGTGCATCAGCGTGTCGAACTCCCCCTCGGGCAAGGCTTCGAGCAAGCTGTCGTCGCAGTAGATCATCACGAGATATTTCATGGCGTCCTCGGCGGGGAAGGTTCGGCGGAACCATGGGAGGCAGGGCGAGGATGGATAATGCCGCAATGAGCACCCTCCCCGATACCTCCAGCGCCCTGTCCTGCCCGCCGATCGCCTTCGTGCGCTCGCCGTATGCGCGGCGGATAGACGCGCCGCATCAGTCCACCGTGGTGGCCGGCACCGAGGCACAGGCGGCCGCCGCGGCGAGCATCGAATTCGTGGCCGGCTTTCCCGCTTCGGCCTATCGGGACCTGGCCGGGTTCGAACGGATCTGGCTGATTTTCGCCTTCCATCGCAGCGAGGGCTGGAAGGCCGAAGTGCGTCCACCGCGCGGCGGCGGCAAGCGCAGCGTGCTGGCCACGCGCTCGCCGCATCGGCCGAACGCGATCGGCCTGTCGGCAGTGGAGCTGATCGCAGTGGGCGACGGCGTGCTGCAGGTGCGCGGGGTCGACCTGCTCGATGGCACGCCGATCCTCGACATCAAGCCGTATGTGCCCTACGCCGACGCTTTCCCCGACTCGCGCGCCGGCTGGATCGACGCCATCGACGCCAGCCAGGGCCGGCACTCCGCGCCCGGCCCGCGCAAGCCACGCAAGCCGCTGGTGCGTGGCGACACCGACGACCTCACCGAATCATGAGCAACTGCCGCAGCAGGTGCTGCCGCCGCTGACGTGGATCTGCTGCGGCTCGGACACGCGGCTGGCGCGGTAGCCCGCTGCCTGCAGCGCGGCGATGACCTGGCCGGACGTCAGTTGCGCGGCCACATCGATCTGGCCCGCGGCGGCATCGCCGCTGACTTTCGCGTTGGCGTCAAGGCCACGCAGGATGGCGGCGATCGCGGCGGTGTCGCCGGCAAGATCCTTCACTTCGAACAACATTGGTACGGTCTCCAGGACAAGGGCGGGACATCCGCTGGCCCGGATGATGACGGCTTGTCCGGGACACCGCCCTGATCCGGATCAGGGCGCGCAGACCGAATCGTGGCCCTGGCCTGTCGTTCCGTCGCGGGTCCTGAGACAGCAAGCCGGCAACCTGCGCGGGTCGTAGCGAAGTCCTTCGTCCGCGGCGCCCGATGCACTTGGCAGTGGTCGGTTCAAACCTTTGCCGCGCCAGGTGACCCCTGGCGCGGCTTTTTTTGCTCATGGCTGCGCGGTTGCGGGAGCCACGCCGATCGACGACAGCCACGGCGACACCCGCGGCCGCTCCAGCGCCGCAAGCAGCGGCGGATCGCGCTGGTAGATGTCGGGGCGAAAGCCGATGCGGCCGTCCTCGCGCAAGTCCACCGTCCAGTAGGCGAGCAGCAGCGGCACTGGCTCACGCAACATCACCGTCTGCGTCTTCAGCGTGTCGATCGCGCGATCGATGCCGTCGCGATTCCAGCGTTGCGGGTCGGCCAGCAGCAGTTCGGCCAACTCGCGCGGCTTCTCCACGCGGATGCAGCCCGAACTGGTCGAGCGTTGTTCGCTGGCGAACAGTTCCTGATGCGGCGTGTCGTGCAGGTAGACGGCGTACTCGTTCGGAAAGCGGATCACCAGGCGGCCCAGCGAATTGCCCGGCCCGGCATCCTGGCGCAGGGTGATGCCGCGCGGGTTGGCCCAGTTCACGCTGGCCGGCGACAGCTCGCGGCCCTGGCTGTCCAGCACGCGGATGCGGTTGGCGGCAAGGTAGCCGGCGTTCTTGCGGATCTTCGGCAGCATGTCGTTCTTGAAAATGGTCGGCGGCACCGTCCACGTCGGGTTGAGCGTGAGGTAGGTGATCTTCGACTTGAATACCGGCGTGCTGCGATACGGCTTGCCCACCTGCACGCGCGAGCGCCACACCGGCTTGCCGTCCTTGTAGTAGATGACCTGGTAACCGGCGATGTCGACCACCACGAACTCGCCCTGCAACTGATGCAGCAACCAGCGCGCGCGCTCCAGGTTCGCCCGCAGCTGTTCCACCCGCGCAGCGACCGGCACGTTCAGCGCGGCCAGGGTCGCCTTGCCCAGGTGACCGTCCGGGGTCAGGTATTGCTCGCGCTGGAACTGCTTCAGCGCAGCCTCCAGCGCCGGGTCGTACAGGTCGTCCACGCTTTCGCCCAGCGGATAGCCGACCAGCAGCAAGCGCTGGCGCAAGCTCGCCACCCGTGGATCGCGACTGCCCGGCTTCAGCGTGGGGCCGTCGGCCAGCGTGGGCCAGCCGCCCTGCGCCGCCACCGCGCGCAGTTTTGCCAGCGCCGCGCGCAGCTGGCCATACAACGGGTGCTGCGGCCGCGCACGCGCGAACAGGTCGGTGATCGCGCCTTGCGCCAGCGCGTCGCGGACGGCCTGCAGTCCACGCACCTGATCGAGCTGGCGCGGATCGAAGTTCCAGTGCGTGTCCAGCGTGGCCGGGTCGACCTTGCCGCGATACAGGTGCATCAGCGCCGCCAGGCAGGCATCGGTGGCCAGCAGGTCGAATTGTGCCCGTTGCAGCGCTGGCGCCCGTGGATCATCCGCCAGGCCGCGTCGGCGCTGCAGTTCGTCCAGGGCATAGTCCTGCGGATCGAGGCCATCGTTGGTGAGATCGCGCAACGCAGCCAGCAACTGGTCGACGTCGCTGGAGCGGCTCCACGCCGGCGCGAAGCGGTTCTGTTCGTAGAACGCCGCCACCGCGGCGCCGGGAGCAGCCACGGCATCGCGCTCGGCATGCGTCGCGCGCCACTGTTCGACCTGCTCGCGGATCTGCTCGGCCACCGGATTCAGTGGTTGCTCCGCCGCCGGTTGCGCGACCGGCGCCACGCCAGGTGATTGCGCTTGCGCGGCAGTGCCCAGCAGCAAACCCAACGCAGCGATGCAATGAACCACACGGAGAAAGCTGGAAGACACGATGCCATCCTGCACAAAGATTCCCCCAGTCATATCACAGCCTCCTGCCAGCGCGTATGTGTGCGGCGCCCGGTCGCAGCGGACGGGTTCTTAACAGCGGGCTGCTAGGATCGGCGATTCGTGCCTGCTCCGACCGAGACCCGCGCCGTTCCGATGAGCCGAATCCTGCGTCACATCGTTTTCCTCATGCTGCCGCTCGCCAGTGGCTGCGGCGTCGCGCATGCCGCGGAAACCTCGCTGCAGGCGGCGTTGAGCAAGCTCGCGCCGAACGCGAATCCCAAGGTGATCGGGCTGGCACTGGCCGCCACCGAATGCGCCACCGCGCAAGGCCAGCCGCCGTCCGACCGGCTGGCGATCATCGACTATTCGAAGCCTTCCACCGAGCCGCGCCTGTGGGTGTTCGACCTGAGCACACGCAAGCTGCTTTACCGGGAGCTGGTGGCGCATGGCCGCAACACCGGCGACAACCTGGCAACGAAATTCTCCAACACGCTGGAAAGCCTGCAATCCAGCCTCGGCCTGTTCCGCACGCTGGGCACCTATGCCGGCCACAATGGCTATTCGCTGCGCATGCAGGGACTGGAGCCCGGCACCAACGACAACGCGCTGGAGCGGGCACTAGTGATCCACGGCGCGTCCTACGTCAACCCCGCACTGGCCAAGATGCAGGGGCGCATCGGTCGCAGCTACGGCTGTCCGGCGGTGCGTACCGCGATCGCACGGCCGTTGATCGACGCACTCAAGGGTGGCCAGTACGTGTTCTCGTACTTCCCCGATGCCCACTGGCTGAAAACCTCGCCCTACCTCAAGTGCACCAGCGCACGCGCCATGACGGCGAGCATCAACGCCCACTGAGACACGGCCGCTTGGGCATGCCTCGCTCGCCTCAGCGCGTGGCTCCCAGCAGGCCCACGTGATAACCCGCCGCACGCAGCTTGCCGGTGGCTTTCGCGTTCAATACCAGCAGCACGATCAGGCTCACCAACGGCACGAACATCAGCACCAGCAGGATCACCCGGCTCGGCATCGAGAAGCCCATGCCGGTGCACAGCTTGAACGTGCCGACCAGCGCGGCGCACACCACCAGTACCAGCAGCAGCGCGGCAATCGGGCCAAGAACCGCCTGCAGGGCGACGGCCGCGAAATAGCCGAGGATCGCGTAGATGATCAGCTTCTGCGCACTGGCCACCTGCTCGATGCCACTGGCGCGGGCCATCGGTTCGGCCACATCCGCCTGCGGTGCCTGATACGGATTCTGCATGGTCATTCGTACTCCCCTGTGGATTCGTCCCCCGCTCGCACGGCAGTATGCCCGAGCGCGCGGCCGGCCGGCAGCAGGCGATTCGCGCGGAGATGGAACAGGCCGCCCGGGTGGTCAGGGCGACCATCTTCCGCTCAGTGATCCGCGCGCCGCTCAGTCAGCCGACGCATCCAGTCCGCGCCGCTTCAGCAGCGGTTCGATCTGCGGCTCGTGGCCGGCGAAGTCGCGGAACAGCTGCAGCGCATCCTTGCTGCCGCCGCGCGACAGCAGGGTGGCGCGGAAGCGGTCGCCGTTGGCGCGGGTCAGTCCGCCATTGGCCTTGATCCACTCCACCGTGTTCGCGTCCAGCACCTCGGACCAGATGTACGCGTAGGAGCCTGCCGCGTAGCCGCCCATGATGTGGCTGAAGTACGGCGTGCGGTAGCGCGGCGGCACTGGCGTGTAGTCGGTGCCGTTGGCCTTCAGCGCGGCGGCTTCGAACGCCATCACGCCGTTCGCCTCGGGGATCCTGTCCGCGCCGACCTGGTGCCAGCTCTGGTCGAGCATCGCCGAACCCAGATACTCGGTGGTGGCGAAGCCCTGGTTGAACTTCGCGGTGGCCAGCACCTTGTCCAGCAGTTCCTTGGGCATCGGCGCGCCGGTCTGGTAGTGCCTGGCGTAGTTGGCCAGCACGCTCGGCCAGTCGGACCACATCTCGTTCACCTGCGACGGGAACTCGACGAAGTCGCGCGGCACGCTGGTGCCGCTGAAGTACGGGTACTGCACGTTGGAGAACATGCCATGCAGCGCATGGCCGAACTCGTGGAACATCGTGGTGACCTCATCCCAGGTCAGCAAGGTCGGACCGCTGGCCGGCTTGGTGATGTTGAGGTGGTTGGCGACGATCGGCAGGTTGCCGGTCAGGCCGGACTGCTGCACGTAGGAGTTCATCCACGCACCACCGCGCTTGGACGGGCGCGCATACATGTCGGCCAGGAAGATCGCCAGCTGCTTGCCGTCCGCATCGAACACGTCGTACACCAGCACGTCCGGCTGGTACACCGGCAGGTCGGTGCGCTGCCTGAAGCTGAGCCCATACAGCTGGCCGGCGGCGTAGAACACGCCGTTCTCCAGTACGTTCTTCATTTCCAGATAGGGCTTCAACTGGCTCTCGTCGAAGTTGTACTTCTCGGCGCGCACCTTCCCGGTGTAATACGCCCAATCCCACGGCGCCAGCTGGAAGCTCGGCTGATGCTTCGCCGCCTGCTCCCTGTCGATCATTGCCTGCAGCGCCGCGCCTTCGCGCTTCGCGTTGGCCACCGCCGGCGGCGCCAGCCTGGTCAGCATCGCATTGACGGCCTCAGGGGTCTTCGCCGTTTCATCCGCCAGCACGTAGGCCGCATAGGTCGGATAGCCAAGCATCCGCGCCTTCTCCGCGCGCAGCTTCAGCACCTGCGACACGATTGCGGTGTTGTCATACGCATTGCCGCGACTGCCGCGTGCCGCCGAAGCCTGGTAGATGCGCTGGCGCAATGCGCGGTTCTGCAATTGCGCCAGCGGTGGCTGGCCGGTGGTGTTGAGCAGCGCGATCAGGTACTTGCCGTCCTGCCCCTTGGCTTTGGCGGCGGCAGCGGCGACGCCGATCTGTTCGTCGGTGAGTCCGGCCAGCTGTTCCTTCGAATCGACCACCACCGCCGAGTCGTTGACCTCGGCCAGCACGTTCTGGCTGAACTTCGTGCCCAACTTGGCCAGCTGGCCATTGATCTGTTTCAGGTGCGCCTTGTCGGCGTCGGACAGCCTGGCGCCGGCCCGCACGAAATCGGTGTGGTAGCGCTCGACCAGTCGTGCGCCCTCGGCGTCCAGGCCCAGTTGGTCGCGGGTGTCGTAAAGTTTCCGGATGCGGGCGAACAGTATCGGGTTCAGCGCCACCGCATCGCGGTGCGCGGCGAGCTTCGGTGCGTAGTCGGCCTGGATCGCCTTGCGCGCGTCATTGGTGTCCGCGCCGACCAGGCTGAAGAACACGATCGAGGTGCGGCTCAGCAGCTGGCCGGATTTCTCCAGCGCGAGAATGGTGTTGTCGAACGTCGGCGCTTCGGCATTGCCGGCGATCGCATCGATTTCCTTGAGCTGCTCGGCCATGCCGCGGTCGAAGGCCGGAGCGAAGTCGCTGTCCCTGATCTTGTCGAACGGCGGATAGTGCAGCGGCAGCGGGCTTTCGCTGAAGAACGGATTGCCGGCGTCAGTGGCTACCGCATCGGTGTGCGCCTGGGTGGTGGCGGTTTCGCTCTGGTCGCTGCCGGCGTCGCTGCAACCGGCCATGGAGCCTGACAGGGCAATGGCGAAGGCCAGCGCGATGGGATGCTTCATGGGTGCTGTCTCGTCGATGGTGGACCCTCGATCCTAGTCGAAGGTCGCCACCATCACCCATGACTAAAGTTATGGACTCGCGGCAACCGGCCTGCAGGCGATTGCCGCGCCCGCATCAGGCACGCGGGCAGCTCGCTGCATCGACCGCCTGCGCGCAGTGGGCGGTCGCCGCCGAGGTCGTGGTGCCGGCCAATGGCACGGCGTTCGGCGTTGCCGTCAACATGGCGCCCAGCACCAGGGTGCACAGCGCGAAGCAGGCGACGAACAGGCTGGCGAGGATCATCGATTCGAATTTCATGAGTTGGCTCCGGTAATCGGTCAGGTGTTGGTGATGTACTCATAGCAATCGCCGTGCCAACCCCATGGATGCGCGAAAACCCCTTGTTTCAAGCCACCCCACACGCTCATCGACGATGCGCATGGCTGTCCGCGGACAACTCGCGCACCGATGGCGGACAGCCGCACTGTACGGAATGGCGACTGCATCGCTGATCCAGCCAGGCCATGCAGGCTATGCTGCGGACACCTCCCGTGCCGGCAACCTGCCCATGCGTTCGACCCCGCGGTTCCAGCTACTGGTGGCGGCGATGCTGCTGGCCGTGCCGCTGACGCCCGCGCTGGCTGCAGATACCGCGCCACTGGAGCAACGCTGCGGCTGGTTCGAGAATCCCACGCCGGGCAATGCCACGCTGACCGATCGCGAAGGCGAATGGGAAATCGGCGTGCAGGGCGGGCATCAGGCTAACGGCGACTGGCCCGAATTCAGCGATGCGCAGTGGGTGGAGACCAATGGCCACCACGGCTACGGCTGCGCCTGCCTGTCCGTGCACAGCGATCGACAGACGCACACCGTGCTGTCGATCGCCAGGGCCACCGCCAAACCGCTGGCCGTCTGCCGCGGCGACAAGCGGCTGCGGGAACCGGTGCACGAACTGGACGACGAAAACTGACGCGCGAAACCGGCGCCACGCACCATGGTGAGCGGCGCGCGTGAATTACGGCGCGTGGCCCAGCGCGAAGTCGATCGCGGCGCAAACCGCCGCCGCCTGCGCGGCATTGCATTGCTCGGCGCTGGCCCGCGGACTGTCCGGATAAACCTCGGTGGTGGTCTTGTAGCGCGCCTCGGTGAGGCCGGCGCACAGGCCCAGCTCGCGCAGGGCATACTGGATCACACCTTCGGCAACCACCGGCGAGCCGATGATTTCGCCCTGCGCATCGGCCGGCGCGATATGCGTGACCCTGGCCACCGCCTCGATGATCGCGCGCTGGAACGCCGGCTGCGGATGGGCCGAATCATCGACCAGGTAGAAGCCGTCGGGAATCTCGCCCGGCTCGTGCGGCATGCCGTCGCGCGCGGCCAGCGCGGGACGGAATTCGGATTCGTCGCTGTCGGTGGTTTCGTGCAGGTCGATGTGCATCAGCACCTGCTCGCGCAACGGCGCCACCATGCGCATCAGCGCCGCCGATTCCGGCGCCGGACTGTCGGCACGGAACGAACGGTTCGGATCCAGCGCAGCGGGGTTCCAGCGATGGATGCGCTCGTACGCCCACGGGCTGACGCAAGGCGCAACCACCAGGTTGGCGCGACCGGCGTAGTCCGCCGCGTGCCGATCGAGGAACCGCAGCGCGCCGTGCACGCCACTGGTTTCGTAGCCATGCACGCCGCCGGTCACCAGCATCGTGGGCAGGGCGTCATTCCACTCGCGGCTGCGCACGACGAACAGCGGATAACTGGCCGGTGGATAGTCCAGCCGGCCGTACTCGGTGACGTCGAAGCGTGCGCGCAGCTGATCGATCACGCTGACGACTTCGCTCTGGTAGCTGCGCCGCACGGTCTGGCTCTCGCGCCACTGCGCCACCTCGGCCTCGCCCCAGCGAACGCCGGGGGTGCCGATGGGAGGGGAAGTCTGGCTGGTCATGGGGTCTTGCGCTCCGCGGGTTGTTCAAAACACGGGCACCTTACCACCGGCCGGACAAGCATCGCCGCCCGCGGCACCGCGAGCGCAGCGCGACGATCGAAAACGCGAGCATCCACCACAGCCCATGCGGGAATGAAACCGGAGGGCCGCAAGCATCGCACGCACGCCCCGTGTGCCGGCCCGACGTGACGGCTCGTCACGATGTCGCGTGGGTGCCGTCCTGATGCGCCGGCGGCGCGGGAAAGATCGCGCGCAGGGCAGCGCGATCGTGGGCCAGCATCTGGCGCACCTGGGCTTCATTCATGGGTCGCCAGCTCCAGTGGATTTCCAGGGGCTGCCGATTCCACGGCAGCCATGCCATCTCGTTCGGCATGCGTTGTCCCTGCCCCCAATGCCAGCAGATAGCTGCCATCGGGCGCGCGGCAAAGCCAGCTGGCGTCGACGTTCATCAAGTCGCCTTGGTTCGAATACATCGTCATGCCCGGGGTCCGATGCAGCACCAGCAAGGCGCTGGCGGGGATCGGCCCGCTGGCGCACGGCACCTGCTGTTGCGCAAAGGACGACTCGAGCGCGTCGCTGCCGCCACCCAGGCGCGCCAGCAGCAGCGGAAACGCCGGCAGGCCCAACATCACCACCGCCATCGCGGCAATCAACCACACGATGCCCATGTCGTCTTCCCGGCTTGTTCAATGACGGGTTCGCACTCCACCGGGAGGACACAGCCGGGCATGCCCGCGACTTCCGTCGCACGGCCGGCTAGCGTCTGCTTCCGTCCACATTGAAATATGCGCGCACCCGGCTTCCGACAACCATCTTGAAGGCATACACGGCGAACAACACGCACATCGCCAACCGTCCGACTACCGCGCCAGCGGCTTCGGCACCGGGCTTGATGGCGAACACGGGATGCGGGTCGGGGCGGATGCCGGCGTAGAGCACACCCAGCGCAATCAGCACGGCGAACACGGAGCACACGACACGCCCCCACCGCGGGCGGGCAAACGCCGCGTAGACGACGGCAAGCAGGAACAGGATCTCGGCGGTCTGGATGACCACAATGGCCAGCACGCGGACGCCACCAATGCCGCTGTTCGCGCCGAGCCAGAGCGGAACCTGCACAAGGATTTTCAGGAAGCCGAAAGCGGCGACCACGCAAAGCAATGCCGAAATCACCACGGTTACCCAGATCAAAAACGGTCTCGTCACGACGCTCCTCCCCTGCCATGGTCATTGGCTGCATGACGGGCAACCCGCGGCGCCAGGCTCATCCCAAGTCTTCATGGAAGGCGGCCTGGCACCGTTTCGTATCACGCACCCGAAGCTCGGGCGCCGTCACGCAGCGATGCGAACGATCAATTGATCAGCTTGGACTCGCGCACACCGGCCTGTCCCTTGCTTGCATCGACCACATGCAGGGCCGAGCCGGCCGCCCACATGCCCATCTTCACTTCCTGCCACACGTAGTAGATCTGCCCGGCCAGCATGTCGATGGTGACCGAAGAGTCCTTCTCGGTCTTCGAGGTGATCGTATGCCTGCCCGGTGGCAGCTGCTTCTCGATATAGGTCTTGGCAGCGGTGTCGCCCACCGACATGTTGTCGATCAGTACCGGCATCTTGATCGCCGCGCCGAAATTCTCGTTGCGGTAAATGTAGACCGTCGCCTTGTCGGCGGATGGCGTGAACGATTTGGCTTGCATGTCCGCAGCCTGACCCGCCATGGGCACACTGGCACAACCAGACACGACCAACACGCCCGTCAGCACGAATGCCGACAACAGTTTCTTGAACATGAATTCCCCCTGTTTGATGAACTCCGCCCTGATGTCATCGCAGGTTGTCATCGACGGCATGCAAGCTGGTTGCATTCGCCGCTGCAACACCGATCCGGCAAGGGAGGCTCGTGTCATCCGGTCAATGGACGACCCAAAAATATTCGCACGTCGAGCGGATCATGACGACCCCTCACTGCGCGAAAGTTATTGCGAGAGAGGGCACGCCGAGCCGGCTGAGCGCAAGCCTCGCCCGCACGTCCGCCGTCAACGCGGAGCACGCCCGCTGTTCCAACACGCCCTTGTCCAGCCACCCGGATTCAGAGCTCCGCCGTACCCTTGCGCAGCCAGCGATCGATCACCGCCTTTTCGTAACGCAGCGGGTCCTGGTCGTTGGCCACGCTGTTGCGGGGGAAAGCCGGATCGCGCAGTTTGCGGCTGCCCTGCCGCAGCACCTTGCCCGCCGCATCGTGGAGGGTGAAGTCCACGTCGATGCGCGGTGGGTAGATGTCCTTGATGATGCGCACGTCGCTCAGGTTCGGTCCCAGCCAGGGCTCGTATTCGCCGGCACGGTCGACGTCGGTCACCGTGATGTCCAGCCGCTGGCCGGGCGCCAGGATGCGTTCGGCGCGCTGGATGAAGTAGGCCTTGAGCGGTTCCAGCCAGGCATCGTCGTTCGCGTGGAAGCCGACGCTGCTGAGGGTTTCGGTGAAATGGCCAGGGTCGCGATAGTGCACGCTGACCCGATGCGGTGCAGGCACCTGCGCCTGCACGCCGAACGCGGCAAGCGCCAGGCTGGCCAGGCACAACAGGCGCGACAACGAGGGATGCTTCATGGCCGGTCTCCGGACGCGAATGAAACGATGGCCGCCACTGGCGCGCAGCGCGGCGGCGACCAGGGCAGGAACAGTATATGGCCGTGAGCGCGAACGTCGCCGCGCAAATCCGCTCAGCGCCGCTGCGCCTTTCCGCGCAAGGCGCGCTTCTCGTACAACTGGCGATCCGCTTCGGCGAGGCCCTGCTCCAGGGTCACTTCCTGGCCAAAGGTGGACCAGCCCATGGTGAAGCCGATCGGCGCGTCCCGCCGATCCTGTTCGAGGCGCGCCACGACGCTTTCGGCCAGCCCCGCCTCGGCATCTTGCAGCAGCACCATGAACTCGTCGCCGCCCAGCCGGATGACGGCGTCGCCCGGGCGCACGTGGCGCGACAGGAAATGCGCCATCGCCACCAGCACTTCGTCACCGCGCTGGTGGCCGAAGGTGTCGTTGACCTGCTTGAAATGATCGAGGTCGAAGGTAATGCAGGCATGCAGCCCCTGTCCGCTGCGTGCCGATGCCTCGTTGAGAAAGCGGCGGTTGTAGCAACCGGTGAGCGGATCGCGCACCGACATTTCCTGCAGGTCGAGCGCGTAGTGATGACTTTCGGTGATGTCCTGGGCGTGGCCGAGCACGTAGGGATCTTCGTCGCCGTCGTCCAGCACGTTCTGGTATCGCCAGATGCGCAAGGTACCGTCCTTCGCCACCAGCTCCAGCGTGCCTTCGTCACGATCGGCGGCGTACATGCGCAGCAGGTACGCACGGAACGCCGCATGACGTTCGGGCCGCATGAAGTCGGTCAGCGGCCGGCCCAACAGCTCGCCAACGGAGTGGCCGAGCGAGCGGGCAGCCGCCGGGTTGACCGACAGCAGCACGCCTTCGTAGTCGTGGGTACAGATCAGCCCCAGGCTGTACTCGAACAGCTTGCGGAAGCGCCGGTCGCTGGCTTCCAGGGCGGAAACCACGCGCTTGCGAATGCTCACGTCCTGGATCGCGCCAACCAGACGTTGCGGCTGCCCGTCATCGGCGCGCTCGACGTTGCCGATCACGTGCGCCCAGAGCTTGCGCCCGGTGGCGCTCACCAGTTGCAATTCCAGGTCCCAGCCGGTGCCGTCCTGCAACGCCTTGCTTACCGCGGCGGTGATCAACTGGCGCGATTCGGGCGCGTAGAAATCCAGCGCCTCCTGCAAGGTGGGGCGGTAGCCCGGTGGCAAGTCGTGGATGCGGCAGGTCTCGTCGGTCCACAGGATCTCGTTCTTTTCCAGATCGATCTGCCAGCCGCCGACACCGGCCAGGTGACCAGTGCGATCGAGAAACGCCTCGCTGGCACGCAGCTTCCGCCCCAGCTGCAGGGCCTCGTTTTCGCGTTGTTGCGCCAGTTCCATGTCGCGTTCCAGCACCGACTGCCGGCCCAGCGCGAGCACGCGCAGTTCCAGCGCCTGCGTCGCGGCCTGCGCCAGCGCCATCAGCACGTTGCGCTGCGCGTCGCTGAGGGTGCGCGGCTCGCGATCGATCACGCACAGCGAACCCACGCGCACCCCGTCGCCCAGGTCCAGCGGCGCACCGGCGTAGAAGCGGATGTGCGGCGAACCGGTAACCAGCGGGTTGTCGGCAAAGCGGGGGTCGTTTTGGGCGTCGGCGATCTCCAGCAGGTCGTGGCCAAGAATCGTGTGCGCACAAAACGCACTGGCCCGCGGCGTTTCGCTGACGCCGTCCAGGCCGACATTGGATTTGAACCACTGCCGCTCCGCATCGACCAGGGTGAGCAGCGCAATCGGGGCACCGACCACCAGCGCCGCCGCCCGCGTCAGGGCATCGAACAGCGGTTCGGCATCGGTATCCAGCACCCCCAGGGCGCGGAGCCGGGACAGTCGTTCAACTTCATCGGCGGGAACCGGAACAGACATGCACAGACCTCGCTCAAGCACAGGGAAGAGTATTCCGCAGGACACCTCAACAGGCCGTGACTGAGTTCCGCGGCAGCCCCACCCGCCCGGCCGGCCGGCGGCGCTGGCTGCCGGCACGCCTTGCCACGCCGTGCACAGTCGACCCGCTAGCGTGACGATCGACCTTTGCCGCCATTCGAGCTGCTCCGGACTCGCCTCGCGGCCAAGCCCCGCCATCGACCATTGAGGATCCAGGCATGCCCACCTCACCGCGCAAGCTTCTGCCGCTCGTCGCCGCCCTGCTCGTCTTTTCCACCGCTGCTGCCGCCAGGAGCGTTTCGCTCAGCGGCGATTTCGCTGGTGAGAATGGCGCCACCAACCAGCCATCCGGCCACGTCGATGCCACCCTCGACACGGTGACCCACCAGCTGAAGTACACCATCGACTACCGGGACCTCAGCGGCCCGGTCACCATCGCGCATTTCCACGGCCCGGCCGAGCCGGGTGTGGCTGCTGGCGTGATGAAGCTGATTCCCGGTCCGTATCAAACCGGCATGAGCAACAGCGTGACTCTCGACGCGGCGACCCAGTCGGCGATGCTCAACGGCCTGACCTACGTCAACCTGCACACCAAGGCGCAGCCGAAGGGCGAGGCGCGGGCGCAGATGAAGGTCAGCCAGTCACCGGGATTGTAGATACCGCACGCGGCTCACCATCGCGTCGATGCGGAAGGTGGACAGGCGGCTGGCGCTCCACTTGTTGCGGCGTCGCCTTGCGCACGAAAGTGGGCGGACGTTCTTCCCGCAGTACCAGCAGGTCATCCAGCATCGTCGACCAGCGTGCGGTGCGCGGCTTGCCGTAGTCGAGCGGGTGCGCGGTCGCCCGGCCGCCCGCGGCGGCGAACAGCAACAGGACGAGCAGCGCGCCCAGCATGCCCTGACGAATCATTTGCATCCGGCGACAGTTCGCGGAGTGCAGCGATCGGCAGGATGCCGGCGGTTCGCAAGCGGCGCGGCCTGTCATGACGCCTGCGCTTTGCGCGACAACCGGTACACCGCCGTTTCCAGCGCGCTCACCCCTTCGTCGGCGAAACCCGCTTGCTCGGCGAGGATGTCGCGACGCTCCAGCATCGCCACCTCCCAGTCGCGTCCATAGCGCTCGCGCACTTCGGCATCGGGCACCGCGAAGGGCGGTCCTGCCTTCTCGTGCTGCGGATAGTCCAGCGTGATCAGCAGGCCGTGGCAGCCGCCGGGAAGGCGCGCATACAGCTCGTCCACGTAGCGACGGCGCAGCTCCGGCGGCAAGGCGATCAGGGCGGCGCGATCGTACACGGCCGCGCAGCCAGCCAGCGCTTCGGCGTCCAGACCAAACACGTCGCCACAGATCAGCTCGATATTGCCGGCACGATGGTGACGACCGTAAGGGGACTCGGACACCTGCGGCGTCAACGCATGCTCGGCGAAGAACTGCGCCACCGCCAGCGGCGACAACTCCACCCCCAGCACGCGATGGCCTTGCGCGGCCAGCCAGACCAGATCCAGCGACTTGCCCGCCAGCGGCACCAGCACCTGGCTGCCGGGCGCAAGCCCCAACGCCGGCCAGTACTGCAGCAACCACGGCGTCGGCCGCTGCTGGTGGAAGCCGGTGCGGCCCTCGCGCCAGCGCTGGTGCCAGAAATCAGGGTCCATCGTTGATCTCCCATGGGCGCAAAGCCCCGGATGGTCGAACCGTACCAGCTGAACGAGGAGGTCAGCCAACGGTGGGGCAGCGCACAGCCAACCGTCATACTGTGCGGTCCTGATCACGCAGCCCGCACCTTCCATGCATATCGGCATCGACTTCGGCACCAGCTATTCGGCGGCCGCCGCCATCATCGACGGTGAACTGCAACTGGTGCGTTTCGGCGCCACCGAGCAGTTCCGCACCGCGGTGTACTTTCCCGAACTGGTGCCCGACCCGGCAGACTTCCAGCTGACGGCCGAACTGCAGGCACAGCTGGAAGTCGAGCTGCGCCTGGCCCGTACCCGTCAGCGCGAGATGGCCGCAGCCGCCGCGGCGCGCGGGCAATCACCAGTAACGCGCAGCGAACAGGAGCTGCAGCGCGACGCGCTGCGCGTGGTGCGCCGGCAATGGATGGAACAGCAGACCCGTGAAGCCACCGCGTCGGTCGCCAGCTTCCAGCACGCGCTGTTTGGCGAAGAGGCGGTGGAAGGCTATCTGGACAGCGGCGGCGGCAACCTGATCGAGTCGCCGAAGTCGATGTTCGGCTACCGGCTGGACCCGCAGGTGCGCAAGGTGATCGTGCACATCGCCACGCACATCCTCGAGCACATCCGCCTGTGCGCCAGCCGCCAGTTCGGCGTGCCGGTGCGCGGCGCGGTGATCGGGCGGCCGGTGGAATTCCGCAGCTCGATGGGCGCGCAGGGGTCGGAACAGGCCATCGAAATCCTGCGCGAGGCGGCCGCCGCGGCCGGCTTCGACGAGGTGAGCTTTCTCGAAGAACCGGCCGCGGCCGCGATGCACTATCACCAGAGCCTCGAAGCGCGGCAGCACGCGCTGATCGTCGACATCGGCGGCGGCACCACCGACGTGGCGCATGCCGAACTGGGCGGTGGCGCGGCGCCGCACATCGCACGCAGCTGGGGCCTGCCCAAGGGTGGCACCGACCTCGATGTGAGCATCAGCCTGCACCGCTTCATGCCGCTGCTGGGCAAGGACAGCATCCGCATGCCGCAGCATCAGTTCGTCGAAGCGGCCAGCGTGCACAACCTGCCCAAGCAGCGCGAGTTCCGCAAGCAGGACTATCGGCTGGTGGACGAACCCTACGGCTCGCGCCTGCGCGCGCTGCAGGAACTCGGCGCCACCACCCGGCTCAACCAGCTCGCCGAACGCACCAAGATCAGCCTGAGCGCCGCTGCGCGGCATCGCGTCGAACTGGACTTCGTCGAACACGGCCTGACTGTCGAGACCACCAGCTACGACTTCGATACGGCGATCGAAGGCTTCCTCGGCCAGCTCGAACGCACCCTGGTCGCGGTGCGCGGCGACCTCGCCGACCTGCCGGCCAGCGTCTTCCTCACCGGCGGCACCTCGCGCTCACCGCAGATCAAGGCGCGCGTGCAGGCCTGCTTCCCCGAAATCCCGCTGGTGCAAGGCGACCCGTCGTTGGGCGTGGTGTCGGGGCTGGCAGTGGCCGCGAACGAGGTCGCCGGGTGAGTTTGGCCGTCTAGATGGCGCGGAGCTTTTCCAGCTCGCCGGTGGCTTGGCTGACATCGCTGCACACGCGTTTCCAGACACCATGCAATGAGGGTTTGAGCCAGGGCTTCGTGTCCGAGGCTGGCAACCCGATCAGGGTGGCGAGGATGGCATGCATATGCAGCAGCTCGGGCTCGGACACATAGCCCTGCCACTGCGCGCGCCAACCCATGCTGCCCGTGTCCTGGTGCTGCGAGAACTGGAAGCACGCATTGGCGAGGAACAGTCCGAAGCCGAGAAACACCGCGGCCAGATCAGTGGCCGGCTCCCACACATCCCAGCCGCCCGGCGGCGCTTCCGGAAAGTCCGCCGTGCGATAGTGCGCCAGCTCGTGCGCAAAGGTGGCGATCAGCGCCCCGGGATCGCCGGTCTTGGCCGGACTGTACGTGATCAGCGCGCCCTCGCCCGTACGCAGGAAGGTACCTGCCGGGGACTGCGGGGCGCCCTTGACCAGCAGAGTCGGCGCCACCAGTGGGTCAGGGTCCTCGTCTTGCGCCTGCAACGTGCAAGGCCAGTCGAGCATGCCGGCATGCTGCCGCACCTGCTCGAAAATCGCCTCTGCAAAAGCCCCGCTTCGCTCGGCCCGCTGCGGAAAGAATGCCGGTGTCGGCAAGATCAGGCGGCGGTGGCGGAGCGCCTCGAATCCACCGGTATGCCGCAGCAACCACGCGAATACATCGAACTGCCACTCGCTCAGTTCGTCGCCCAGCAGCGTTCCCTTGCGAAACAGACCGAACATGACGCCCCCATCAACCTGCGCTGGATGCGGCATTAGACGGCAGCGGCGGACTGCCGTCCACCGCTGCCCGCGTTCCTCCGCAGCACCGCCTCAGCCGATCCTTTCCTGCCCAACCACGCGGGTCAAACTGCAGCCCGCCACACCCGCCATCAGCAGCATGCCCACAAGAACCGGTCGATACATGGCGTTGACTCGTCAATGGGGCAGTCGTTGTCTGCCGGGCAATCCCTTGTTGTCGACAGAACGTTTCGCCGACGCGCCAGGCGGGCCCGATCCGCCGCCTGTCGGCTTTCGCGAACTAGCGGCGCTGCCGCATCGCGCTCTCGTAGGCCGCGTTGATTTCCTTGGTGCGCGCCTCGGCCAGCTGACGGATGGCCTCGCCCATGGTGGCCACCTTGTCCGGATGGTACTGGCTGATCTGCTGCCGGTACGCGTGATCGATCTCCTCCCGGCCCGCCGACTCGTTCACGCCAAGCGTCTGGTACCAGGTCGGTGCCGCTGCCGCCGGCGGCGACACCGACGTATCGTGCCAGCGCCAATCCCGCGGGCGTTCCTGCTCCTCGCCCGCATCCTTGTGCGGCGGCGACGGGCGCGAACGCCGATCGTCGCCCGTTCCCGGCGAGAGCATGTAGCTGACAAGGCGGTAACCGATGAACAGGCCGGCCAGGATGATGATGATCTGCGTCAGCGTCACGAGATGTCGTCCTTGTAGGGGTCGAGATAGGCACGGAGCGCTTCGCCGGCTGCGCTGCCCGGTTCGAGATGATCCAGGCTGACGCGGATCCTCTCGCGCAGCAGGCTGGCCAGCGTGGCGCGCTCAACCGGCGACAGTGTCGACGTGGCAAAACCGTGCAAGGTGGCAGCAGACGCCTGGCGCAGGCTGATCTTCCTGACGATGTTCAGCGCGAAGGGGGCACAAAGCAAGGCGTCGAGGGCCAGCGCCAGCACGGCACGCGGCGCAAGACCCAGCGCCTTTCGATGACGGAACACCTGCGCCAGCATGGCGGCGATTGACCCATAGGTCAGCAGCAGCCAGGCGAGCAGCATCACGTCGGTGCCGAACCACAAGGCACACGGCAACACCACGAAGAAAAGACCCAGCAACCACCACGTCCAGGGAGCGATGATCGACAACGCCAGCCGGGCGCGCTTCCAGCGCGTCGCGCGCCAGGCCGGCGAGCCACCTTGTGGCCAGCTCAACCGCGCCAGCGCACGATGCGGCAGCAACGGGTTGGGCAGGAACAGATGCCTGCCGCCGAACTCCATAGCCGAGCCGCCCGAAACGCCATAGCCGCGACGGCGTGCCTCCAGCACCACCTCGTCATGGAGCAGCAGCAGCGCCGAGTCGTAGAGATACAACCCGACCACCGCGACCATCAACCAGCCCTGGTCGTGCAGCAGCATCCGCTACTGCTTCTTCTTGAAGATCGACTTGAACCAGGCACTCATCGCGACCAGCCCGGCCAGCACGAACTTCCAGGCCGCCACGAGGAAGCCGCCGATCACGCTGAACAGGCCCTTTTTCGCCGCCACCGCGGCCGCGCCGCCGGTGATCAGTGCCGCCAGGCCATACGACGCCACGTGGTCGCCCGACCGGTACTCGCCATAGGTTTCACCCTGGACAAACTCGAATCCCTTGACCCGGCTCTTGAAGTCACCAATGGCTGCGGTGAGGGTTTCCGGCTCCGTCACCATCACCACACTCATCACGCCGTGACGTCCGAGCAAGCGGGCGTTGTAGTTGACGATCTTCTGGTGATTGCTCTGGTCCTCGCCGAGGATCGACCAGGTCAGCGACTTCAACTGGGTGTCGTACTCCGGCGGAGCGCTCCAGCCCAGAATGCTCATCTCGCCCCAGCCACGCGCGCGGCGTTCCTTGTTGGCTGCGGCGGTACCCTCGCGGATATTGTCGAGAATGGCGTCGGCGTCGATCTTGTCGTCATCCTTGACGTAGCCGACGTCGCCATACGAGAAATAGGCCACCCAGTTGCGGCCGGCCAGCGTGTATTCGTCTCCGTCGCGGGGCGGGTTGTGCGCCACCTCGTTGAACTTCCGAGTTCCGTCGGCATCCAGGAAGGCATAGCCCTCCGGCACGTTCAGCGTGGCCTCGTGGCCCAGCTGCACGGTGATCGGCCCCTTCTGCCAGGGCAAGTCCGCCGCCCCATTGTCCTGCGCCCCGACATGCGCGCTCGCACACGCCAGCGCCAGTGCTGCCAGCACCGAGAAAATTCGCTTCATGCTTTTCCCCTGTTCCCTGTATGAACTCCGGCGCCCCTGCGCCGCCGCGAGCATCGACAAATTAGCAAGCGGCGGGCGCCAGGGCCAGCCCTGCGAGCCAGGCGCCTGGTGTCCTCCAACCGCGGCGCGAGCCGCTCCAGTCGGACGACCGCTTGCTGCCATGGCCGGCGCATCTGAAACTGCAGCATCCATGACGCCGGAGCGATGCAACGATGACCCAGTACGTAGCCCTGCTTCGTGCCGTCAATGTCGGCGGCACCGGCAAGCTGCCGATGAGCGAACTCAAGTCGATGTGCGAAGCGGCCGGGTTCGCCGATGTGCGCACCTGGATCGCCAGCGGCAACGTGCTGTTCACCAGCCAGCTCGGCGAGGCTGCAGTGAAGAAGAAGCTGGAACAGCAACTGCTGGGTTATGCCGGCAAACCGGTCGGCGTGCTGATCCGCACCGCCGCCGAAATGGCCCGGGTGCTGGCCGACAATCCGTTTGCCGAAGCACCGGGCAACCGGGTGGTGGCGATCTTCCTCGACGCTGCGCCACCAGCCGATGCGCTGGCCGATGTCAGGCAGCAGAAGCTGGAGCGGCTGGCCTGCGGCAGACGCGAGATCTACGTGCACTATGGCGATGGCATGGCCGACTCGCGCCTGACGATTCCCGCCGCGAAGGCCGGCACCGCGCGCAACATCAACACGATTGCCAAGCTGGCCGAGCTGGCCGCCTCAGGTTGAATGCCAGCTGCCGGGGCGGCGCCTCAGGTGGCGTTGGTCCAGGTCGACTCGATGCTGCCCTTCACCAGCTCGGTCAACGAAGCGTCCGGCACATCCTGCATGTCATGCAGTTGGCCATGCCGTACCCCGGCATAGCCGCCGTCACGACGGAAGGTGGCGTTCCACAGAATGCGACCGCCGCTTGCGACCTCGTACTCGGCTTCATAGGTGAAGCCGTTGCCGGTCTTGCCGGAAAGCGAAGTCATGGCGGAGTTTCCTGCTGAGTCGAACCCACAGACTAGTCCTTCGCGCAGCTGCGGCTGTTAAAGCTGCCGGTGCGCCGATCGATGCGCGGCGCAACGACTTGACTACGGCTGTGCCGGAATGGGCGAGCCTGCGCCGTGGCCAACCTTGTCCGACCAGAACGATCGACGTCCCGAACTGGTTTCCGGCAGGATGTAGACGATGCCGCTGGTGTGCGTGAATGCCGGGCTGACGAAGCTGCGATAGAACGTCGGTGGCACGTTGATGCAGCCGTACGAAATGCGGTTGTCTGCCGAGGACGGACTCTGCAGACGCTCGGCACGGCGTTCCAGCGGGGTTCCCTTGACCACCGGATGCAGCGCGATGGCATCCTTGTAGTCGACCCACAGGATCTCCTTGCCGTGCGTATCGCGAGCCAGCGAAGAGACGAAGCGGCCGGCCGGGGTGACGCGATCCTGTGGCCGAATCGCCGACATCTTCTCGTCGCCCACCCCGGCGACCGAGCGATCGCCCCGTGCCAGCCCGAGCAGCACGGGCGCGGCGGCCTGCAGGTGACCGGCCGCATCGAACGCGAATACCGCGGCATTGGCCTTGTCGATGATCAGGTAGGGCATGCCGCCGTTGTCGCGCGAGCTGATGACCCACTGCACCAGCTCGGTCACTTCCGCTGACGGAGGATTCAGACCGACGCCCGGCGCCGCGGGGCGACCGGCGACGGCTTCAACCCCACTCGGCGAGTGGCGGCTGGCCGACGCCGGATCGCTCCGGCCGCTCGCCGCCACGGTCGTCGAGTGGCACGCCACCGCCAGCGTCAGTGCGGCCACCAGCGCTGGCCCGTACCTGCGCGTGCCGGCGCTCCCGTGGCAGCTGCCACAACCCGCTGCGCTCATGCGCGCATGGCCTGCCACCCTAGTTCCGCGCTGGCTTCGGCTTGTAGACCGGCGCCACGTAGGGAGTGACCGGCAGCACCGGCGGCGGCACCGGTGCTTCCACCATCATCATCACCAACGGCGACTCGGGGGTCACTTCGACGAGCGTAGTCGGCGGTGGCGTCCACTCCGGCAAGGGCAGCAGCACGCCCAGCAGCGGTGCTCCCGTCGGCAGCACCGGCGCTGCCGGTGCCGGTGCCGGTGGTGCCGGTGCCGGTGGTGCCGGTGGTGGCGGCGGTGGCGGTGGCGGTGGCGGTGGCGGCGGTGGTGGTGGCGGCGGTGGTGGTGGCGGCGGTGGCGGTGGCGGTGGCGGTGGCGGTGCGGTGGCGATCGTCCCGGTGGTATGTGCGAATACCGGGCCGCAGCAATTCAGCGATAGCGCGTAGGAACCCGCATTCGGTCCGGACAAGGTGTAACCGGTATAGGTGATGCCTTTGTCTGCGCCGACGTCCGGGGTGATGAAGTTGGCGCTGCTACCGGCGCCGTTGACCAGGGTCACCCCCGACGGGCTGCCCTTCAAACCGGTCAGCGTGGTTGCCGTGGTGCCGTCGTAGGTCTTGTCGCCACCCGCGGCGAATACCAGCATGAAAGGGCTGAGCGTGGCTCCCTGGGTTAGCGTGAACTTGTTGGCATAATCCGTCGGTGCAGTGTAGGAAACCGGGTTGTAGTAGATGTTGACCGGGGCCTTGGTGACTGTTGCCAGGGGCGCCAGTGAATCGAACACGACCGTGCCGCCGGCGATGCCGGGACCGGTGCCGTCCGTATCGGCGCTCAGGGTCATGCCCAGCGGCAGGCCCAGGCTGCGGGTGGGATCGGCGGTGCCGCGGGTCAGGGTTAGCGCGGAAAACACGTTGACGTTGTTCCCCGCGCACATCAGCAGGTTGCCGTCCGTCACCGTGATGGCCGCACGCTGGTTGATGTCGTTGCCGGCACTGAGCTTGATGCTGCCGTTGGTGGTGGTGATGGCCCCGCCGATGTTGACATCGCGCCCGCAGCACACCGAGAAATTGCCATTGGCGGCGGTAACGGCGGCGTTGATGTTCACGTCGCGATTGGCGTTGAGCGCCAGCGTGGTGGGTGTGCCACTGGCCGTCCAGCTCACCGCATCATTGATGAAGATATCGCCGTTGCCGGTGCCGGTCGTGGTGGTGGTGTCGATGGTGATGTTGCTGGTGACCAGCTGAGCGGAGAGCGTCGCGCCGGAAATGTTGTCGCCGGGAGCGCTGCCCACCGTGTAGTCCAGCGGGTCGATCCGCCATTGGCCGGTGGTTCCCTGTGCCGCGGCCGTGGTGACCCGTGCACCGTCGCTCACGTTGACGTGTGCCGCGGACGTCTCGATGAAGCCACCGTCACCACCGCCTGGCGCGCTCGCATCCAGCTTGCCGGCGACATTCACGGTGCCGCTTTGCATGTCGCCCAGCAGCAGGATCGAGCCGTCGTGATTCTGGATCGTCTGCGCCTGGATGACGCCCGTGTTGTTGACCACGGTATTGAGCAGATCGCCCGCCCCCTGCGCGGTGAGCAGCACGCGACCACCATCGGCCTGGATCATGCCGCCGTTGCTGACCAGCGCATTCAGCGCACCTTGCGAGACCGTTACGTTCAACAGGCCGTCACCGGCCACGTCCAGCGTCACCGCCTTGCCACTGGCCAGCGCCACGCTGCCAAGTCGCGCTGAAATGACGCCCTGGTTGCTGACGCTGCGACCCAGCAGGGCGACATAGCCGCCATCGGCGACGTCGATCCGGCCCTGGTTGACGATCTGGCCGGCGCCGGCGTTGGAAAACGCATAGTGGCCGGCCATGAAATCGGCATCCGTGATGGCCATGGTGGACGCCACCAGGCCCGCAACGTTGACTGACGCGCCGCTGCCGAACAGCACGCCGTTGGGATTGATCAGGAAGACCTTGCCGTTGGCGGTGAGGTTGCCGAGGATGACCGATGGATCGGCGCCCAGTACCCGGTTCAACGCGATCGACGTACTGCCCGGCTGGATGAAATGCACGGTATCGCCGGCGCCGATGCTGAAATTCTGCCAGTTGATGATGACGTTGGCGCTGGACTGGGTGATCGTGGTGGTGCTGCCATTGCTGCTGATGCTGGCCTGGCCGGCCGTCACCACGCCGCCGGTGGGAACCGTCGCATAGGCAGGTATGGCCAGCGCCAGCAGCAGCGATGCCGACAAGACGCGGACGGTCAGGCGGCGGGGCGGACCGGCACCGGATCGGCGGTTCGCTTCGGCGCGGCCGGTGACGGACGCCACGCCGATCGGATGGACCTGCGGTTTCTGGAAGGGACAATCAGTGCGGTTCATGATGGATTCTCGAATGCTTTTTCAGGACCCTGCGCAAGGGCCACACGGGTTCAGAAGTACTTGATCGCCTGGATCCAGAAACGACCCGACCTGTCCGGCGCCGATATGGCAGGCTCGCTGCCGAGCTTCCGCGCGTAATACGTCCTCACCGAGAAGTTGCCCGCATCCTCCCAGGTGGCGCCCACGCCGACGCTGCTCAACGTGCGGCTGTTGGGCCCCGCGTACCACGGGCGTTCGTTGATGTTGATGTGCCCGGTATCCACAAAAGCGAGCAGATGCACTTGCCCCGGTACGTGGGCTGACACTCCGGCGAGCAGCAAGCGGGCTTCGAGACTGGCGAGATAGCCTGCGTCGCCAAAACCCTCACCCTGCGGATAGGCACGAACCCCATCCATGCCGCCCAGCACCAGCTTCTCGGACGGATCCAGATTCTTCGAGGCAACCTGCCCGGTGAAACTGCCGTAGAGCGACACCAGGTCGGTGACTCGCTGCAGTCGCGCCACGTTGAACCACGCCTTGCGATAGGAGCCCTCGGTCTGCGCGCTCACCGCATCGGCCGCCCGCGCTGCCGGGGTCCGGATATCGAGCGATCCGAGAGACAGGCCGACGAAAAGCGAGGTCACGCCGCCGCCGCCAAAACCATCCTGCTGGCTGCCGTAAAGCTGGGCCGTCAGCACGTGCGCGCGGCGATCGCTGACCGACTGGAACAGGTCGATATGGTCGCGGAAGCTCTTCTCTTCGTAGACCAGTCCGGCGGTCAGACTGGTATTGCGCGAGCGCATCAGCGGGTAATAGCCATAGACGCTGGCCACGTCGGCCGAACCATGTGCGCGGAGACTTCTGAACTGCTTGCCCAGCACGTATTCCAGCCGGCTGTAAGCCACACCCACCGTGGCACGACCGGCTTGCAACTGATACGAGGCGCGGCCGTAACGCAGCCCGCGACCCGATGTCAGCACACGCAGGCTGGCGACATCACCGAGCCCGAGCGGGTTGTTGAGGTTCACCGTCGCGCCGATGCGGTATTCGCCGGTATACGGGTTGCCGGCATTGTCCGCGTCCACACTGCCCGTCACGCGCCGACCGGGCGTGACATCGACCAGCAGATCCGAAGTTCCCGGCGTGGCGCCCGGCGACAGCGTCGAAGAAACGTGCACACCGGGCACGTCGGAAAGCAGCAGCAGGCGGTTTTCCAGCGGCCTGATGGTGATCGGATCGCCGGTGTTCAATCCGTCCAGCCTGCTCCGGGCAAGCCGGCTGGACAGGTTGCTGCTGTTGTTCAAGGTCACCTTGCCATAGCGGCCTTCGCTGACCGCAATGGTCACCTGATGGTCGATGACCTTCTGCGCGGGCAAGAACGCCTGTGCCACGAAGTAGCCATGGCTGCGATAGAACTCGGTGATGCGCGATGCCATCGCCTGCAGATCCGCCAGCGAAAGCTGCGATCCAGGCCGGAAACCGGTGACGCCCACCAGTTCCGCCTCGGAGAAGACCTGCTCACCGGACACGTGCAGCGCATTCACCAGCACCCTCACCGAACTCTCGCCCGAAGTGGGTGGAGCCGTTGCCTGCTCGATGCGGATATCCGGCGCGACCTGTTGCGGCAGCGGCGCCGGTGGAAGCTGTCGCAGCTGGCTGCCAGCTCCGGGCACGTCTTGCGCCCACGCGGCAGGAGCCAGCGCCAGCAGCGCCAGCGGCAAATACATCTTGGTTTTCATGAGGGACTTCCTGCCGTGGTTTCCGCACCCCCGCAACTGCGGGTCGAGCGAAAAATGCGCTGGCTGTGATTGGGGTCAGGGTCCCTTTCGCCGAATGCCGGACTGCATGCCGCGGCGGAGATCCACTTCACAGATATACTGCATGGCGTCTGGGAGCCGTGAAGTCATCGGGACGCGAACCGCTCCGGAAGTTTCAGGAGCACCTACCGGCGACATGTCGGAAAGCGACATCTCGACGGCCAGGCGCAGCTTCGCCAGGTGCGTGGATTCCGTTCATTTGCGTCAAGGCCACTTGAAAATGCCTGTGAGGGACGCTTTCATACGGTCAGCGAAGCAACCATCAGCTCGTTGCGATGGCCGCATTCCGGTTACTTTCGCGGTGACGCACTGACGCGGTCGGGCGCTCCCACAACTGCGTCGTTTTGCCACGGCTCGCATCGCCGTCATCGGCGTCGGCATGGCCGGCACTGCTTGTGCGCGCGACTGGGTGATGCATGGCATTGCGCGGTGGAGCCAGGCCCGCGCAGCGCCATGTTCTGAACAATGTTGCCGCAACGTCGGCGGGAACGGTCACGCCCGCGGCAAACGTTGCCATAGCCGATCAGCTATCGCGGTCGCCCATCGCTGGCGTCATGCGCACACCGGCGCCACGCACTCGGCGCGGTTGCGCCCGCGCTGCTTGGCCGCGTACAGCGCCGTGTCGGCGCGATGGAACAGGCTTTCGGCGGTGTCGGCGGGGGTGACGCTAGCCACGCCGCAGCTGATGCTGATCAGCTGGTCGTTGACCAACGGCGTGGCGGCCACATGGACGCACAGCGCGTGGGCCTTGCGCAGGGCGTCGTCGAGCCGCGCGCCGGGCAGCACGATCACGAACTCCTCGCCGCCCCAGCGACCCAGCGTATCGCCTTCGCGCAATGTTTCTCCCACGCGCGCGGCCAGCGCCTGCAATGCCTGGTCGCCCACCTGATGGCCAAAGCCGTCGTTCACGGACTTGAAGTGGTCGATGTCGATCATGATCACCGCGAAGCCGGGGCCGTAGCGCTCAAACCGGATGAGCTCGTAGCCGACCACCTGCGAGATCCGGCGGCGATTGGGCAAGCGGGTCAGCTCATCGGTGTGCGACAGCGCCGACAACTCGTCCATCGTGAGCTGCGCCAGCTGCAGGCGATGCTGGTAGCTGGAGAAAAAGTACAGCGCCGCAATCAGCACCGCCGAAACCATGTGCAGCTGGATGGTGAAATTGGCGAACCGCTGCATCGGCGCATGCACCAGGTACGGCAGGCTGATCACCAGGAACAGCGCCAGGATGCCCAGCGAGATGGCCAGGCTGGACTTGTGTCCGGCCAGGGTGAAGGCGAACACGTAGATCACCGGAATCCACAGGTATAGCGGTTCCAGGTCGATGTGCTCGCCATACGCGGGGAAGTAGAGCCGCAGCACCATGCACGCGGCGCAGATGCCGGCGGCAAACAGCAGGCAGCCCAGGTCGACCATCCGCTCGGGCAGCCAGCGCCAGCAGACCATCGCGAACATCAGCGGGTGGAAGACCATGTTCACGGCAAACACGCCGCGCAAGGTCGGCGAGGAAATGCCGCGCGATTCCATCACTGCCCAGGCCATCGCCGTGCTGAGCCAACTGAGCACGAAGATCGCCAGCAGCGCAATGCGCTTGCGCTCGCGGCCAGCGTATGGCACCAACGCATGGCTGGCCTTGCGCGGCTGCAACGGAGCGTCTGGCCTCAGCAGCATCGGTACCCGCTCCGAAGGCACGCCGGAAGATCACCCATCGGCGATCCGCGGCGAGCGCAAGATGCAGCCGATCGCTGCGTGGCTTCGGTCATCGTGCTGCCCCCCGTGGCAAGGTTGACCTCGGCGCAGCCCCAAGGCTGCGACGGTCCCGGACAGAGCATGCCTCGGCCGGGCACAAAAGAATACCGGGTGGCCTGCGGCGCCCCGGCTGACCCGGCGGGCAGTCGCCCGCCCGCCTGGCGGAACATCGGGCGTTGAACACCCGGATCCGCCTTTCGTCGCAGCCACGAGTGGCGCCACCCCGCACCCCGCCACGCCATTTTGCTCACATCTGCCCGGCTAGGATCCACCGAATGGCGCAACACCCCGATGCGCCACCATGCAGGAGAAGCAGATGCACAAGATTCCTACCGGTACATGGGTGGTGGTGGCCGATGGTACGCATGCGCGCCTGTTCCACAACATCGGCAAGCACGACGCGTTGAGGCTGAAGCAGGAAGCGCTGATCAAACCCGATACGAACGACACCGAGGATCAGGGACCGTCCGGCCACCGCCCGCCCGAGGCCACGCCGGAACAGACCGATGAAGCGACCTTCGCCAAACAGCTGGTGCAGCGACTGAACGCCGCGGCGCTGAAGCAGGAGTTCGAGCATCTGTTCCTGATCGCCGATCCGAAGACGATGGGCGAGATCCGCCCCCAGCTGCACGGGGAAACCACCCGGCGCCTCACCGGCGAGCTGGCCAAGACGCTGACCAACTCCACCGTCGAAGACATCGAGAAGATCCTCAAGGCGAACGACTGAACCTGTCGCTTCACACGCCAAGCACTGGCTGTTGATGCCTTGCCAGGCGGGCAAGGGTTGCGTTGGGCTTTTACGCGCCGGCCGGCGGTACGGCAGCGTTGAAGCGTGCCAGGTTCGCCCGCCGTGGCGGGCGCAGCTCCGCGAGCGGGATGGGCCCCAGGTGTCGAAGTGAGCCTGCCGCTTGCGGCGATCGAAGCAAGCCCGGCCGCGCGCCATGCCTGGCTCAACCTGCTCCGCTGGCGACGCCAGCCACGTCGAGTACCTGCATCGAAACCGTCTTGCCGCCGTCGAGCTGCCTGCGGCCGACTTCGCGGAAACCCTGCCTGGCGTGAAACCGTGCCGAGGCCGGATTGGGCGGCTCGATGTCGAACTCGCAGGTGATCAACGGCACCGCATCGGCCGCCGCCACCGCACAGGCATCGCGATAGAGCCGACTGCCCGCTCCCTGCGCCTGTCCGCCACCGGCGACGACGATGCGGTCCACGTAGAGGAAACGCGCGTAGCGCTGGGCGAACCAGCGATAGTTGGCGCCGTCGTAGTCGGCGCCCTCACGGAAAGCCAGCAGGAAAGCCTCGACCCGCCCGTCCCGTTCGATCACCCGATGCAGCGCCGCCTGCGCATGCAGCTGCGCCAGACGCTCGCGGTCCAGTGGACTGAGCACGGCGACGAACGCCTCGTTGAGGGCGAGGATCGCGGGAAAATCGGCGGGCGTGGCGTCGCGGAGCATCAAACAGCCTTGGTGAAATCATGCAGGACGACCAGGGCCCGGCACGTGACCTGACCTCTCCTTTTACACGTTTGGCCGACTGCAGCGAACCGGCCGTGCGCCGGCCAGTCAGCCGGTCCCGGTCAGCCACTGCGCCACGTGCAGCCACCCCGCCGTCGAACCCAGCGCAACCGCCGCCACCTCCCACGCCAGGGTCACGCCGATGCCCCAGCCGAACGCCGGATGCAGCCGGCGATGCTGCCACGTGTCCCAGGTTGCTGCGCCCAGCAGCAGCAGGTCGGTCACGCCGAAGGCGAACGGCAAACCGGGCAGGTGCAGGTACAGCGGCGCGAAGCGGCCCAGCGCCGGCGGCAGCAGGTTCAGCGTGGCGGTCAGCATCAGCCGGCGATGCCAGTCGGTGCGTCGCCGCAGCGCCAGCGCGGCGACGGCAAGCGCCGTGAAAACCAGCACATCGAATAGCGGCACGGTGAGAAACACCAGCGGCGGCGGCCCCGGCGAGTGGCCCAGGCGCGCGCCCTCGATCGCGGTCATCGAGCCGACCATCGGGATCAATGCCACCAGCGCGACGCCGGCGACACCCAGGCGCCGGTGCAGATCGACCCGCTGCCTGGCCACCAGCCAGGTCTGGCTGGCGAACAGCAGCACCCAGGCACTCATCAGCAAGCCGTGCAGATGTACCAGCCACGGCAGTGCCGGCTGGGCGAAGGCGAACTTCAGGTAGTAGGTGGGCGCGAAGCCGGCGAACACGGCCAAGCCAAGGGCCAGCGGCACCCACGGATACATCCGCCGGGTCAGGGTCGGGCCGGATCGAACGGAAGCGCGTGGCATGGTTTCCCCTCCCCGAGAAAACAGCGAGCGCGCCGATGCTATGCCGATGCCGGAGCGGTCGTCAAAGACTGTCGCGGCGACCATCGCCCCGCACCACCGGCACGGCGCAGCTTCCTCGTCACTTCTCCCCCGGCATGGGCAGGCATTCCATGATCTCGACCGCGTCGCCGGGAAAGATCGTGAAATGCGGATGGCCTTCGAACATCGTCGCGGCCGCTTCGCGGGAATCGGCCCTGACGATGGTGAACGCGGCCATCGCGTTCCTGATGTTTTCGACGCCCTGCCTGGATACCCGCGTGGTCTCGCCCAACGGGGCACCCATGTCAACGATGGCCTCCCTGTTGGTTTCTGCCCAATGCTGCCAGGCCTGCATGCCCTGCTTTCGGCGCGCCTGCTGCTCCGCCTCACCCAGTGCATCCCAACCGCAGGCCTTGCGCGACGCGTCCGAGCCCGTATAGACGGCAAGAAAATTCTTCATGGTCCACTCTCCGAAATGATGTCGGCTCTGCAGCCGGCGTTGAACCCGTCGCACACTCAGCCATTCGCCAACGCCGAAGCCTGCGGCGCGTTCGATCTGGCCGGCCATGGATCGGCCCAGCCGGGAAGGCTCATCAGGCCATCGAGCCAGCGCGCGACGTGCGGGTAATCGTTGAACGGCATCTCCGCATCGCGCCAGTCGCACGCCATCGATGCCAGCTGGAAATCGGCAAGGGTGAGCCGACCGCAGGCGACGAATTCGCGCCCTTGCAGATGGCCGTCCAGCACCGCGGCCAGTCGCCTCAGCTCCGGCATCATCGCGACCATTTCCGAGCGGTCCGGTTCACCCAGGTGGAAGGCCGGCTTGATGATGAGCTCGAAGTAGAACGCTCCCACCGCGCGCGACCAGTGGTTGTCGTTCCACGACAGCCAGCGCAGTATCTCGATCTGCTCGGCCGGGTGCTGCGCCGGCCACATGTCCGAGCCGGTCTTGATGCAGAGGTAGGCCATGATCGCGGACGATTCCCACAGCGTGACATCGCCGTCCACCATGGTCGGCGCCTTGCCATTCGGGTTCAGCGCCAGGTACGCGGGCGTCTTCAGCCCGCCCGCCAGCAGATCGACCTCGATGCAGTCCGCGTCGATGCCAAGATGCTTCACCAGTGCCAGCACACGGCGTGGCGCCTGCGCCTTGATCCAGTAGATCTTCATGCCTTTCCTCCGTTGGATGAACCTTCGGCGGCCAAGCATACGCAGTCGCCAATTATGTTAAAGAACATATTTTGCAGGCCTGCTATATCTGGCAAACGGAGGTCGCCACCCATGTCCTACAGTCCCGAACATGCCCTGCAGACACGCGCCCGCGTCATCGAATCCGCGCGCCGCCTGTTCAACCGCCACGGTTTCGAACAGGTCACCATCGACCAGATCATGGCCGCCGCCGGCTTGACCCGCGGCGCGTTCTACCATCACTTTCGCAGCAAGGACGAACTGTACGCGGCCGCCGTCGCCAGCTTCGTCACCTGCAACCCGTTCGCCATCAAGACCGCCAGCGCGGCGCGGAACCTCCGCGATCCGCGCGGGCTCGCCCGGATGCTGGTGGAGCTCTACCTCAGCGATGAAGCGCTGGACAACATCGATCTGCACTGCCCGCTCTATGCGCTGCCGTCGGATGTCGCCCGGGCGGGACTGGAGCCGCAACAGGCGTATACCGACCTGATCCGCGGCATGGGCCACATCTACCAGGCGGCACTCAAGGGCGTGCGCGATGCGCGCCGGCGCGCCGAAGCCATGGTGGCGCTGTGCGTCGGCGGGATGGTGCTTGCCCGCACCACCAATGATCCGGTGCTGCGCAAGTCGCTGCGCGCGTCGGCGAGACAGCAGGCGTTGGCGCTGCTGAAGGTGAAGCAGGAAGGTGGCGCGGCGCGCACGGCGTGAATGCGCACGCCGTTCTGCCCGTCGCCCGTTGTCGTTTTCGGTCGTTGCCGCTCGTCGTCAAGCAAGGTTCGCCTCGTCGTCCCGATCGGTATTCATGCCTGCTTCGCAGGGAGTGCACAGATGCGTGTAGCGAAACTCCTGGCTTTTCTCGGCGTGGTTTCCATCCTGATGAGCGGAAGCCGTCCGCTATCCGCCGAGCCCGCCGGCACCAAAACCGCACGGCTCGGTCATTCGACGGTTGCGCTGAATGGTCCATGGCGATTCCATACCGGCGACGATCTGCGCTGGGCTTTGCCGCAATTCGATGACAGCACCTGGGAAACCGTCGACCTCACGCCTGCACCCGGCGCCCATGACGGCGATGTCGGACTGCCGGGCTATGTCTCCGGATGGAGCAGGCGAGGTCATGCCGGATACACGGGTTATGCCTGGTACCGCCTGAAAGTCACCATCGACGGCGACACGGATGCCGATCTTGCGCTGGCGGGACCGCCCCTGGTCGATTCGACCTACCAACTGTACGTGGACGGAAAGCGGCTCGGCGGGCCGGGCGTGTTCAGCGAAAAAGGCACGGCGGTGTACAGCGTGCGGCCAAGCGTCTTCCCGTTGCCGCCGTCATCGTCGGCAGGCACGCGAAGCTACCTGATCGCGCTGCGTGTATGGATGGATCCGCTCGATGCGGGTGACGACAACGGCGGCATCCACATCGCGCCGACGATCGGCCATGCGGACGGCATCGCGCTTCTGCATCAGGTGCAGTGGCTGCAGACGTTCAAGGGTTACGTGGTGGATGCGCTCGAACCGGCTGCCTTTGTGCTGCTGGCCATTATGGTGCTGGGGCTGATCGCGTCCGGCACCAGTGACTCCCATCGCTGGCTGGGCGCGGCGCTGCTTTTGCTCGCCTTGCTGCGCATCAATCAGGTGACGTTTTCCTGGACGCCGCTGCAAAGTCTCCGCTGCTATGACATCGCGACCGCCGTGATCTTCAAGCCGCTCGCCTTGATGGCATGGACGCTGGCCTGGCGGGACTGGTTCCGCCTGCGCAAGCCATGGCTGCTTCACGCGGTGAGCGTGCTCGCCGTGGTCTGCCTCGTGTTCGCCCTGATCGGCCGCCCGTGGTTCTTGCCCGACGCAAGCCACGGTCTCAAGCCGGCCGCCAACATCGTGGTGCAGGGCGCGCGGCTGGCATTCGCCGCGCTTTATCTGTGGATCATCGGGCTGGGCGTGACGCGCTCGCGCAAGCCATCCGCGTGGCTGGCAGCGCTTGCCGCGGTCCTGGTCGGCATCGGCCTGTTCGCGACCGAGCTCAACGCGCTGGGCGTCCCGGGAATCTGGTTTCCCTACGGCACCGGCGTGGCGAGGGGCCAGTATGCGTATGCCGTGTTCATCGCGATGATGTTCGCGCTCATCGTGAAGCGGATGGTCGAATACGCGCGGATGTCCAAGGTCACAGCCGCACTCCCGCGCAGGTGACCGACCAAGGAGCGGGTCGATTCGCCCGCCACATGCCGATCCATGAAGGGGCCGTGGCGGGCTCCTGGTCCTGCCGCTTCAGTGCTGACGGAGCAACCGGGTCAGCTGTTCAACCTGCGCGCGGTACCGGTCAAGCACTCTGGCGGTCGCCATCGCGTAGCGATTCGCCTCGTCCCAGCGCCGCGCCTCCAGCGCCTCGCGCACGCCGGGCACGGTCTTCACGCCGTAACCGGTGAGCATGCCCGGCGCATAGATGAAATGGCGGAACCAGCGGCGTCCGGGCAGGCCGTCGGAATCGGTGAGACGCTGTTCCATGCTGCCGATCAGCTGGTTCACCTGCTTGCGCTTCGCGCCGCTCAGCGCGAGACCCGCCGCCTGCTGGTCGTACGCCACCTGCAAGGCCGCGGTGCTTTGCGCAAGCTGCTGCGCGGCGCGGTCCAGCGGCGCCAGATCGATCGCCGGCATGTCGGAATCACGCGCCGGGGGCGCAACCGGCCGGGTCGGATCGGCGGCGAGCGCATAGGCATGGGCATCGAGCAGCCGGTGCTGCTGCGCGGTGTTCTTGCGCATGGTGTCGACCAGCTGGTGCAACTGGCCGACATAGCGGGTCAAGGTGTCGCTGAAGTCGCCGAAGCGCAGCGGCAGCACGTTCGCATCGGCGCTGCGCAACACGATGTGGCCGGCGACTTTCGCCAGCGCCACGCCATAGGCGAAATCCGGATCGCCGAAGCGCAGGTAGTGATCGAACGAGTCGTAGCGCGAGTGGTAGATGCCGTCATTGTCGTCTTCGCCGCCGAAGCCCAGATCCAGCGACGCAATACCCAGATGCTCCAGGAACCCGCTGTAATCGGAGCCCGAACCCAGCGCCTCGATCGGCAGATCGCCACCCTTGGCGGCAAGCTCGGCCGCGAGTTTCGCCTCGGGCTTGGCGCCTTCCGCACTGCCATTCACCAGCAGGCGCGCGCGCAGACGCTCGCGCACGCTGACGCGGGTTTCCGGGTCGGTCACCCCGGCGGCCACCTGGTTGACCATATGCTGCAGCGAGTGGCTGCCGCCCGCGCCGAGAAAGCCGCGACCGTTGGTGTCGGAATTGATATACAGCACGGCTTTCTGCTGCAGCTCGGCGGCATGCGTCTCGGCCCATTCGGTGGAACCCAGCAGGCCCGGCTCCTCGCCATCCCAGCTCGCGTAGACCAGCGTGCGCTGCGGCCGCCAGCCCTGCTTGAGCAGGCCGCCGATGGCCTTGGCTTCCGCCATCAGGGCGACATTGCCGGCCAGCGGATCCCACGCGCCGAACACCCAGCCGTCATGGTGGTTGCCGCGCACGATCCATTGCTCCGGCGCGGTCGAACCCTTCACCATCGCGATCACGTCATAGATCGGTTTCCGGCCCCAGTCCGACTGCACCGTCAGGTGTACCGATGCCGTGCTCGGTCCCACGTGGTAGGTCAGCGGCAACGAGCCGCGCCAGTTGGCCGGTGCCACCGGGCCGCTCAGCGCCTGCAGCAGCGGACTGGCGTCGGCCCACGAGATCGGCAGCACCGGAATCTTCAGCAGGGTCTGCGCATCCTTCAGCGCCAGGCGCTTCGCGCCCGCGGTGGAACCCACTCCCGGCGTCAGTGGATCGCCGGGATAGACCTGCATGTCGGCCACCGAACCACGCTGCACCCCTTGCGCCGGACGCCAGCCGCCCTGCGGCCAGACATCGCCCTTGGCGTAGCCGTCATCATGCGGATCGGAATAGATCAGGCAGCCGACCGCGCCATGCTCCTGCGCCAGCTTCGGCTTGAGGCCACGCCAGCCGCCGCCGTAACGGGTGATCACGATCTTGCCGCGCACATCGATGCCACGTCGGGCCAGGTCCTTGTAATCGTCCGGCATGCCGTAGTTGGCGTAGACCAGCGGCGCGCTGACGTCACCGTCGGCGCCATACACGTTGTATGGCGGCAGCGCGCCGGACAGCCCGGAGGTGGCATCACCGGCCACCACCGGCTCGTGCAGCACGGCGGTGTAGGGATGCGGCCCGAGCAGCTCCAGCGCGACCTTCTTCGGCGTTGGATACAGCACGCTGAAGGTCTCGATGTGCGCATCCCAGCCCCAGGCGCGGAACTTCGCCAGCATGAACTCGGCATTGGCCTTGTCGTGCGGCGAACCGACCTGGTTCGGCTGCGACGACATCTGCTGCAGCCAGCTGCGCAACTCGGCCGGATCCAGCTGCGCATCGAAGCGCTGCTCCAGCGCCTGCTCGGCCGAGGCGGCGGCGGGACTGAAGCCGAGCATGCCGTCGTCATCGTGCGCGCCGACACTGCCGGCTGCGGCGATGGAGGTGGCCAGCAGGCTGGCCATCGTCAGCAGGATTCGGGTTTTCGTGCGGGACATGGTCAAGCCTCAGTCGGTGGGATGGTCAACCCGCAAGCCCGATGCAGGACATCGGCGAGCGGACTGCGCGAAGTCGATCAATAGCAACCAACCGGCCCGGGTTCACTGATCGACGGATGGGAAGTGAACCTGGTACGTTCGCCCGGACCTGTGGGAGCCAAGGCACTCACGGAGCCGACGCGACATCCGGGAACGCCAGCTACGAAAAAGTACACCCTGCCCCTGTTTCGCTGCCCTCCGGGGCAGGCGGTCAATGCTGCACTGCCAGCCAACTGACGCCAACGTCGCCCTCATCGTCGGTGTGATCGGTATGAGCCGACCAACCAATGCCATCAAAGCTCTCCTGCATCTGATCGGCGGCACAGAGTTCGCTCAAGGAGAGTTTCTCCGCACCCCACAGCGAGAACAACGGCGGATTGCCCCTGTCGCAATCCATGCCCTCCGTCGGGTGCGCAATCTGGCGGACCGTCAACCCTTTTCCGTTGGGCGTCCAGCTCACGTTTTTCCCGGCGTCGTACTTGTAGACACCACTGAAATCCAGGGTCCATTGAAAGCCGTCGAGGACGATCAACCGTTTGTCGGCCTTCTTGTAGCAGACGAGCAGGGTCAGGAAATCGAGCTCGCCCGAGCTTGACTGCAACAGGGACTTCGCATCGTGGGGGTGCACCTTGGGGACATAGTGGATGGGTGAATCCTCCGATTTCACCTTGTGCGTGCCGGGCAACAGCTTGCACGGCGTGTCGGAGAACGGCCAGGCGCCCGGATCTTCCACATCGCGAATCGGCAACGGATGGATGCGCAGGTGCAATGCTCGGCCGTTCTGGTATTGGGCATCGCGGTTGGCCTTGCGGATGGTCTGCAGCCACCCGCACTTCCATGACCCGTCGCCGGCTTCGACCTGGATGTCGGCAATGAATTTCAGATGCCCGGCCTGCACCGCCGAGAGAACGACGTCGTGCTGGCCATCCAGAAACGAGTTCTGCTCGAAATGGACGAAAGCCTCGTAGCCGGGCTGATTCAAGCGCGCGTAGTGCCTCTTGTTGTCGTCATTCTCAACAGGAGTGGGCCCCTTGCGCCTGACAGACCATTCAATCTTGAGCGTGCCATCACCCAGCGTCAGCATTCCCATGGATATTCCTCGTCCGTCCGGATACAAACTGGCTAGACATGCAGGCTGGCTTGCGAGAAGAGGCGACGGAGGCAGTGGTCCTCGTTCAACCACTCAACCCCTTTCCTCGTCCCCTTCGCGTTTGCCAACCTCCCCCTGTTTCCTCGCAGCCTCGGCTTGCACCACCTTCTGCGCGGCTTCCCCCATCTTCAGCAAGCGTAGCGGTTCCGATTTCCCGGGTCCCTCGGCTTCGTCTGATCGCATCATGGGTCAGATCCTGGCCGGCGTGTACCGCTTCGCATCTCCCGGGTTGCCGCCGCCCGGGCCGATTCAGCGGCCACCATCGAGGAATTCCCAGACCCTGGAAATCACCACCGAGCCTTCGCCGACAGCCGAAGCCACGCGCTTCACCGAGCCGCTGCGCACATCGCCCACCGCGAAAATGCCCGACAGCGAGGCGGCGAACGGCGAGCTTGCGCCGACCGCGGCACCGGTGAGCACGAAACCCTTCGGGTCGAGCTTGACCAGGTCCGCCAGCCAGTCGGTATTGGGCGCGGCACCGACCATGACGAACAGCGCCCGGCTCGCTACCGTTTCCTCGTTTCCGCTGGCGGCATCGCGCACCGTCACCGCCTCGAGGTGGCCGCTGCCGTGCAGCGCGCTGACTTCGACGCCGTACTCGATGGTGATCGTCGGCTCCGCTTCGAGCCGGCTCGACAGGTAACTGGACATCGATGCCGCCAGTGACTGGCCACGCACCAGCAGGCGCACGCGGCTCGCCGTTCGGCTGAGGAACATCGCTGCCTGACCGGCTGAATTGCCGCCGCCAATGATGATCGCCTCGGTCCCCTTGCTGTAACGGGCCTCGATGTCGGTCGCGGCGTAATAGACACCGGCGCCCTCGAACTCGGCCAGTCGCTCGATCGGCAGGCGGCGATACTGCACGCCGGTCGCCACCACGACGGCCTTGGCCCGAATCCGCTTGCCGCTGTCGAAGGTCGCGCAGAAGCCGCCACCCTCCAATGCCTCAAGCCGGGCGACCCGGCGCGGCATGGCGAAACGCGTGCCGAACTTCATTGCCTGCACCTGGCCGCGCCAGACCAGATCGGCACCGGAAATGCCGGTCGGAAAACCCATGTAGTTCTCGATCCGGCTGGACGCACCGGCCTGGCCGCCGATGGCGATGTCCTCGGTGACCAGCGCGCAAAGCCCCTCGGCGCCGGCATAGACACCGGCCGCCACACCCGCCGGACCGCCGCCGACGATCAATACGTCGAAGTCCTCGTCGTCGACCAGATCCAGGTTAAGGCCGAGCAGACGGGCCACCTTGTCCGGCGTCGGATCGCTGATGACCGTGTCCCGGCCGAAGATGACGGCGGGACTGCCGGGGGCAAGCGAACAGGTTGCGGCCAGCGCCTGCGCTTCGGCACTGCCAAGCTCATGCGAGCTGTAGGGAATGCGATTGCGATTGGCGAATTCAGCGATGCAGCGGACATCGCGGTCCAGCTCCTCGCCAATCAACACCAGCGTACTGTCCCGCTGCTCGATCTGCCGGCGGCGGCGCGCGGAGAAAACGGTGATGATGATGTCCGACATCTCGGGAATCTGCGACATCAGCGTCAGCATCGTGGCGCGCGGCACCTCGATCACCGACGTATCGCGCACGGCGCGCATCGCCATCGAGACGTTGCCGCCGTTGAGGAACGATATCTCGCCCATGAACTGGGTCGGCCCCAGTGTCGACGGCACATGACGCTCTTCGGTATAGGCGTTGACAACCTCGATCTCGCCATCGAGGACATAGACAAAGCGGTCGGCCAACTGGCCCGGCCGCGCCAGGTAGGTGCCAGCGGTGTAGTTCACCTGCGTACCTGCCTCGCGCAACGCGACAACGTGCGCGGACGCCAGAGGCGTGCGCTGCATCTCGCTCAAATTGGCGCCGATCGATTCCATGGGGTCCGGTCCTTGCGTTGCGCTCCCCCCGGTTTGGCCATCCGGCGGGCGGCTCTTGAGGGGATCACATCCGGCTGATCATAACGCCGCGCGCGCAGATGCACTCAAGCCTTCACGACCTGGCGCGCATCGCCGGGAAGGCCTCGATCGGCGTGCCCGGATGGGCCGCGACAACGGCTCGGCGTCCATCCTGATCAGGGTTCCCGGCGGGGCGCCTCCGCACGGACCACGCGCGAACCTGGGCCGGTTCCGCTACGGCAGCGAAAACGGCGCTGCCACCGGTCAGTGGCGTCAGTCGTTGAGCAAATCCTGCCAGTTGTGCGGCACCCGTCCTGCCGGACCGGGCACCGGCTGATCGAGTGGATGCATGTGCGGTCCGCGGAGGGTCGGCCCCTCGAAGGCGGCGTCAGTGCGGTAATCGTAGAACCAGTCTTCGCCGGGCTCGAAGCTGGTGATGACCGGATGGCCTGTCTCATGGAAATGCGCGGTGGCATGCTGATGCGGTGAGGTGTCGCAACAGCCGATATGTCCGCACAAGGCGCAGCGGCGAAGATGCAGCCACCACAGGCCAGCCTGCAGACATTCCACGCAACCGGCGCCCGAGGGCGCCACCGCGGGATCGATATCCTCACTACCGTGCGTTGCCATGGTGTCGCCCTCATCGGTTTGCCCGGAGTGTGCGCCGGCCGTCGCAGGCCGACACCCGCTTTGCCTAGGGAAATGTCGCCCCCTGATTTTTCCCGTGATCGGTGTCGCGATCGTAGGTCACGTCCAGGGCCTGATACCTGGCCACTATCGCACTGGCTTGGTCATTGAACGCCTTGGCGATGGTCGAGCAGGCACCGGCTACGCGAAACGACTGACCCAGTGCGTCCAGCTCCTTTTCCGCAGCAAGCCCGTGAGCATAGTGACCATCCTCATGGCCACGCAGCGCCACCACGTAGCTGTCCCACTTTTTTATCAGGGAACGTGACGCCCGCTCATCGTGCACCCAGCGAGGCAGCACGATGGTTGCCTCCAGCGAGGTGCTCATGCTGGTGAACTTGCACTCACTGCCGACAGGCGCGTAGCGATAGCTCCACTTCAGCTGCCATGTGGTGTGCCCGTCGAATCGCTTGCCGGCCCGGTCCAGCGGGCCTTGCCGGTCCATGGCGTCACGCAACGTCGTGGCGCTGTTGCCGACAACGTCGTAATAGACCACGCGCGCCTCATCGGCGTATGCGGTGGTCCAGAACATGGCCAGCACGACCATTGTCAGCGCCGGGCGAAAGCGAAGGAACCTTGTCCGGCCAAAACCATTCATCAGCATGCTCACGATCCGTTTGCGCAAGGAAGACATCTTCCAACCGGTTCTTTCATGGTCGGAGCGCGGACGACCGATCCCTGGCCGCCGATCCGGACTCAGGCGCGATCGGCCGCGGCCTCGGCCGCCTTCTGCGCGACTTCCCTGAGCTTGAGCAGCCGCAGCTGCTCCGACTTCTTGAGCCCTTCGCGCGCTTCCCTGATCACTTCATGGGCCAGATTCTGGCTGGTGTGATGGCGCTTCGCATCGATCGCGGCATCCAGCCGCTGCTGCGCGGCGCGGATGGCCTTGTCGACACGGTAGAGCGGAGCGTGCGGGTTGGTGGTCAGCGGTGGGTCGTAGCTTTTGGTCATGGTGTTTCTTCGTGATCAGGACGGCACGATAGCCCGGTTGCCCGCGCTCCGCACGCACCCGGTCGCTGCCCGGCTGAAGCCATCGCCAGGAATCGGTGCCAGAGCCGGCGTTCGACCGACCTGGTCCCGTTAAAGTGCACGCTGACGCCGGTCTTCTTTCCCTGATGGAGAAGTTGCATGAAATTCCTGGCTGGCCTGATCGCTGCACTGCCGCTGGCCTCCATGGCTGCGTCCCCCGCGCTGTTGCCGCCGCGCGTGGACAAGGCCATCCACGAACGCATCGACAGCGGCCGCTATCCGGCCCTGGTGGTGGCCGTGGTCGATGGCGGGCACGCCGAGGTGTACGCCTTCGGCACGCTGGCTGATGGCAAGCGGCCCGATGCCGACACGGTGTTCGAGATCGGCTCGGTGAGCAAGACCTTCACCACCACCGTGCTGGCCCAGGACGTACAGAACGGCAAGCTGACACTGGATACGCCGGTGGCCAAGCTGCTGCCGGGTTTCAGCATGCCCTCGCGCGACGGCAAGGCGATCACGCTGGAGCACCTGGCCACGCAGCGCTCCGGCTTGCCGCGCCTGCCCGACAACCTCGACCTGAGCCAGATCAAGGACCCGTACGCCAACTACGATGGCGCGAAGCTGAAGGCGTTCCTGGCCGGCTACACGCTGACGCGCGATCCCGGCAGCGCCTATGAATACTCCAACCTGGGCGTCGGCTTGCTCGGCTACGCGCTGGCGCAGCACGCCGGCCTGCCCTACGACGCGCTTTTGCAGAAGCGCATCTTCGGCCCGCTGCAGATGACCTCCAGTGCCACCGCGCTGACCGGCGCGATGCGCGCCCATCTGGCCAGCGGGCACGATGGCGCCGGCACGCCGGTCGGCAACTGGAACTTCCAGGCACTGGCGGGCGCGGGCGCCATCAAGAGCAGCGCCGGCGACATGCTGCGTTACCTGAAGGCCAACATGGGTCAGCTGAAATCCGCGCTTTATCCGGCCATGCAGTTGGCGCACGCAGCGCGCGCCGATGGCCCCGGCGAGCGCATCGGGCTGGCCTGGATGACCCGCCCCGACCCCGCGGGCGCGGTGATCTGGCACAACGGCGCCACCGGCGGCTATGCCAGTTTTCTGGGCTTCACCGCCGACGGAAAGCACGGCGTGGTGATCCTCACCAATATCTCCCGCTCGGTGGACGACCTCGGCTTTGCAACCCTGTTGGCGGACGCCCGGCTGCCGCCGCCGCGCGTGCGCATTGCCATGTCGCCCGGGCAGCTCGATGCCTACGTCGGCAGCTACCAACTGACGCCGCAGTTTGTGCTGAGGATTTTCCGGGTGGCGGATCAACTCCATGCACAGGGCACCGGTCAGGCCGCCCTGCCGATTTTTCCCAGCGCGCGCGATGAATTCTTTGCCGAGGCCGTCGACGCCAGCGCCAGTTTCCAGCGCGATGCGTCGGGCAAGGTTGTCGGCATGATCCTTCATCAAAATGGCGATCGGCCGGCACCACGCATGAGCGAGGCCGAGGCCGCCAGTGGCCAACACGCCGTCACATTGACACCCGCCAAACTCGCGCAGTACGTCGGCCATTACCAGCTTGCGCCCGGCGCGATGTTCGAGGTGACGCTGCAGGCAGGGCAGTTGATGGTGCAACTGACCGGCCAGCCCGCTTTTCCGGTGTTTGCCAGTGCGCCGGACCAGTTCTTCTACAAGGTGGTCGATGCGCAGCTCACCTTCCTGCGTGATGCCGGCGGCAGGATCACCGCGCTGGTGCTGCACCAGGGTGGCAAGGACCATCGCGCGCCACGCAAGGATCAGTGAACCCCAGACAGGCCCGAGCCCGCTTCTTCGGCGCCCGTTCCCGGCAAGGACCGGATCGGCAAGGGATCGCCGCGCACTCAGCCCTGGCCGTTGTCGATCCGGGCCCGGGCCGATCGTCGTACGGGTGAAGCTCCACCCGCGTAGAGACTTCAGGCCTTCAGACAACCCACGGGAAAACTCCATGACAAAGATGATTTTCGTCAGCTTGCCGGTCACCGACCTCAACGCCTCGATCGCCTTCTACAGGGCGCTGGGATTCGAGCAGAACCCGCAGTTCAGCGACGACACCGCCGCCTGCATGGTGTGGAGCGAGGCGATTTACGTGATGGTGGTGACCCACCCCAAGTGGCGCACCTTCACGCAGCGACCGTTCCCGCCGGCCGGCAGCTGCGGCTCGATGCTCTCGCTGGCGCTGGACAGCCGCGACGCCGTCGACGCGATGAACCTTGCCGCGGCGGCCCACGGTGGCCAGGCCGACGTGAACCCGGTCGACGATCTGGGCTTCATGTACACCCGCGACCTTGCCGATCCCGACGGGCACATGTGGGCGGCGTTGTGGATGGATCCGGCGTCGATGCCGCCCGCCGAACGGGACTGAGAAAAGCCAAAGGGTCATGCTGCGGGGCGGGGGAACGGGTCCGACTCAGTTGCCTGCGTCCCCTGGAATTCGTCCATCTGGATTCGTCGCCCTTCCGCTGCGCACGGAAGGGTTGCCCAGCCAGCGCGCGCTGGCAAGCAGGCACAGCAGCGCCACCAGCGTGACCAGATGCACCAGCACGGGCGCCCCGGCGACCGGCTGGTCGAGCACGCCGGACTGCAGCAGGTGATTGAACGCCACGGTGCCCGGGCCGGTCACCGCGATGGCGGCCAGCAGCAGCAACGCGAACGTCACCACCCGTGCCCGCAGCCCGTCGGTGGCATGCCAACCCGCGACGATGGCGCCGCCGGCCAGCAGCAGCACGCATGCCAGGGTGAGCAGGTAGAGCGCCAGGGAAGGGCCATCGATACCGCTGAGCATGTGCGCCACCAGCAGCTCGTCGCCGTGTCCGGCAGCCACGGTAATGATCCGCGCCAACGGATTGGCCGCGAAGATCAGCGCCAGCGCCAGCCAGCGCCGCGAGCCACGCGAGCCACGCGCCAGCAGCACACCCGCCGCCATCAACGCGAACGAGAACGCCGGCCCCATCGCGGTGGGCAGCCAGCTCGTGCAGTGCTCGATCGACCAGCGACTGAAATCGCGCAGCGCCCAGCGGCCACAGACGATGCGCCCGCTCACCGTATGCGCCAGTTCATGGACTTCATGCGCCAGCACGATCAACGGCACGAAGGCCAGCAGCCAACGCCAACGCAGGCAATCCCGATCCACCACGCGCGATATCCGCCTGTCCATGCACTGCTCCACCAAGGAATCAGCCTCTGGGATGCAAGGGCGCGGAAAAGGGTTGCGGCCGCGCCGGCAATTGCCGTCCATCGGGGCCAGCCAGGTCTGTCGCAGGGGTTTGCAACCGACCACGCCATCGTGGTCTCCCTGTCCACGCCGGCTCCCTCGCCAGGTCGCCGCCTGCGCATGCCAACGATCGCCGCCCGGGTCCGGCCTTCCACCTCCGCCAGGGATCTCCATGAACCATGTCGCAGCGGCCTGTGCCGCACTCCTCGTCGCCCTTGCCTCGCCAGCCCGCGGCGCCTCCACGCCTGATTTCCATGCGCTGACGAAACTCATCCAGCAGACCAAGGACGCCACTGCATACCCTTCAGGCACCGCGGTAGCCGTGGTGAAGGACGGCGAAGTCATCTACCAGGGCTACTTCGGATTCGCCGACATGCAGGCGCGCACGCCGGTCACGCGTGACACCGTGTTCTACATCGCCTCGGACACCAAGCCCTTCTTCGCGTTGAACGTGCTGATGAAGGAAGCGGCCGGGCAGTTGGACACCCACATGTCCCTGCAGCAGATGTTCCCCGCCACCCGTTTCAGCGGCATCGATGCGCAGGTGGTGACGCTGCGCGACCTGCTGGTGCATGACTCCGGCATCGACAACCAGCCGCTGGCATGGGCCACGGCGTTCAGCGGCATTCACGACGAGCAGTCGCTGACCGGCCTGGTCGCGACTTCCCGCGCCGACCCCGAGGCTGCGCGGGGCGAGTTCAAATACACCAACGTCGGCTACAACATCGCCAGCGTCTGGCTGGATCGCCGGTTCGCGATGCCGTGGCAGACGCAATTGCAGCGCGCGATCTTCCAGCCACTGGGCATGCGCCACACCTCGGCGTTCATCAGTCAGGCCGAGGCGGCGGGGTGGCCGCTGGCCAAGCCGTATTCATTCATCAGCACGCAGCCGCGCGAGCCGCTGTACCTGCGCAAGTTCGACGACACCATGCAGGCCGCCGGCGGCCTGGTCTCCACCGCGCCCGATCTGGCCAGGTTCCTGCTGGCGCAGCTGGCCGTGCGCGACGACTCCTTCGCCCACGCGGTGATCGAACGCTCACAGCAACCGCAGGTGAAGCTGGACGCGCGCTACATGGACTTTCCGCGCAGCGGTTACGCCTGGGGTTGGTACACCGGCATCTACAAAGGCCACACCCTGCTGCACCATTTCGGCAGCTTTGCCGGCTTCCATACCCAGCTCTCCTTCATGCCCGATGCGCACATCGGGCTGGTTGTGCTGAGCAACGAAGATTTCCTTGGCGCGCAGCTCGGCAACCTGATCGCCGACTACGTCTACGGCACCCTGCTGCATCAACCCGGCATCACGGCCGAGGTGACACGGCGCTTCGAGCAACTGCAGGCCAAGGCACGCACGGTGCCTGCGATGGTGGCCAGGCAACGGGCGGCGATCGCGTCCAGACCCTGGAAGCTGTCCCTGCCGCGCACGGCCTATGCCGGCACCTACAGCACCCCCCTGCTGGGTGACATGAGCGTAACGCTCGGCGACCGGCAGTCGATGCTGATCCGCTGGGGCCGCGTCGCATCGACGGCGACGGCGGGCGTCAAGCCGGATCAGGTCCGCGTGGAGTTCGCGCCCGGCACGGGGAACTTCCTCGGCTTCGCCGTGAAGGACGGTGCGGTCGCCGCCATCGAGTTCGAGAACATGGTGTTCGAGCGCGCCCGTTAGTGGCCCGGAATAGGGGACCCACGACGGAGGTGATTATCCAAAGTCAATTATCTCCGCGCCCTTCGATTGACGTGGCCGAGGCGGTGTCGCGCACCACGCACGATACGTCGGGACAACTGCGGTTTCCCGCAGGCGCCGATGCACTGGCACCGGCTCAGTCAAGATGAGCGGAGGGGCTGTCAGCAAGGGCCCTGATCGGCTCAGCCCTTCGTGTGCCGGAAGTCGGGTGGGAACGTGCCGCCGCGGACAGTAGAGTAAAGACCGTCGGGGGCGCGTGCATCGGATCGCCGCCTTCGGCCTGGCGTCGTTGCCAGTGCGACGCCTGCGCCGACACCGACTGAATCACCGAACAGGGATGCTCCGATGAACCGATCGAAACGATTCCGCATGGGCATTGCCCCCGCCGTGCTTGTCAGCTTGCTGCTCGCTGGCTGCTCCGGTGTTGCCACGAGGGAGATCGAAGCCGAGCGTGTTTCGCTGCACAACGAACCGCTCAGCATGAATGCCAAGGGGCTGCCTGAGGCAAACATCGACGCGTCGGGCATGGTGAAGATCGGCAAGGACAGCCTGCCGTTGACCGGCGAGCAACGGCTGCTCACGCGTGACTATCGTGCCGCGGTGATCCAGCTGGTCGACCTCACCTTGTCAGACACCGCCCGCATCACCGATCACGCGATGAGTCGCGTGCTGTTCGCCGCCATGATCGGCCGCGCAGACCAGGCGGGCGACAAGATCGGCAAGCAGGCCGAAGCCATGGTCCATTCGCCGCAGTTCTGTCGCCTGCTGGGCAAGGTGGAACAGAGCCAGCAGCGCATGGTGAACTCGGTGGTGACGCTGCAGCCCTACGCGAAGATCACCCCGCAAGCCGTCGAGAATTGCGTTGCCGGAAAGCCCTACGAGGCGAACATCTAGCCGGCAAATCGATGGAATGAGAGCGTGCTTGGCAGCAACAAGGACAGCCACGGCGGCTGTTCGGCGCAGTCGAGACAGGCGCTGGGCCGCCGGGTTCCCGTCGACGCAGGTCAGGGCCAACAACCAGTCGACCGACAGCATCGGGTTCACTTCGCCAGCTGAATCAAGCGAACCTGGCCCCGTTCCCGTTCGCCTACCCGAACGCCGCCTCGACGAAGAAACGGTAGCTGTCGGCATTCGACATCGCCTTGTGGGGTTTATTGCCGCCGACAGCGCCGGCCAGGCACGCAGCGCAAAGCATGCCGCAGCTGATCGAGGGCATCAGCCCAGCCCAACTATCTCCGCCGCCGCCGATTTTTCCGTGCGCCGCGAATGAGCCCAGCCACCGCCTTCCCGGCCCGCTCTGGTAGCGGACAAGGGAGAGAGAGGGTCCGAAGGTGTCTCTTCGTTTACCGCAAGGCAGCCCGCAGGTTGGCTGCCAGCTCCATGCGCTCCTCGGCGCTGTAGCGCACCTTCTGCCCCGCATACAGGCCGTCGTTTGGATAGCGGGGAAACACATGAAGATGGTAGTGCCACACGTCTTGATCGCCGGCGGGTCCGTTGTGTTGGCGAGTGGAGATGCCTTCGCACTGGAAGGCAGTTCGCATGGCGTGCGCCAGGCGACGCGTGGCATGAAAGACGTCGCGGCCGAGGTCGTCGGGGATGTCCAGCACGTTCTCGTAGTGGCACCGAGGCACCACCAGGCAGTTGCCCTTTATGCCAGCGTAGTGGTGCGTCGGAACCAGGGCGAACACGTTGGCATCCACCAGGACAACAGCCGATTCGGGAGCCGGCGACGGAAGCGTCTCGGCGATACCGCAGAACGGACACGCGTATCCCGGTGGCGCATTCTTCATAAGGGCTGACGCGGGTGTAGACAGATCTGCCGCAGCCTATCATTCGAGATGTCCGCGCAACAGCGCGAAACGAGGCAAGGCGCAGATGGCGCGACACCGACATTCAGGGGAACGCTGCGACGTCCCCGTCAATTCCGCGCGAGAACCTCGGCACGCATGGCGGTGATCTTGACCCGCCTGGCCGGTTCACTTCCCTGGTGGAATCGAGTGAACCTGACCCCGGTTTCCCTGCCCCGCTATACCGCCGTGACCGGGGCCTGGCCGCAGGGGTGGGCGGCGTCGCCGAGTTCAAACTGCACGGTGGTGTGATCGATGCCGAAGCGCTCGTGCAACTCGTGCTGGATCTTGGCCAGCAGCGCATCCTCGATCTGCGCATCCGGTTTGACCAGGTGCACGGTCAGGGCGACTTCGGTCGTGCTCATGCCCCAGATGTGCAAATCATGGACGGCGACCACGCCGGGCAGGCCTTCGAAGTAACGCTCCACTTCATCCGGATGAATGTGCCCAGGCACCGCGTCCATGACCAGATCCAGCGACTGGCGCAGCAGCCCCCAGGTGCCGATCGTGATCACCACCACGATCAGCAGGCTGACCGTCGGATCGAGCCACAGCCAACCGGTGGCGCGCATCGCCAGTGCGGCGAGCACCACGCCGACCGAGACGGCGGCGTCGGCTGCCATGTGCAGGAACGCACCGCGGATGTTGACGTCCGCGCGGGAGCCTGAAGCGAACAGCCACGCCGTGATGCCGTTGATCACCACGCCGACGCCGGCGACCGCCATCACGATGCCGCTGGCGATCGGCTGCGGATGCTGGAACCGAACGATAGCCTCCCAGGCGATCACCGCCACCGCCACCAGCAGCAGCACCGCGTTGATCAGGGAGGCCATGATCGACGACCGGCGCAGGCCGTACGTGCGGCGCCTGGTGGGCAGGCGCTTGACCAGCACCGTTGCACCCCACGCCAGCGCCAGCCCCAGTACATCGCTCAGGTTGTGGCCGGCATCGGCAAGCAGGGCCAGCGAGTTGGCCAGCATGCCGTAGACCGCCTCCGCGGCGACAAAGGCCAGATTGAGGCCGATGCCAACCGCAAAGGCCATGCCGAAGTCCTTGGGCGTATCGCCGTGACCCGGCGCATGCGCGTGATCGTGTGCCATTGCCGATCTACTCTCCAGATACGTAGTCATCGATACGTCGCCGCACCGCTCAACCGCCGCATGCCTGCTCGTGCCAGTGGCATCAGCAACGCATCCGCGGCTGGCAAAGGTAAGGTGTCTGGCCGCTGTAACAAAATCTCACCGCTGCCGATTGCCGCACATGGCCGGTGACCCGTCGCCGCCAGGCGTACCGGCGGGCGAAGCAGTCCCGCGTCTTCCGTGCAGGGATGGATGGCATCGACCAGGAAGGTGAGGTGGTCAATTGGGATCGGGCAATCCAGGCGGATCGGCCGGTGACCGACGGCATTCCGTTCTCCAAGTCCCTTCCCTCCACCCCGTCGATGCCACCTGTTTTTCCGTGTTGGCTGGCTCGTGCTCGGCAACCGGGCCGGATCGCCGGTCTGCCCGTGGGACGATTCAGGGAGAATCCCGCAGCGGAACAAGGCGCTCTCCTGCCAGAATTCTTCATGCCCGCGCGAATCCAGCGAACAGAAGCTCAACCCTGGCACGCCTCGCGCTCGCCGAGCGCCTCGGTCAGCGCTGCGGATCAATCACCGTTGCCATGCGATTGATTTCGCCACGTGACGCCCCCTGGGCACGGGCCACCCCCCGCCACTGTGCAACAGCCTGACGCACTTCCGACTCGATCCGGTCCCGCGCCTTCCCCTTGACCCGATAGAACTCGGCCGTATTCCGCCACAAGCTGCTATCCGGGGTCGGTTCGACGTCATCGATCGCCAACACGTGAACGTCCTTTTCGGGATTGGGATTGATATCGAAGGCGGGCGACAGGCGCCAGCCGTTGCCCTCACGCAGGAATCCGTGGTTGCGCAGATGATCGTCGCGATTTCCCACCAGGAGGGTGAACAGGACGCGCCGACACATCTGCTCAAGGTCGGCGCCAATACGCTTCGCGACACCGTCGTTCTCGATGATCTGCACGATATCCAGGTACGAAGCGCCCTCGCTATGGTCGCGGTCCGTCAGCGTGAGCGCCGACGCATAGACGCGGCGCGAGTTTTCCTGGCGGTCGAAGCGGCGCGCCAGGTAAGTATGGCCGCGCTCGGATAGTCGCAGGATTCTTGCTTCTGGCATCTCGATGCCGGCCATCCGCGCGAGCTGGTAGGTGATGTATTCCCATAGCCCGATGTCGTGCCGATCGTCGTTGGACGGAAATTTCGCGAGCCAGTGCGACTGGTCGACGTCGCGGATGGCGGCTTTGGGGCGTGCTCCGCCGAGCGCGGAACCCGGTGCGGCCAGATGAAGAAGCCATTCGATGCGCTCGGGCGTGTCATCGGCGTCGTCGCGCTCCACTTCGGCCGTGATGGCCTCCAGCTCGCGGAGATCCGCCAGAGGCGGAGCCTGGAGACGGTCGCCGTCCACGAAGTGCTGCGTGTTCGGACTGAACAAGCGCAAGGCGCCCATGCGTGTCTCATCGCTGACACCCGCCAGGTAGTCCCACTCCGTCAGGCGCCGTGGCGCCTCGCCCCGTTGCCTGGACCGAATGCGCTCGCGTCGCTCGATCAGCATGCAGCCCCAGCGATCGGGCGAGGCATCCTGGAACGCCGGCGAGAGCCTGGTGGCGCCGCCTCGCGCGTACTGACGGCCCGGGCCGAGAAGCAGTTGGTGATCCAGTTCGAAAGGCGCGATGGGTGTCCTTCCCGCAACCCAGTCCTCAGCGTATTCAAAACCGATCGCTTCGCGACCGCGGTTGCCTGAACGCTGCAGGTGACCGACAAGAGCGCTGCCGCCCAAGCTCTGGTCGTCGAGCCGCACATCGAATTCGGTCATGGCGTGTCCGTTCCCTTGGTTGTGGACGAACGCGTCGCTGACGCGCCGGCGCGCCGGCGAGAGGGGCGCGGCGGCGCAAGCTCGCTGTCCTGCAGCTCCCTTCCGAGTTTGTCCTCGGCCCCGATCTTGTCGATGTCGCCCACCAATCCCAGGACGGTCAAAACACGGATCATCGTGGCAAGGCTGGTGGAAGGGTCACCTTCCTCAAGCTTCGACAGGGTGGGGACGCTGACACCTACGCGCTCAGCCATGATCGCCTGCGTCATCCGCCGCCGCAGCCGCGCGGCGCGCAGGCGCCCGCCGAGCGCTTGAATGGCTCGTCGGGCAGCAGGGTGCGTCGGGGGCGTTCGCTTTGCCATATAAATTTAAATTACACTGGGATAGGTTCTATGGCAATTTAATTTTGTATTTCATCGATTATCTGTTCAGGTAGCTATGCCCCAGTTAGCCAGTTGGCACCCCATGCCCACGAGCCACGTGGCAAACCCGGCCATCGCGCCAAGCCGGTTAACTCCGCTCAGCTTTTCCACCTATGAAAGTGAACTCGCTGCGCGTATCACCAGCGGCCACAGAGACTCGCAACCATGACCGATCCCAGGCCGAAAAAGGGACAGGGGTAGTTATCCCACTATGGAGATGGCCCGGATTTGGCCCTAGTTTCTGTTCTTGACGCCGTTGCGATCGAGCTCGGCGGCACGGTTCATGGCTCGCCGCGCGTAGCGATCCTTGCCCAGTTGCTGATAGGCGTGGGCCAGTCCGAAGTAGAAACGCGAGTCGCCGTCATAAAGGCGGATGGCCTGCCGATAGTGCTGCACGGCACCGGCGTAATCGCCCTGCTTCTCATCGTCCTCGGCCTGCAGGAATTGAAAGTAGGGGTCTTTCACCTGGACCTGCTCGAGACGACGCGCATAAATGGCGTGGCGCGCCTCGTCGCCGTTGTTTCGGTACAGCGTCACCAGGTTGACCAGCGCACTCGCATTGGCCGGGTCGAGCGCCAGCGCCCTCAGGTAATCGCGTTCGGCCGCGGGCGGGTCGCCCTGGCGCAGCTGCAACACGCCGGCATTGGCCCAGGCGTTGGCATAGCGTGGGGCCAGTTGCAACGCCATGGTCATGTACGGAGTGGCCGCCGCGGGCGCGGCGCCGACCAGCAACTCGGCAGCACGGTTGTTGTAGTAGAGCGCCAGCAGACGCTGGTCGGAAATCGGCTCGGGTGGGTTGCGCGCCACCACCTGATCCCGCGCCACATCCACCGTGAAGCGCGAGCCACCCACAGCGATTCCCGCGTTGACGTGGTTGAAACGGAAGACGATGCCGTCGTCCACGCGCCAGGTCGCGATGTTGTCAAGCTCCTGCCCGTAGGCCTGCAAGCCCGCCTCGCGTGCCAGCGCCACGGTCAGCAGGGTGAAGGTCAGGCAGTTGGCCTTGCGGGTGCGGTAGGCCTGTTCGACGGTCAAGGTGGCGTCGGCTGAATACTCCATGCCGAGGCCTGGCTTCTTGAACAGGAAGGCCGCCAGCCGCTCCAGTCGCGATCTTCCGGAACCGCCGGCATCGATGACCTGTTGCTGCAGTTGCGCACGCAACTCGGCCGGCACCGCCATGACCTGCTCCGGGCGCGGCATCGGCGACACCGCCGGCGTGACCGATGCAGGAGGCACGGGCATGGCCACTGACCATGCCAGGATGGCTGCGTACGCCCAGGTCACCATGCCGAAACCCTCCACGCCGCAGGGCGGGGACGTTTACCAGGGTCAGTCTAGTCCCCTTCGCAGGTGCCGGATCAGTCCGACCATCGGCAAGCCGACGCCAACCCCGCCCCGCGCCCGGATGAACCCGATCCGTGCACAAAGGCTTGTACCTTGCACCCAAGCCTGCGGCCTCCGCGCGCCACGACGTCAGCCCTGTACGCCGGCAAAGATTCCGGAACCCAAGGTTCAAAGCATGGGATCGCCAAGCTCGTCGGCGTCGGTGGCGAGGCGCAAACCCTCGCGCGCCATTCCCCTACCTTCGCGCTCAGGCTGCCAGTCATGGCACGTGGGGCGGTGACGCCTGTCGCCGCGAGGTCGCGGGCGTGGTGTGTTGCGCGCGGGGTGGAACTTTTAATTACCCCCGTCCCCTTTGATCCATCCTGAGCCTGTTCCGCTCGTAATCGATCAGCAGCTGGTTGGCGCTCAGGTAGTGCTTTTCCCTGATCGCGGACTGGAGCATTTCCGCGACCTGCGCGTCGCTCTTCCCGCGAAGCGATTCAGGGTGCATGCGCGCGGCCAGGTTCGGGTCGTACGCGTCGGCGACCACCTTGGCCACCTGCGGCGACATGCCCATGGCTTGCCAGGCCTCGGCCAGCTTGACGCGAAGCTTGGCAAGATTGGCCATCGCGTTGAGCCAGGAGCGGCGCTGCGCCGTTTCCATCTCACGTGCCGCGTTCTGCATTGCCCTGTCCACCGCCTCCTGATTCTGCACGACTTGCCCCGCGGAACCCGGATCCAGCTTTGCGGCCATCTGCGCCACGGCCGCCGGCGCAAGCAACGTCAGCCCCATGGCAAAAAGAAAATTCCTGTTCATTGCGACCTCCTCCTGGCACTGGCCGGCACGGCCGGCGAATGGACTTCCTCGATCTTTCCAAGACCCTGCCAAACAGACCTGTCCATACTAATACCAAGAGGGCCAAGGACACTGCCGCATCCGGACCACTGAAAGCTCATGCCGCGATCGTGCCCACTCTTCCGGCCTTTTCGAAGGTGCACCCGTGCCCGTTTTCCGGGCTACTGACCTCGACGTGCCTGACGAACCAGTGCGTTGAAATAGGCAACGTACAACGTAGTCGCAATCAGCGGCAGCACGTACCAGCCGTACGACGAAGCGGTGCCGCCGACCCAGTGCAGGCAAAGCACGATCACGGCGCTCAGCGCACAAGTCCCCGGCAACGCGTACATAGACAAGTCCAGCATCTTCACCTGCGCCGGGCGAAACCGATTGCCGCTCACCAATCCGCCGGCGGAAAAGGCCACCAGCATGAACAGCAGATACCCCAGCACCAGCTGACCGAACGTGCCGAGCAAAGTCCATCCCATCGTCATGCCATCGCTCCTGGCCTTACCGGATTCGCGCCCTTGAACTGTCTCCGACACCATTTTTCCGCTAGACGGCGATGGGCCGCCGAGCCGACTGCTGCGCTTCACGGATCAGGGTGTAGACCCGCCGCACCTCGTCGATCGGGTCAAAGGCCGGCGCCATCTTGCGCCCCATTCCGGGCCAGGCTCGTCCGAACGAACCGTACGGCGAGATGTTCGGGCCGAAGGTGATCGCGCCGCTTCGGTTGGATCGTTCACTCAGCGAGATGTCGCTCAGCGACGACAAGAGCAGGCTCTTCACCTGTCGATTGAACAGTCCATCGATGATGATCACACGCTGATCAGTCACGCCGTAGAAGGTGCGGCTGCGCATGAACGCGTCCCCGAAAAATCGGCCCACGATCATGTATAGACCGATCAGCACGAAGGGAATACCCCACAGCGTCATGAAGACCGGCGCCTTCTGAGTCGTGCTCACCGAGTACTCCCAGAAGATTGCGAAGCCTCCCCACATCAGACTGAAAGGCACCGCCAGCCAGTCACTGGAGCGAAAACAAAGGCCCTGCCGCGGCATACCGCTCCATAGCAGACGTTCATCCCGTGCAAGCTCTGGCCTGAGCAACTGCTCAGTCGAAAGAGACATTCGCATTCCCCTTGAAGAAAGATGGCCGACAACACTTTAAATGAACTTGACACTGCTTCGTATAAACGGAAACAGGGATCGGGAACCGGTGATCCGGAAACAGGGGTCAGAGCCTGAGGTTTCCCCACGAATTCATGCCGGCACTCCCAGTTGATCCAGCAGTTGTGCGCTGGGGTGTCGTAGATGATCGATGAGTTCGCTCAAGCGCGTGCTCGACCATCGTCGCACAAGTGCCTCACG